>JAKLJX010000120.1 GCA_023150945.1 bacterium | reverse complement strand
GCCAGCAGGCGCACGAGCTGGCCGGCAGTGTTGTAAATCGCCAGCGAAAGCTCACCCGCTTCCGGCAGGGCAAAGCGAATGGTGGTGCTGGGATTGAACGGATTGGGATAGTTTTGTGCCAGTTCGTAGCTCGTCACCATCACGTCGTCGCCGGCTTCATCGGCGGCACTCTTGGGCAAATTGCCCGGTCCAGGCAAAGCGCCTGGCGAATCATGGTGATAGAATAGACAATCCCGCTGCACGGTGAGGCACTTCGCGATAATGCTGCCGCGGAATTGCGTATTGTTGTTCAGCACGACTTTGGCGTTGGGCGCCGTAATGCAGCCGAGAATGTAGCTCTCCTTGCCAATGCTGAGATCAACCGTTTGCAGGCTGTTGAGCGCGATCTGATCGCTGGCCGATTCGCCGCCGGGCGTGATGCGAAACTCCGTGTCCTTGTCAAAAAAGGCCTTCGTCAATACGTTGAGCGTGATCGAGCCGCTGCTCACGTCCATCTTGAT
>JAKLJX010000119.1 GCA_023150945.1 bacterium | reverse complement strand
CCCGAATGCGGCTGAAATAAATCGAGCCGTCGGGCTTTAGGACGAGGTTTACGCCGCCCACAAGCGCAAGATTGCACTCCGACGAGCGAAGGCTCTGGCAAGCCAGATGCACCGCGACAAGCGACGACGAGCACGCCGTGTCGACCGCAAAGCTCGGCCCGCGCAGGTTGAGCAAATACGAGAGCCGGCCCGCCGCGACGCTGTGAGCGTTGCCCGTGCCCGTGTAAGCGTCCGTCAGGCCGCGCTCGATCGAGAACGATTGGTAGTCGCTCGAGCACATGCCGATGAAGACACCCGTCGCGCTGTTCATCAGGCGCCGCGGGCTGAGCCCGGCCGCCTCGAGAGCCTCCCACGAGACCTCGATCAGCAAGCGCTGCTGCGGATCCATGTGGACCGCCTCGCGCGGCGAGATGCCGAAGAAAGACGCATCGAAGAGATCGACGTCGCGAAGGAATCCCCCGCAGCGCGAGACCATCTTGCCCTCCACATCCGGGTTGGGATC
>JAKLJX010000118.1 GCA_023150945.1 bacterium | reverse complement strand
AAACGGGCGCGATACAGGCCTTCGGGCAGAAAAACGCCGGTGGAATCGCGGCGCAGACGGGTGTCTATGTCGCGATAAGTATCTTCGGCCGTGCGGCGGTTTGAATAAGTGAGAAAGTACAGCATCTATTTTTGGGTTTCATAAAGTTATCATAAAAGCTTGTATGGCCTCTACGGCTGTAGGATATAGATCAAAGTAGCTATTACCCATTATCTCAGACACCCTCAATATATTTGAGTGGGGATTTATGCACTTAAGATCGCCTTGCAACATCCTTGCTTCACGTTTGATTCCCCAAATTATCCCTTCTCCTGCATCTGCTAGAAATTCCACATTGTTCAAACTTAAAATTATATTAATTCGCTGAGTCGAAATTAGATAACGCAACAATTCCAATAATACTCTGGAAAAAAATGAAAACCCATCCAACGTCATCGCCTGGCTATACACGCCACGTTTCGGTATTATGAAAGTTATGACCTTGCCATTGCTTATTTCTTCAT
>JAKLJX010000117.1 GCA_023150945.1 bacterium | reverse complement strand
AGTGGTAACGGCGCGGCATACCCATGTAGCCGAGCACGAACTGGGGGAAGAAGGTCAGGTTGAAGCCGATGAACACTATGATCGCCGCGGTTCGGGCGATTCCGTCCGGGTACATTTTCCCGGTAATCTTCGGCCACCAGAAGTGCAGTCCTCCGAGGTAGCCGAGGATGGCCCCTCCGACCATGATGTAATGGAAGTGCGCGACCACGAAGTAGGTGTCATGGACGTGAACGTCGGTGCCCAGGGTGGCGAGGAACAGCCCGGTGAGGCCGCCGATGGTGAACAGGCCGAGGTAGCAAAGGGCATAGACCATCGGCGCTTCGAACGAGAGCGAGCCCCGGTACAGGGTGGCCGTCCAATTGAACGTCTTGACGGCGGAGGGAATGGCCACGGCGAAGCTGAGGATGGAAAAGATCATCCCCGTGTACACCGACTGGCCGGTGGTGAACATGTGATGGCCCCAGACGATGAACCCGAGGAAGGCGATAGCCAGGCTGGAAATGGCGAC
>JAKLJX010000116.1 GCA_023150945.1 bacterium | reverse complement strand
ACGTTGCCGAATTCAGCATGCGAGGGATGCACAGCAATCTGCCCGCCGCTCTGCCGCGGCGGCACAAACGTGAGTCCACTAACATTTGCGATGCCAAGTGGTCCCACCACTGCGCCGGCTGCGGTTGTGGGATTGATGGTAATCAAGCTCCAGGGTGCCGGTCCCTCAAAAGACGTGACTCCGTACAAAGCTCCCGCTTGATCGAATGCAATGTCCGGGATCGAGCTGGACAGGCCGGTGGTTCCCACCAGTGTTGCGGCGCCGGTTGAAGCGTTCACAGTGTAAATCTCATCGGTCCCCGAGCCGCGTGAGGCATACAGAGTCCCGCTGACCGGATCAAACGACATGCCGATGAGATCAGCAACACCAGTGGATCCAATGAGTGTCGCTTCGCCATTTTCGAGATTGACGCGATACAAATTGGGCGAAGAAGATGGCCACCGGATGGCATACAACTCATCGGCGGCACCAAAGGCCAGCGCTTCGACATTTGAAATGAAGGAACCCT
>JAKLJX010000115.1 GCA_023150945.1 bacterium | reverse complement strand
GACTGAAAAAGCTGCGCCAGATTTCAGACAAACTGAAAACTGGCGCAGCTTCCCGGCAGCCTTGATCCTTAACACGATAGCAGAATCAACATGATTTCTCTGAAATCCTGTAAATCCTGTCATCCTGTCGAAAAGCAGTTCTCTTGAAAATTGTACCTATTACTACAACGTCACGTTGAATTCTCTTGCACAGACAAATAGCCCCAACGAGGGCAAGCCGGCCTTTTAAAGAAGACAGTGTATACTTGACGTTGTAGTACTAATCCGCATAAGAGCTTGAACAGGAGCAAACCGAGATAACAGAGATTCTCTTCTCTGCTTGCTCTGTTCGTTCCTGTTCAAGAAAGTTGGAATTTGATTCTGGCATTGAGTGTCTTATGGCCTATTCATTCCACTGTGAGAGGCGACATGAACTGGAGTGACAAAAACGTTCTGCTCACCGGCGGCACCGGCTCGTTCGGCAAGAAATTCGTCGAGATTGCGCTGCAAAAATACCGGCCGAAGAAGCT
>JAKLJX010000114.1 GCA_023150945.1 bacterium | reverse complement strand
GGCGGATCTTCAACACCGAGCGCCCGCATGAGGCGTTGAACGATACGGTGCCCGCCCAGTGGTACGGCCCCTCGCCCCGGGCGTATCCCGCGGTCCTGCCGGAGATCGTCTATCCCGCGCATGTTGAAGTCCGCCGGGTGCGGACCAGCGGCGAGATCAAGTGGCAGGGCGGCTGTGTGTATCTGAGCGAAGCCCTGGTAGGCGAGCCGGTGGGGCTCGAGGCGGTCAGTGATCGTCATTGGCGCGTCTGCTTCGGTCCCGTCGCCCTGGGGCTGTTCGACAGTCACACCCGCACGCTGCTGGCCTACCGCCCGGCCACTCGCCGGGACCGGGCCGCCGCGCGCGCCGCGCGCGCGGTTGTGGAGAACTCCA
Organism: bacterium; assembly: GCA_023150945.1. Taxonomy (NCBI): domain Bacteria; species bacterium. The sequence goes on along the minus strand of JAKLJX010000114.1, from coordinate 137 downwards.
GTCGCCCTACGGGCTCCTTCCGTTCTCCACAACCGCAAAACCGAAGACCGGACCGGCCATGAAGTGTTACCCATGTGCCCGGTCTATTCTGTTACCCATGTGCCCGCTTGCACCGGAAGTAGGGAGGAGGGAGGATG
>JAKLJX010000113.1 GCA_023150945.1 bacterium | reverse complement strand
GAGTTCTTGCCGAAGCGCGAAGACCTGATGGTGGAGATCGCCCAACTGGAACTGACCGGCGGCGCCGCGTCGGTGCTCGAAGAGAAGAAACGGCTGCTGGCGCGGGTGGAGGAGTTGCACGAGTTCAATCCCATGCTGGGCCTACGCGGTTGCCGTCTCGGCATCACCATGCCGGAAATCACGCGCATGCAGGCGCGGGCGATCATGGAGGCAGCCTGCGAGTTGGCAAAGGAAGGCGCGAAGATCGTGCCTGAAATCATGATTCCGCTGGTGGGGATGGTGTCGGAAATGAAGGCGCAGAAGGATTTGGTGCGCGAAGTCGCAACCGAGACCATGAAGCGCTGCAACGTGAAGCTCTCCTATCTGGTCGGCACCATGATCGAACTGCCGCGCGCGGCGGTGACTGCCGATCGGATTGCGGAAGAGGCGGAGTTCTTCTCGTTCGGCACGAACGACCTCACGCAAACGACGTTCGGATTTTCCCGCGACGATGCGGCGAAATTCATCGATC
>JAKLJX010000112.1 GCA_023150945.1 bacterium | reverse complement strand
TCACAATCACATGTGCAAACGACTCCTCAATGGAAGATGGCAGGAGAATATGGAATGCTGTTGCGGCAAAGCCACATGGGCACTTGAACTGGGCGTGATTCTGGGAAGGGCAATACGTGGTCTGACCCAAAGGCAACGATGGAGCATTCACGGAGGGACTCATCGTTTCTGGCAGCATGCCAACAACATTGGTCGTAGCCCCGCCAAGCCGCTAATACGGAATGTGGATCCCTGATGAAGAAACAGAGCAGCAAGTGGAGAGCAGAAAGAAGGCACATACGGGAATGCAATGTTGATCTCGACATGTGCCTCACGCCGCGTCAAAAGACGACACCAAATATAATAGAATTTAGATATGCTGCAACAAAATTCATGAATTTCGATCAGAAAAAAGAGCGGACGCGTGACCACGCCCTTCATGTTGAACAAGAGCAAAAGCGCTTGCTTCGGCGGCAGGAGCTTCATCTATTTGTTCGGGCGGAAACAAGGTCGTCCCCTGGTTGCCATCACCCAA
>JAKLJX010000111.1 GCA_023150945.1 bacterium | reverse complement strand
TTCGATACTTTGGAAGACACGTTCAATCGCCGGCGAAGCGCCGACAATCTCCTCGAAGTTCAGCTCCGACTGGATTTCCTGCCGCAGATACACGTTCTGGCTGAGCAAGTGCTCGAGTTCGTTGATGTCGCGCAGGATGATGGTGAACAGATCGCCGGATCCGGACGCGGCGCGTGACAGCGACCCTTCGATCAAAAACAACTCGCCGCTCTTGCGGCGCGCGTGCAGCCCGTCGGGTAGCCACATCTGCGCGGGGCTGCCGGACGAGGTGATGTAATGCTCGAGGAGCGCGGCAAGCTCGGGGGCAAGCAGCCGGTCCACCGGCTCTCCGGCCACTTCCGCGGCGCTGCAGCGGAACATCTTTTCGGCCGCGGGATTGAAAATCAGGACGCGGCGCGACGTGTCCAAAACCACGAACGCATCCATTGCCGAGCGGAAGATGCCGGCCAGCCTTGCGTTGGCCTGCTTCAACTCCGCGGTGCGCTCGGCGACGCGCAGCTCCAGCTCGGCGGCATGG
>JAKLJX010000110.1 GCA_023150945.1 bacterium | reverse complement strand
GCAGAGCGCCGACATAGGTTCGGCGATGTCCACGGATCTCGGCTTCGTCTTTGACGCCGCCAAGCGCAACGCGCACAAAGTTCCGTCCCATCGCCCGCGCAATCGATTTGCCAAGCGAGGTCTTGCCGACCCCGGGAGGCCCAACAAAGCACAAGATCGGCCCACGCATATCATTTTTGAGTTTACGCACGGCGAGGTACTCCAAGATCCGTCGCTTGATCTTGTCGAGGCTGTAATGATCTTCGTTGAGGATCTCGCGTGCGCGCCTGATCTCAAGGGAATCTTCGGTCGTCACAGACCAAGGCAGATCGATCATCCATTCGATGTAGGTCCGAGAGACCGTATACTCGGCAGATTGTGGGGGGATACGCGAAAGTCGCGTGAGTTCTTTGAGGGCTTCTTTCTCGACATCTTCGGGCATCTTGGCGGCTTTGATCTGGCGGCGGAATTCGTCGACTTCCTCCATCTCATCTTCTTCTTCGCCAAGCTCTTTCTTGATGGCTTTTAACTGCTTGCGCAGA
>JAKLJX010000109.1 GCA_023150945.1 bacterium | reverse complement strand
GGGCTGCAGTGCCGGTGGAGCAGCTTGGAATGACAACGCAGTCTGTTTCCATCGGAATACACCAGCGCCCGGGCGGTTGCTGCATTGTTGAGTTGGAAAAACTGCCTCGTAACGCGAAAAGTCTGAAACTCAAAGAAGATCGCCAACTGCTCGCCACGCCCAACCGATGGAAAAGATTCATTTTCAAGTTCGTACGACAACGTTACAGCATGCACTGGTCGGAAAAAGCGAAGCTCACATTTTGTCGTCCTGCGCGAATCTGCTCAGGTACCGGGTGACGTCTCCATTTGAGCGATCATCCCAGATTCGATAGAATTCATCTCACCTGCCCCTGAATGGGGCGGCCTTTCTGACTGAAGCTGCAAGGAGAGTACTCATGCAGGAGCAACCTCGCCCGGCATCGCGCCGGTGGGCGCGGCCTCTTTCCCGCATTCTTCTGTGGTTCGCTGTTGCCGTTGCTTTGCTCGCCTCGCCCGCAACGGAATCATCGGCTCAAACGCAACAAGCTTCCTCTCGCCCCAC
>JAKLJX010000108.1 GCA_023150945.1 bacterium | reverse complement strand
GTGACTTCCGCGACGAGCATCAGCAACTCCGGCACGATCAACGGCACGCCGAGCGTTGAGCCGGTGGCTACCGAACCCTTGCCAAGCTTGAGTTACTCAGCCGGCGGGCAGAACAAAACGGTGCCGCAAAACGGCACGCTCTCGCTTGCGCCCGGCTCATACAACAACGTAACGCTCAACAGCTTCGGCACGCTGCAGCTCGCCAGCGGCGATTATATTTCACCAGCCTCCAATACAACAGCAGCACGACAACGACGGCAGTGATCGAAATCGATTTGAGCAGCGGCGCGCCGATCACGCTGAATGTTGTGAGCAATCTCTATCTCGGCAAAGAGATTGAGATTCGCCTGTTGCCGAACGGCGAAGGCGACAGCGAGCTGGTGACCTTCAACACCTTGCAAAGCTCAGCGGTGAGCTTCGGCAAAGAGGCTTATCTGTTGGGGAGTTTCAACGCGCCGAACGCGGAAGTGACGCTCGCCAAGAACAGCCAGTTGCGCGGGGCCATGTGCGTGAAAGAATTGCTCGTCG
>JAKLJX010000107.1 GCA_023150945.1 bacterium | reverse complement strand
GCCGGGGCCGTCTTCATATCCGGCATTCACCACACGCAGCATTGCTGGTGGCACACGCATTTTGGGATTGTGGACAGAAGGCTCAGCTTCACCATTTTTCATCCAGGACAATTTTGTTGATCTGGTGCCGTTGGCCAAGCCATGGGTGGAGGAAGAGCGGCATGCCGGCGGCACGCCGGCATTTGCCCTGTATCCGAGCTATCCGAATCCATTCAATCCCGCCAGCACGATTCAATATGATCTGCCCGAGGCAGCGCTGGTGCAGTTGGTGATATTGAATATGCTCGGCCAGGAAGTCGCCCGCTTGGTGGATGGCTGGCAGCCGGCCGGCCGTTATCAAGTGAACTGGAGAAGCGGCGGGCATCCCAGCGGAGTCTATTTCTGCCGCCTGCGCGCCGGGGAGTTCGTGGCAACGAGAAAGATGAACCTGTTGCATTGAGACCAGTTGACTTGCACCGTGTCGCATCCAAACAACGAAAGGAAAGTCTATGAAACTCTTGCGCATCGCGCGTGTGCCGCCGGTAGTGGTGTCGCCCGC
>JAKLJX010000106.1 GCA_023150945.1 bacterium | reverse complement strand
GCCGGGCCGTGTTTTACTTCGCCGTCTGGGGCATCTTCGTTTACGTCCTCAACCGCCTCACCGCCAAACAGGATGCCGGCGACGCCGATGCCAAACGCCGCCTGAACAACATCAGCGGCCCCGGCGTGGTCGTCTTCGCCCTCACAGTCACCTTCGCCGTGCTCGATTGGGCCATGTCGCTCGACCCGCACTGGCACTCCACCATCTTCGGCGTCATCTTCATGGTTGGCCAGGTGCTCTCCACGCTTTCCGTCGTTACCCTCTGCCTGTGGATGTTGATGGAACACGCCCCCATGAAGGGCCTGGTCCGGCCGAACCACTTCCACGACATCGGCAACCTAATGCTTGCCTTCACGATGCTGTGGGCCTACACGAGCTTCTCGCAGTTCCTCATCATCTGGTCCGGCAACCTGCCGCACGAAATTCCCTGGTTCATCCACCGCCTCCACGGCGGCTGGGGAGTCATCGCCATCGGCCTGATCGTGTTCCACTGGGCCGTCCCGTTCCTGCTCCTGTTGATGCGCTTCAACAAGCGC
>JAKLJX010000105.1 GCA_023150945.1 bacterium | reverse complement strand
AAACCCCGCCCTCGGCCGGTTCCTCGAGCTCACCGGAAGGGGCACGCGCTTCGTCCGCGCCGAGGGCGCCTCCATCGAAGACGAAGACGGCACCGCCTACGACGACTTCCTCGCAGGCTTCGGCAGCCTAAACCTCGGCCATAACCCGCCCCGCATCAAAGCCGCCATCCTAGAGCACCTCCGCGGCGACGCCCCCAGCATCTTTCACGAATGCCTCAATCCCTTCGCGGGATCCCTCGCCGAAAAGCTCGTCGCCGCCACGAGCGGCGCCTTCGAAACCGCGTTCTTGTGCAACAGCGGCGCCGAAGCCGTCGAATGCGCCCTCAAAACCGCAATCGCCGTCACCGGCAAAACCAAAATCGCCTACGCCGAAGGCGGCTATCACGGCACAACCCTCGGCGCCCTCGCCTGCATGGCCAAAGGCCTCTACCGCGAGCCCTTCGAAGCCGTCCTCAAGAAGCATATCGAAATCCCCTTCGGCGACCTCGAAGCCCTCGAGCAAGCCCTCGCCAAGCGCGATGTCGCCGCCTTCCTCCTC
>JAKLJX010000104.1 GCA_023150945.1 bacterium | reverse complement strand
TCATCAAAATAGATAGATACATATAATTTAGTTTGTCCGACCTATTAATTGAGTTACATCTTACTGCTTCTCAACCAACCTGTCAAATCATCTCTATGGAGATGAGGGGATTCGAACCCCTGACCTCCTCCGTGCAAGGGAGGCGCTCTCCCATCTGAGCTACATCCCCGCTCATAAGAGGTGGGCCTGAGTAGACTCGAACTACTGACCTTCCCCTTATCAGAGGGATGCTCTAACCGACTGAGCTACAGGCCCAGAAACTTTTTAACTTTTTACCCCTTAACAAGTAAAGAGTGACAGGAAGGAGAGGGAGAGAGATAAATAAAACAAGGTCCCTGTTGTTTAGGGCATTAACCTTGGGATCGTTAGGAATAGTAGTAAACTCTGTTCACTGCTACCCCTGGTCTCCCTAGAAAGGAGGTGATCCAGCCGCAGCTTCCGCTACAGCTACCTTGTTACGACTTCATCCCAGTCACCAGTCCCACCTTAGGCAGCTCCTCCCTTGCGGTTAGGTCACCGACTTCAGGTGTTACCGACTCCCAT
>JAKLJX010000103.1 GCA_023150945.1 bacterium | reverse complement strand
TGCCCGTCAACTCAAAAAGCCACTCTTCCCAATTGAACGCCGGCGTTGATGGCGCCTGCTGAGCCGTTGCCGCTCCCAAGATCTCCTGGCAGCGCTTGAGCTTGGTCTTGCGGTTACGGCTGCTCCAAATGCCATAATAGCGGATTTTGTAAAAGTTGCCGGGCAACACGTGCAACAAGAATCGCCGGATAAACTCAAACGCCTCCAAGCGCATCACCTTGGTTTTTCCATCGCGGTAATCGCGCCACTTGAAAACGACCTTCCCCTCTTCGATCTTGATCAGGCGATGGTTGGAAATCGCGACCCGATGCGTGTAGCCGGCCAGATAGTTGAGCACTTGCTCCGGTCCGCCGAATGGTGCTTTGCAATACGTCACCCATTTCTTCGCGTACAATCTTGCCTTCAGTTCCTTGAAAGCTTCGGGTGATTCTAAGGCCGCGGTTTTGCCGACAAACTTCAATTCATCGTCATCATACGCCTCCTGCAAATAGGCCAGAAATTTCTTCTTAAACAAATCCGAGATGACGTTCACATGAATGAAGAACTTT
>JAKLJX010000102.1 GCA_023150945.1 bacterium | reverse complement strand
AAGCGATGCAGGAACGCCAAATCACGATTGCGTCCAAAACGGATAAATTGCCCGAACTTTTCATGGTGATGGCGACGCAAAACCCAATCGAGCAAGAGGGCACGTATCCGCTGCCCGAAGCGCAAGTAGACCGTTTCATGTTCAAACTTTTGGTGGACTATCCCGCGCGCGCGGACGAACGCGACATGCTCGACCGCATGACCGGCGCGCACAAACCGCACGCCCGCAGCGTCGTCGCGCCCGAAACGATTTTGAACGCGCGTAAATTGGTCAAAGAAGTGTACGTGGACGAACGGCTGAAAGATTATGTGTTGAACCTCGTCGTAGCCACGCGCAAGCCCGCCGATTACGGTCTCGCGCATTTGAAACCGCTTATCGCCTTTGGCGCGTCGCCCCGCGCGGGCATCTACATGATTGAAGCGTCGCGCGCGCACGCCTTTTTGCACGGACGCGGTTTTGTGATTCCCGACGATGTCAAAGAAATTGCGCCCGACGTTCTGCGTCACCGCGTGCTGACCTCGTACGAAGCGGAAGCGGAAAATGTCTCGAGCGATG
>JAKLJX010000101.1 GCA_023150945.1 bacterium | reverse complement strand
GGTCGCCATCGCCGAAACCAAGAAGAACAAGATGTTCACCCTCCCCGGTTTGGGCAAGCTCGTCCTGCGCGACACCAAGGCGCGCATGGGCCGCAACCCCGCCACCGGCGAAGCGATCAAGATTCCCGCCAAGAAGGTGGTGAAGTTCCGCATCGCCAAGGCGTGCAAGGACGCCATCGTCCCGCCCAAGAAGAAGTAGTTTCGTACCGGTTGTTCTACCCTCCAGACAATCGAAAACCCCCGCGGAGTCTTTCTTTCGGATATTGTGTTGTCGCTCGCGCCCCTCAAATTGCGATGGGGCGGGCATGCAAGGCCGCTTACGCCTGCTTCTTCTCTTCCGCCTTGTCCTCGCTCTTCAAGGCGTTCTTGAAGTTGCGAATGCCTTCTCCCAAGCCCTTGGCCACTTCCGGAATCTTCCGCCCGCCAAACAGCAGCACGGCGATGCCCAGAATGATTACCAGCTCAGGGACGCCAATGGATCTCATGCGGCCTCCTTACAATCGCATTATAGTCTACTTCACTCCCCCCGCATTCTGCAGCGTGCTCACTCTCCGCCGCA
>JAKLJX010000100.1 GCA_023150945.1 bacterium | reverse complement strand
TCTGGGGCATCGCATCAAGCGCTGCGGCCGGCTCGAGATCCCCGAGGCCCTGCGGATTACGGCGCAAATCCTGAGGGGCCTTCACCGAGCCCACGAGGCGGGGATCATTCACCGCGATCTCAAGCCCGACAATATTTTCTTGGTCGACCGGGACGACGACAACGACTTCGCCAAGGTGCTCGATTTTGGGATTTCAAAGGTGCAGCGTTTCGGCGAGGTGCCCGCGAAGACGTTGACCCGCGAGGGCACGGTGCTCGGGACGCCTTTCTATATGGCCCCCGAGCAGGCTCAGGCGCTGAACGATATCGACGGGCGGGCTGATCTTTGGTCGGTGGGGGCGATTGTGTACGAGTGCCTTTCGGGGAGGCCGCCGCACTCGGGGGCGACGTACGAGCAGGTGATTGTGAACATCTGCATGAAGGACGCGGAGGACATCCGGGCGCACAACCCGGCGGTTTCGGAGGCGCTCGCGAAGGTGATCGCGAAGGCTCTCGCCCGCGAGCGGACGGATCGGTTCGCGACGGCGCGCGAGTTTTTGGACACCCTTATCGGGGCTTCGGGCGGCG
>JAKLJX010000099.1 GCA_023150945.1 bacterium | reverse complement strand
GTGTTCATCGGCATCGCGTCGAGCGACTACGCGCTCATCAGCCTCGCCGACCCCGAGCGCGCCGACGCCTACAGCGGCACGGGCAACGCCCACAGCATCGCCGCCAACCGCCTGAGCTACCTCCTCGACCTGCGCGGGCCGTCCGTCGCCGTCGACACGGCCTGCTCGTCGTCGTTGGTGGCGCTGCACCTCGCCTGCCAGGCCCTGCGCGCCGGGGAGATCCGCTGCGCCATCGTCGGCGGCGTCAACCTCCTGCTCTCGCCCCAGGCCACGAACGCCTTCGCCCGGGCGAACATGCTCGCCGCCGATGGCCGCTGCAAGACCTTCGACGCCGCCGCAGACGGCTACGTGCGCGGCGAGGGCTGCGGCGTGGTCGTGCTGGAGCGTGTGTCCACCGCTCAAGAGCGCGGCGACCGCATCCACGCGCTGATCCGGGGCACGGCGGTCAACCAAGATGGCCGCTCCAACGGCCTCACCGCGCCCAACGGCCCGTCGCAGCAGGCCGTCATCCGAAGCGCGCTCGCGCAGGCCAACCTCGCCCCCGCCGACATCGATTACATCGAGGC
>JAKLJX010000098.1 GCA_023150945.1 bacterium | reverse complement strand
ATCCTTGTTTTGATGGAAGGGGCTCACCGACGGGTTTTTTGGCCACATCTCAGACCGCCAAGCATGCGTTTCAATCCTTGTTTTGATGGAAGGGGCTCACCGACGGGTTATTGATTGGGCATATTCTACTTCAGATGTTTGTTTCAATCCTTGTTTTGATGGAAGGGGCTCACCGACATCCTATCGAACGTAATGCACTAATCAACTGATCAGTGTTTCAATCCTTGTTTTGATGGAAGGGGCTCACCGACTATGGTTAGACGTAGCGTTCCATACAGAGAACTTGAGTTTCAATCCTTGTTTTGATGGAAGGGGCTCACCGACTTCATGTTGCACGCCCTTTCCTCTGTTTGTATTTGGGTTTCAATCCTTGTTTTGATGGAAGGGGCTCACCGACTCGTACGACCACGCATTCGGGAAAAATCCGCGTTGAGTTTCAATCCTTGTTTTGATGGAAGGGGCTCACCGACTCCTGCGCTTGTGTGCACTGGTTCTGCGGCCGTTGAGTTTCAATCCTTGTTTTGATGGAAGGGGCTCACCGACACAGCTTGGTAGAACTTCTCGCCCACC
>JAKLJX010000097.1 GCA_023150945.1 bacterium | reverse complement strand
GCCACAGCCCGAATCTGAGCTGTGCAGGCCAGTGCGTATTTTCTTTTTGAAAAATAAATAACATTCACCGCATGAAGAACTTTGCAAAGCACAATGAGTCCGATTCCAGTGCCCCACGTAAAAACCTTCGAATTGAGCGATGAGTTCCACAAGCACACCGCCACAAAGAAGATGAAGCCCGTGATGAGGCTCGTCACTGCCATTTGAACTCCTCTCCAGGGCGCGCCGGGCCAAACCCATTTGGTCTGACGGCGATGAAACCAGAGAATGACAATCAGCGCCACGCTTCCAGCGATTAAGTACCAAAGCTGATAACGGCCATCTATAACGCCCGAGACGAAAAACACCATCTGACCGAACACGAACAACCAAACGAGCCAAAAATCAATCGGAACGTCTTGTAGAACATTATCTGGAGCTTCGTTAACCATCTTAGTCATCCAACCTGTCGAAAAGCCGTTCAAAAAGTATTTTTGTTAGCCCATCCAAGAAGCATCCACTTATTGAGTTTTGCATAAATAATAGGAATATCAGATCTCCCATGGAAGATCTGACGCTTTGATGCACGCCCTA
>JAKLJX010000096.1 GCA_023150945.1 bacterium | reverse complement strand
CCACGACCATGCGGTACGAGCGCCGGCAGGCCTGCGGCATATGCTCGAACTCCGCCACCTCCTCCGCCAGCAGCCGCAGGTTCTCAAAACCTTTCTCGACCACGATCCGCTCCTTGACATTCTCGGGCCGCGCCCGCGGGAGCGCGGAACCGTCCGGCGCTGGGCGATGCTCACCGCGCGGCAGCGGTTTCCACGCCGTTTCCGGCAGTTCGTCGGCGCGTTGCTTCAAGCTGGCCACGGCGTCGTACCCGAAGATGAAGCGGATGCCCTGACCGTGCCAGCGGTCCAGATGCGCGGTCTGCGAAAAGTCCGTGTCGCCGCGGAAGGTGATTTTGCGAAAACCCGCCTCCCGGCACAGCGCCGCGGCACGGTCCAGGTAACCGGCGGCGCCTTCATGCGACGGACGCTCGCCCGGGCGGTTGACCACGTACAGCGGCTCGCCGGTGTTGGACAGCGACACGATCAGCGGGTGGTAGCCCCAGCGTCCGTCATAGGACAGACCCAAGCCTTCTTTGCATTCGCCGGTGGTTTCGACGATGGAGCCGTCGGCGTCGATCAGCGCCTCGCGGAAGAAGTC
>JAKLJX010000095.1 GCA_023150945.1 bacterium | reverse complement strand
CCGACGGACCGTTCCGCGGCGTCTTCCTCGACGATCTCGCGAACAAGCTCGCGCCGAAGGATCGCGCCTTCGACTACGACCCGAAACACGGCGCCTCGAGCCCCTTCGCGCCCCAGTCGGGCGAGCCGATGGTGACGACGACGAAGGTGAAGGAGCGCGGCGTCGCGAAGGACAAGCGCTACCAGACGTGGCGCTACGCGTCGCTGCTCGCGTTCCAGGTCGGCTTCTTCGTGATCGTGAACCTCGTCGCGGTGCAGGCGCTGTCGGTGAAATACGCGTGGCGCGCGTGGGGCCTCTATCAACCGTTCCCGCTGTTCTTCAACACGTTCTTCTGGTGGTACGACGGCGACCCCGCGTGGATCGTCTGGAGCTTCGTCGGCGCGGGCCTCGTCGGCACGTTCGTCGCGATCCCGCTGCTCGCGCGGAACCACGGCAAGCGCTTCTGCACGTGGATCTGCGGCTGCGGCGGCCTCGCGGAGACGCTCGGGGATCGCTGGCGGCACCTGTCGGCGAAGGGCAAGCGCTCGCGGGACTGGGAGCTCCAGGGCGTCGTCGTGCTCGCGGCGAGCGTGATCGTCGCG
>JAKLJX010000094.1:340-583 GCA_023150945.1 bacterium | reverse complement strand
GCAGGTTCATCGAGGCGGGGTTTCGCTGCTCGGTTAGAAGAGTTGATCGATCGGGAGGAAGCTGGTGCATGGTGAGGATCGTGCCGTGAGCAGTGAGCAGTGAGCAGTGAGCAGTGAGCAGTGAGCAGTGAGCAGTGAGCAGTGAGCAGTGAGCGACGGATTCTAAGTGCCCGGCGCCATCATCCACGCGCCCGCGACCGGCGCGGGCGATGGGCAGCCCGTCACCGACGGCAGCGTGATGGG
>JAKLJX010000094.1:0-330 GCA_023150945.1 bacterium | reverse complement strand
AACGTTCCACCGCGTCCGCCACGGCCCGGGCGATCGCCTCGCACGCGGTGCGCACAACGTCGGCCCCGGGCTGCGCCGCCGTCGTGCTGATCCAGCTCGCCAGCTCGTCGCCGGTGCCCAGCGAGCGCCCGCTCGTCGCCTGCCGCTGGATGATCTGTTCCAGCGCCGCCAGCGCCTTGGGGATGACCTTCCCCGTGGCCGCGACCGCGCCGTTCTCATCGAAGCGCCGGCCGAGCCGAACCCGGGCAAGCCCGTCGAGCAGCTGGTTGCAGGCGCACACGTCCTTGCCGCGCACCCCGCTCGCATCAGACCCGCCGGACGCGGGCACGA
>JAKLJX010000093.1 GCA_023150945.1 bacterium | reverse complement strand
CCGTGACAAGATCAAGCTCGAGGAGCAGGCCGCCAGCAAGTCGGTCATCAAGCTCGGCGAGGGCCTTTCCGCCCGCCGGATCGGCGTCATCAAGCTGCCCGCGTTCTACGAAGACTTCGAAGGCCGCCGCCGCGGTGACAAGGATTTCCGCAGCGCCAGCCGTGACGTGGCTCGCCTGGTGGACGAGTTGCGCAAGGACAAGGTCGACGGCCTCCTCATCGACCTGCGCAACAACGGTGGCGGCTCGCTGCGCGAGGCGGTCGAGCTCACCGGCCTGTTCATCGACAAGGGCCCGGTGGTGCAGCAGCGCCGCCCCGACGGGCAGATCGGCGTCGAGAGCGACGAGCGCGCCGGCGTCGCCTGGGACGGCCCGATGGCGGTGCTCATCAACCGCGCCTCCGCCTCTGCTTCCGAGATCTTCGCCGCCGCGCTGCAGGACTATGGCCGCGCGCCCATCCTCGGCGAAGCCAGCTTCGGCAAGGGCACCGTGCAGACCATGATCGACCTCGACGAAGTCGCCAAGAATTCGAAGCCGCGCTTCGGCGACCTCAAGATGACCGTCGCCCAGTTCTTCCGTGTAAACGGCGGCACCACCC
>JAKLJX010000092.1 GCA_023150945.1 bacterium | reverse complement strand
GCCGGGAGATTTGAGTTCTGTGGCGAACGCTGCGAACTTTGGGTGCAGCAACTGATAGCGTTCCGAGGTGAATTCTGGACCGCCTTCCAGAATGGTCATCACGGTGTCATCGCTCATGGCATCCAGGGCGGCATAATCGACGCCGGCGGCTGCGAGTCGTGCGAGATAGTGTTTGACCACGGGGCGGGAAACATTCAGCGCGCGTGCGATCGCACGCTGGGTCAACCGACATTGCTCTTTGAGCCGAAGGATTTCGCGGACTTTTTCCATAGCGATTCTCCTCATTGGCATGGCACTTCCTCCCTAAGCAGTTATGCGACTGGCAAAAAGGAGGAAGATAAGCGTTCACCATCAACAGAAGAAAGTGTGAAGTTCGGGCAAGGTGGGGGTCAGGTGGCAGGTTTCAGCCGGAAGGGGTGGCAGTTTTCGCCCGGAATCAGTGGCAACCTTCACCGGAACGGGTGGCAGTTTTGGGCCGGAATACACATAACTTATTACCAAGACCACTAAATACATTAATAATTTTCCATTGCATAGTGTACGCTTTCTCCAGCAAAATAATTCCGGACAATATGCGGTTGACGTTGACGTTTACGCAAGTA
>JAKLJX010000091.1 GCA_023150945.1 bacterium | reverse complement strand
CGGCGCCCAGGTGCAGCGCTTCGAAGAAGTGCTCAAGCTCGCGCGGCTGACCATCGACAAGCTCAAGGTCGAGGTCGCGTACCTGCGGCGCATGAAGTACGGCCGCTCCAGCGAGCGGCTGGAGCACGCCCAACTCGAGTTGGTCGGCGGCCAGGTGGCGCCCATCGTGGGCGCCGAGAGGGCCGTGGCCGACACCAGCGACGTCGCCTCGCTCGACGAACACCGCAAGAAGCGGGCGTATCGGCCGCGGCCGAACCTGCGTGAGTTGCCCGAGCACCTGCCGCGGCGCACCGTCATGCACCTGCCGGCGGGGCATCAAGCCGGCTGCGGCTGCCCGGCCTGCGGGCTGGCGCTGCGCGAGATCGGCCAGGACGTGAGCGAAGTGCTGGACTACGAACCCGGCAGCTTCCACGTCGTGCGGCACGTGCGCCCGAAGCTGGCGTGCAGCGGCTGCAAGGACGTCAGGCAGGCCGCAGCACCGAGCCGGCCGATCGAGCGCGTGATGGCCGGCGCCGGCATGCTGGCCCAGGTGCTCGTCGCCAAGTACTGCGACCACACGCCGCTGTACCGCCAGGCGCAGATCTACGCGCGCGCCGGCGTGGAACTGCACCGC
>JAKLJX010000090.1 GCA_023150945.1 bacterium | reverse complement strand
CCCAGATGAATAGCGGCATACGGAACCAGGTGAGCCCGGGAGCCCGCATCCGGTGTATGGTGACGATGAAATTGAGGCCGGTCAGAATCGACGAAAACCCCGTGATGAAGATGCCGATGGCTGTCGCGGTCACGTTGGTGTGCGAAACCCAACTGCTGTAAGGCGTGTAAAAGGTCCAACCGGTGTCGACGCCACCGGTGATCATCGCGAACATCGCGAACGTCGCGCCGATGACGTAGATATACCAGCTCAGCAGGTTGATCTTCGGAAAGGCGAGATCGCGAGCTCCGATCATGATGGGAACCAGGAAGTTCCCCAGGACGGCTGGAATCGACGGTATGAGGAAGAAGAACACCATCACGATGCCGTGCATCGTGAAGAGTTTGTTGTAGGTATCGGACGTGAACAAATCGCCGCGGGGTGTCAGCAACTCCAGGCGTATTCCGGCGGCGAAGGCACTGCCGAGCAGGAACATCGCCGTGATCGAAACGAGGTAAAGTACGGCGATGCGCTTGTGATCGACCGTCAGCAACCACGACTTGATACTATAGTCCGCGGTCAAGTAGTTCTTCGGCGTCTCTGGTGCGTCCATACACTCCCCTCGGTAGCGACCGCTCG
>JAKLJX010000089.1 GCA_023150945.1 bacterium | reverse complement strand
TGATGGCGGGGATCGAACTGAACAGGAACTGCAATGAGCTGGTTGGGCGCGCCCTGGCCGAACAGCACTTGCTCATCACGGTGACCCGCGACAACACCATCCGGCTGCTGCCCCCGCTGGTCTGCGACGAAGCGCAGATCGACGACATCGTGGCGCGCCTCGCCCACCTGCTGTCGCCGACCGCATCGGACGGCCCTGCAGCGCCCTCCGAAACGACGCCGCAGGAAGCAGCGGCATGAAGCTGGGCATCGACGCCCCCGACCGCATCGAGTTCCGGACCCGAACAATTCAGACCACAGGACGACCCACCCATGTATGACCCATCCCTGACGCTCTCCGATTTTGATCCCGAGTTGGCGGCAGCCGTGCTGCGCGAGGAACGACGGCAGGAAGACCACGCTGAGCTGATCGCCTCCGAGAACTACGCCAGTCCGCTGGTGATGGCCATCCAGAACACCGTGTTCACCAACAAGTATGCCGAGGGCTATCCGGGCAAGCGCTACTACAGCGGTTGCGAGCACGTGGATGTGGCCGAGCGCCTGGCCATCGAGCGGGCCAAGGCGCTGTTCGACTGCGACTACGCCAACGTCCAGCCGCATTCCGGCGCCCAGGCCAATGCCGCGGTGT
>JAKLJX010000088.1 GCA_023150945.1 bacterium | reverse complement strand
ATTTCTGCTCGAAAGCAACGAAAACGTCGGGGGGAATCATCCATCAAAACAAGGATTGAAACTTCATTAAGATAGTCCAAGCCAGGCCAAGCAAATACGTCGGGGGGAATCATCCATCAAAACAAGGATTGAAACGTTTTTGCGCCTTCGTTAACGGCAACCACGTTTCAGTCGGGGGGAATCATCCATCAAAACAAGGATTGAAACTTGCCGTTCCGGCGCAAGAATATCATGGTCTTTTCAGTCGGGGGGAATCATCCATCAAAACAAGGATTGAAACCGAGCGCCGGGTCAACTTCTTTTTCCGTTTCGAAATGTCGGGGGGAATCATCCATCAAAACAAGGATTGAAACCCGAGGCGAAACGAACCGGTAATTCCGTGTTGCTCTAGTCGGGGGGAATCATCCATCAAAACAAGGATTGAAACTCTTTATAACTTTCATTGGTAGCAATTGAAAAAGTGTCGGGGGGAATCATCCATCAAAACAAGGATTGAAACCTCTTGTCGAGCTTCTCATATCGAGACCGGAAGTGGTCGGGGGGAATCATCCATCAAAACAAGGATTGAAACTTCCATCGTGATTATATTCAGCCCTCCATATTAGTTTTTGTCGGGGGGAATCATCCATCA
>JAKLJX010000087.1 GCA_023150945.1 bacterium | reverse complement strand
GCGAATGGAATTACACAATCAAGCCCCGAAATTAAGCACCTTCAGAATTGTATACTTTGTTTTTTAACGGGCCCTTATGGAGGGTTTATAAGCGCAACAACCAACCTCGTCTTGAACTGGCGGACATCTTCCGTCAATATGGTCCCGCTTACTTGGAGAAGCACGGCGTGCGCATGCCGCCGCGTCACCGCACGGTCATGCAGAAGATCCAAGCCTGCCGCACCGAAGAACTCGGCGGCGAAATCTTTCTCTGCGAGCCGTGCCAGGAGTATCGCTACAGTTATCACTCCTGCCAGGATCGGCATTGTCCAAAATGCGGCAACGGCAAAGCCGATGAATGGCTCAAGATGCAGAGCGCGCTGCTGCTGCCGGTGATGTACTTCATGCTCACCATCACCTTGCCGGATACGCTCAACGCCGTGGTGCGCAGCAACCAAGCGTTCATCTACAGCCTCTTCTTCCAGACGGCTGCCGCCGCCTTACAGAAGCTGGCGCGTGATCCCAAATTCGTCGGCGGCCAGCTTGGCTTCTTCGGCGTGCTGCAAACCTGGGCGCGCGATTTGGCGTATCATCCGCATCTGCACTTCATCGTTGCCGGCGGCGGTTTGTCGCCAGATGGGATTATGTGGCTGCCGGTGCGGGGAA
>JAKLJX010000086.1 GCA_023150945.1 bacterium | reverse complement strand
AAAACAATAGAACCGTTCTTCGGTTTGGCTGTGCGCCTCGTCCTTGGCTATCACGCGCTGCGGGTCCGCAAAGGCGTATTGGGCACGGGAGAAGGAAACCCCGTGCTTTCTATTATTCTCGGCGTCCTTGTCCGGATCCCAATCAAAGCGGGTTTTAGCCATGGACGCAGAGTATCACTAGCCCATACAAAAAGCCATACGGTGATATGGAAAACCTCAACGTCCTAGGTAACCGGCGCTGCGCGGCTTTATCGCGCAGCGTCCGTGTGGACTGCCGAGTTAGGCAATCCTGCAATAGCTTTTCACTTAACCCGGGTGAACGTGCCGTAGTTTTTCCCGCCGGATGGATTCCAATAGTTCGCGCTGAGAGTATCGTCTGAAGCGGAATACTTGAACGTGCAGCGCCCATCCGTTCTTTGAACGCAAAGAAATTCCTCCAGCTTCCCGTCGCTGATCTTGGACTTGCCGGTCAATCCATTGATGCTGTAAGCCACAACACAACTGCTGTCTATTGAAAGAACTCGGAGAACAGAGCGGTAGCCGCCATTGCGCCACTCACCTCCCCACACACCGCTAAAAACTGCGCAGTCCTTCGGTACAGATGAATCCGGCGGGACAATCGCGTTTTGCTTTGCAATCAAATCAGTCGCGGCTTGCACGT
>JAKLJX010000085.1 GCA_023150945.1 bacterium | reverse complement strand
CGATCGGCACAGCCATTGTGAAATCAGCGCCAACATCGAATGGCGGATCGATGTAAACCAGATCGATCTTGCCGCGAAAGTCCTTCAAGAGTGACGCCATCGCGAGCTTGTTGTCGCCCCAGATGAGCATGTTCCGGAAGTCGTCGAGGCGCTTGGTCTTTTTCTCGAACAGGGCGAGCTGGCCGGCGGCCGCCGCTTCGCTGCGCGGCTGATCGATCGTCTCGATCGTCTGGAGCGGCATGGCACATCCAGCCACGTCCACATCGCGGCGATTGCCGTACTCGTCGTACTTGCCTTCCCAGACCAGCTCGGTCTTCAGCGTCGAGAGCGGATGGAGGTTGTCCGGCCCCCACGGCATTTGGGATCTGCCCGCGGGCGTCCCAGGCGCGCGACTGCTCGCGGCGGCGGCGCCGCTGACGGGCGTGCCCGGCTGGCGGTTTCCTTCCAAGGCTTGATTCGTCGCCGAGGTCTGTCCGTTCATGCGCCGATCCGTCTTCGAGTTGACCTGCCCACCGCGACCACGCGCCGGCAGACCATTGCCGAGAATCCGTTCGGTCAGCGTCCGCTTGTCGCGCCCGTCGTCGGGCAGCCCAAGCCGAGCGCACGCGGCCTGCAATTCATCCCGCTTCAGGGCCGCCACGAGCGCTTCCAGCGTGGCGCCACG
>JAKLJX010000084.1 GCA_023150945.1 bacterium | reverse complement strand
CGAAACTAAAATTAAATACACCGATGAACCCCTTGGCAAAGTCCAGGTGGTTCCCGACTTCCTCCCCTCGCCGGCAGAACTGGCATTTCGTGAAGAGGGCGTGAAAGTAACTCTGGCTCTGAGCAAGAAGAGCATTGAATTCTTCAAGTCGGAGGCTTCAAAGCATAACACTCAGTACCAACGCATGATTCGCCGGCTTCTCGACGCTTACGTGGATGGCCAAGCCCCAACCCGGCAGTCTACACGGACGCTGCGCGATAAGGCCGCGCAGCGCCGGTGACTTCTACGTTGGGCCTCTTGATTGGCGCATTGACGAGGCGTACGCAATAACGTACCATGCCAACTCTACCTGTAGGAGAGCGAACATGGCAGTCCTTACCGCGAGCGAAGCTCGCGCCAACCTTTACCGCCTTATCGACCAGGCAGCCGAATCACATCAGCCTATCCACATTGCGGGAAAGAGGACCAGCGCGGTTCTCCTATCCGCCGAAGACTGGGACGCCATTCAGGAAACGCTCTATTTGCTCTCGATCCCCGGCATGCGCGAATCGATCAAGGAGGGTATGGCCGAGCCTGTTGGCAAGAGTGCCAAGAGGCTTAAGTGGTGAGTTGGCAGATTGTCTATTCGAGGCACGCACAGGAGGACGCCAAGAAACTGGCGGCCGCG
>JAKLJX010000083.1 GCA_023150945.1 bacterium | reverse complement strand
GGGCGGATGGCGACGGCCTCGATCTGGCAGCACTTCGGCCTGATGCCGCCGGCGGCGGCGGGCAGCGGCCTGTAGCGCGCCGGGCACCGCCACCCGGGCCGCCCCTCGCGACGGCCCGGCCTTGGTGCGATAATCCGGGCCTTCGCCTTTTTTCGGCATCCGCCCGGATGCCCCGCGCCCATGCACCTTTCCCTGCCGGATTTCTCCGCCTTCCGCGTGCTCGTCTGTGGTGACGTGATGCTCGACCGCTACTGGCACGGCGCCACCGCGCGCATCTCGCCGGAGGCGCCGGTGCCGGTGGTGCAGGTCAGGAGCGACGAGCTGCGCGCCGGTGGCGCCGGCAACGTGGCCCTCAACGTCGCTTCGCTCGGCGCCCGGGCACGGGTGATCGGCCTGGTCGGTGACGACGAGGCCGGGCGCCTGCTCGAGGAAAACCTCGCCGCGCGGGGCGTCGACTGCGCCTTCGAGCGCGTGCAGGACGCGCCCACCATCACCAAGCTGCGGGTCATCTCGCGCCACCAGCAGCTGATCCGCCTCGACTTCGAGGAGCGCTTCGCCGCCCTCCACGCCGAGCGGGTGCTCGCCGCCCTCGAGGCCGGGCTCGACGGGGTGGACGTGCTGGTGCTGTCCGACTACGCCAAGGGCACCCTGGCTGACGTGCCGGCCCTGATCGCGGC
>JAKLJX010000082.1 GCA_023150945.1 bacterium | reverse complement strand
CCAGCGTCCTGCCCCCAGTTTCCTGATTGGAAGAACGCACAGCCTCAATCACTTTTTGCAGCGGAATGTCATAAGCACGCAGCTTGTTGGGCTCAACCAGCACCTGATATTCTTTGACAAACCCGCCGACACTCGCCACTTCCGCCACACCGTCAATCGTGGCCAGCTCAAATCGGACAAACCAGTCCTGCAAGCTGCGCAGTTCTGCTAAATCATGCTGGCCTGTTTTATCAAATAACGCATATTGAAACACCCAGCCCACGCCGGTGGCATCCGGCCCTAGCTCCGGCTCCACGCCCTCCGGCAACATGCCACGCGCCTGCGAGAGATATTCCAGCGTCCGGCTGCGTGCCCAGTACATGTCAACATTATCTTCAAAAATGATATAGACAAACGATGTGCCGAACATAGAAAACCCGCGCACGACTTTAGTTTTCGGCAGGGATAGCATTTGTGTGGAAAGCGGATAGGTGATCTGATCCTCAATCACCTGCGGTGCCTGTCCGGGGAAGTCTGTGCGGATAATCACCTGCGTATCGGATAAATCGGGGATAGCGTCCAACGGTATTTTGGTTACGGAGACAATCCCAGCCACCAATAATACCAGTGCGCCCAGCATGACGAAAAACTGGTTTGCCACCGACCAGTCTATGATTTTGGCGGCAAAACTTTTGGACGG
>JAKLJX010000081.1 GCA_023150945.1 bacterium | reverse complement strand
CTGGTTGCTGGAATAACCGCAGGCCAATATGCCGGGAAGGAAAGGACAGAGGATCGCATCGATAGAGTTTTAGCCGAACTTAAAGCCGACCGCGAACGGCAGGATAAGAAATGGGAGGAAGATCAAAAGAGATGGGGGGAAGATCAAAAGAGATGGGGGAAAAATGAAAAGAAATGGGAGGAAAATCAAAAGAGGTGGGAGGAAAATGAAAAGAAATGGGAGGAGAACCAAAAGGTCATCAGGGAAATGCTGGCTTCAATCAAGGCACTGGACCGAAGAATCGATCTCAGCATCGGTGCTTTGGGAGCCAGGTGGGGAATGCAATCGGAGGCCTCCTTCCGCAATGGTCTCAAGGCCATATTGGAGAAGTCTTTCAAAGTCAAGGTGGAACGCTTTCAGGATTTCGATGACCAGGGAGTAGTGTTTGGAAAGCCGGATCAGGTGGAGTTGGATGTCATCATTTACAATGGTTTGCTCATACTGTGTGAGATCAAATCATCGATCAGTAAATCCGACATGTATGCGTTTTGGCGCAAGCAGGAATTTTACGAACAGCGGCATGGCCGCAAGGCGGATCGCAGTATCGTAATTTCGCCGATGGTCGATCCCAAAGCCCACACCGTGGCGCAGCAATTGGGCGTGGAGGTTTACAGCTTTGCCGATGATGTGGATTTTGGGGGGAC
>JAKLJX010000080.1 GCA_023150945.1 bacterium | reverse complement strand
TGGAAGATGTATGAAAAGCTGGGCTTTACCCGCTACGAAGCGCTGGACTTTATGCAGGGAGCACTGCCGGTGTTCGGGTTCAGACTCGCGCTTTGATATTTACTCACTCCGCAACGCTTTCACTGGGTTTGCCAGCGCAGCCGTAATGCTCTGAAAACTTACCGTCAGGAACGCAATGGCAACCGCTGTCGCGCCCGCGGCGCCAAACATCCACCATTCCAGGTGGATGCGGTAGGCGAAATCGGAAAGCCAGCGATCCATAAAATACCAGGCAACGGGCGTGGCAATGACCAATGACAAAATGACGAGTAGCAGGAAGTCTTTGGCTAGTAGGCCCGTGATGCCCATCACGGAAGCCCCCAGCACTTTGCGGATGCCGATTTCCTTGGTGCGCTGCCGGGTCATATAGGCAGCCAACCCCAGCAGGCCGATGCAGGCAATAAAAACCGCGAGCAGGGCAAACAGGCCGAAGATGCGCTGTTCCCGTTGTTCGGCTGCGTACAGCTTGGCCAGGTTGTCGTCGAGGAAGCTGTAGTGGAAAGGCCGTTCAGGCGCCATCCGATTCCACAATTTTTCCGCTTCCGGAATAAATCCCTGAAACTGTTCCGGCTGGATACGAGCCACCAGCGTGTTATTTGTGCGCTGGGCCACCTGGTGATAGACCAGAAAAAGCGGTACGATGTTTTCGT
>JAKLJX010000079.1 GCA_023150945.1 bacterium | reverse complement strand
GCCAGCTAAGGTCCCCAATAGTGGCTAAGTGGGAAACGAAGTGGGAAGGCTAAAACAGTCAGGATGTTGGCTTAGAAGCAGCCATCATTTAAAGAAAGCGTAATAGCTCACTGATCGAGTCGTCCTGCGCGGAAGATGTAACGGGGCTAAGCCAGTAACCGAAGCTGCGGGTGCGTCGCAAGACGCGCGGTAGGAGAGCGTTCTGTACGCCTGTGAAGGTGGATCGCGAGGTCTGCTGGAGGTATCAGAAGTGCGAATGCTGACATGAGTAGCGTTAAAGGGGGTGAAAAGCCCCCTCGCCGTAAGCGCAAGGTTTCCTACGCAACGTTCATCGGCGTAGGGTGAGTCGGCCCCTAAGGCGAGGCAGAGATGCGTAGCTGATGGGAAACAGGTCAATATTCCTGTACCGATGTGTAGTGCGATGTGGGGACGGAGAAGGTTAGCTCAGCCGGGTGTTGGATGTCCCGGTTCAAGCCTGTAGTCGTGCCTGGTAGGAAAATCCGCCGGGCTTAGATGAGGGGTGATAACGAGGCGGCTTGCCGCCGAAGTGAGTGATACCCTGCTTCCAGGAAAAGCCACTAAGCTTCAGCTACACACGACCGTACCGCAAACCGACACTGGTGCGCGTGATGAGTATTCTCAGGCGCTTGAGAGAACTCTGGAGAAGGAACTCGGCAAATTGACACCGTAAC
>JAKLJX010000078.1 GCA_023150945.1 bacterium | reverse complement strand
CCAATAAAAAGCCGTCAATGGCGCGATGCTCGTGATCCGCCATAGTGCGCAGTGTCGCGTCGATATGCGGAATCAAATCCTGAATGAAGTAATCTTCAAATCGGCCGGTTCCGATTCCTTCCATTGGCCGCAGACTGGGCCGCAGCATATTCACACCGCAAGAATTAACAAAGCTGGTATGATCCTCGCTCGCCGTGCTGGGGCAAACGATGATCATTTTGCCGATTTCTCCCGAAGCGATCAGATCATCAACGACGTTCTGCAAGGCTCTACCGCCAACTCTCCCGCGCAAAGTTGGATCAAACCATTCGGATTCGTGGCCTTTGAGAAAATAGACCACTGGATAGCGTTCAGTGCTGTTGTCGTAGCCCGCAGGAAGGTACACGTAGTAATTCTTGGTCAGGCCAAGCGCGTTGGAATAGAAGCTTCTTTTCTCAACCCGACTGGGCTGGGCAAGGAGCGCTGGGCTGAAAAGCAGAAGCCCTAATACTTGAATGGAAAACACTCGCTTCATGGGACATTCCTGAACTTGGTTATTTGTTCATTTGATTTTCTTGAATCTTGATCGCATCAACTTTCGCCGCGTGGCGAATTTGGCCGGTGATCGACAATAATCAACCCGACCCTGCAATGCTTCAAAGGGCGCCTCGCTCATGCGTCTGGCCCGAATGTTGTGTACCCGCCATTGGGTTGAG
>JAKLJX010000077.1 GCA_023150945.1 bacterium | reverse complement strand
CACCGACGACGGCAGCGGTCCCTGGGGGAAAAAGATTCATCATCCGCAGCAGATCGAGTTCGCCCGCGGCGAGCTGACGCACGTCGTCACCAGCAAGCGGAAACTGCTCGAGCTGGTGAAGGAGGGGTATGTCCGGGGCTGGGATGATCCGCGCATGCCGACGCTGGCGGGTTTGCGCCGCCGCGGGTACACGCCCGCGTCGATCCGCCGCTTCTGGACGGATCTCGGCGTCGCCCGGTTCAAGAGCACGATCGAGTACGCCCGCCTCGAACACGCCGTCCGCGACGACCTGAACAAGACCGCCCCGCGCGTGATGGCCGTGCTCCGCCCGCTCAAAGTGGTCATTACGAATTGGAATGAACAGAGCCGCGACCGTGAGGGAGCGGTCCCCCCCGTATTCCCGACGCGCGACCGTGAGGGAACGGTCGTCAATGCGGAATACGGAATGCCTACGTGATCCACGCGCCGGTCGCACCGACTGGCTCGACGCCGTAAACAACCCCGAAGACAAATCCGCCGGCACGCGCAAGGTTCCCTTCAGCGGCGTGCTCTACATCGAGCGCGACGACTTCCGCGAGACGCCGCCGCCGAAGTACTGGCGGCTCTTCCCCGGAAACGAGGTGCGCCTCCGCTGGGCCTACCTCATCAAGTGCACCGGTTTTGTCAAAGACCCGACCACCGGCGATATCACCGAAGTT
>JAKLJX010000076.1 GCA_023150945.1 bacterium | reverse complement strand
TCGTGGCTCTGGTGGAGCCTATCATCTCGTCTATGAGAGCAGCGGTGAGGTTTATTACCAGAAATCTACCGATGGTGGCAGTATGTGGAGCGGCTACAAGCGCCTCAGCAGCGGCAACGGCAGCAACAAATATCCCTGCCTCGCCGAGCGCTCGGGCAGCCTCTTCGCCGTCTGGCAGCGTTACACCGGCAGCACGCATGTTGTTTATCACCGCCGCTATGCCTCCGGCGCGTGGGGCAGCACGCAGACGTTGGACAGCAATGCCGGCGCTAATGCTCCGCTGCCCGTCATCGCCAGTCCGGCAGCCAATGAGCTGATGATGGTTTACCGCTCCGGCGGCAATTTGAAATGGCGGCGCAGCACCGATAATGGTTCCTCCTGGAGCACCGCCGCGACCATTTCCGGCACGGCACTCAATTCTCCCACGGTGGCGCCGGCCAAAACCGCCTGGGGCGCCAATACCACGGCGCTGGCCTATGCCACCAATGTGATCCCCAACGCCTCCAACATTCTCCTGCATTACTACAACAGCGGCTGGAGCGCAGCCTATAATCTCAGCTCCGGCCTGCCCGGCAATCTCTCCCAGCATGCCAACCCCTCCGTCGCTGCCAGCGGCGACCTTGCCTATTGGCATCCGCACACCGCGTGGGATGCTTACGATTCGCAGTATGCCAGCCGTGTGATCCTGCACAAAGCCGGT
>JAKLJX010000075.1 GCA_023150945.1 bacterium | reverse complement strand
GGCGCGCGCTGATCGAGTCAAGTTCCGCCTTGCACACGGTGGTTTGGGAACGGCGAGGGGCGTCGCTTCATGTGCTGGCGGCTTCGCCGGCGTTCGTCACGCGCGAATGGCTTGGCCGGGTCGGTCCCGGCGTCTGGCTCCAGACGCAGACGGGCCAGATCATCGGTCCAGCCACCTCTGGCAAGGCGGCCGCGAAATACCCGGCCGAGTCCCGGCTACCCTGGACCGTCCTCGCGGTGGCTCCACACTCCAACGGAGACTTCAGCGCCCGTCGGCGGATGTTGCTTCTTTTACTAGGCGCGGTGGGCGTCTTCACGCTCGCCGGTGTCCTGCTGGCGCTCAGATCCATGCGGCGCGAGCTGGCGCTGGCGCGCATGCAGGAGGACTTTGTGGCGGCGGTGTCGCACGAGTTTCGCACGCCGCTCACGTCACTGCGCCAGATCAGCGAGGCTCTGGAGGATGGGCGGGTCGCGACCGAAGAGCGCCGCCAGTCCTATTACCACTCGCTGTCGCGCGCCACACTGCGGCTGCACCGCCTGGTGGAGGATCTGCTCGACTTCCGCCGCATGCAGTCCGGCGCGCCGGAGTACCGGCGAGAGCGCGTCGAGGTGGGGGAGTTCACCGCGCAGGTGCTCGATGGTTTTCGAGCCGAAGTGTCGGAACTCGGCTTCGAAGTCGCTTCGAGCGGCGCGTCGGAGGGTGCCTTCC
>JAKLJX010000074.1:352-711 GCA_023150945.1 bacterium | reverse complement strand
CCGCCGGCAGCGGCGGACCCGTGATGATCGCGAAACTGTCGGTGAAAGGCCCGGCGTTGGTGGCGGTGATCGTGACATTAAAATCAATCTTGGTGCCCTCCGGTGTGTCTTCCGCCACCCGCATGTACCAACCGTAGCGTTCCTCGCTCACGCCCGTTGCCACCGTGCCAAAATTGGCATTGTTGCCGTAGATCGTTACATACGGACTCGTGCTGGTGATCGTGGCCTGCACGCCCAATGCTGCCTCTGTGCCGTTGTTGCGCAGTTTGGCCGGCAGATCCATTTGCTCGCCGCCATTGGCAATGCCATCTTGATTGCCGGCATAATCGGAAACTCTCACGCTCTCGAAAGCCAACGCG
>JAKLJX010000074.1:0-342 GCA_023150945.1 bacterium | reverse complement strand
ATAGCCGGTCAATGAAAGTTGGACTTCAGGATCATCCGCATCATCGCTGGCAATGGTCACGACTCCCGCCCCCTCTCCGGCCTGCGCCGGCGTGAACACCGCCTCGAATGTTGCCACTTCTCCGGCCGCCAAGACCAAGGGCAGGTTGGGCAGGTTGTTCAACATGAAAGGCGGACCAGGGTCGGAGATTGCCGTGACGGTAAGGCTGGCAGTACCCACATTGCGCACCGTGATTGCCACCGGGGCGCTGCTCTCACTCACCAACACGTTGCCGAATTCAGCATGCGAGGGATGCACAGCAATCTGCCCGCCGCTCTGCCGCGGCGGCACAAACGTGAGTCC
>JAKLJX010000073.1 GCA_023150945.1 bacterium | reverse complement strand
CCAGCGCCAGCCGGGGGCGAACACGGTGCGCGTGGTCGACGCGGTGAAGGCGGCGCTGCCGGCGCTGAAGGAGCAGCTGCCCCAGTCGGTCAACATGCGGGCGGTCAACGACCGCTCGGTGTCGGTGCGCGAGGCGCTGCACGACGTGAGCCTGACGCTGCTGGGCACGATCGCGCTGGTGGTGCTGGTGATCTTCCTGTTCCTGCGCAACGTGCCGGCGACGTTCATCCCGAGCGTGGCGGTGCCGCTGTCGTTGGTCGGCACCTTCGGGGTCATGTATCTCGCCGGCTTTTCCATCAACAACCTTACGCTGATGGCGCTCGTGGTCGCCACGGGCTTCGTGGTCGACGATGCCATCGTCGTCATCGAAAACATCGCCCGTTACCTCGAGCAGATCGGCTTCACGATCATTTCGCTCACGATCTCGTTGGTCGCCGTGCTGATCCCGCTGCTTTTCATGGGCGACGTGGTCGGGCGGCTCTTCCGTGAGTTCGCGGTGACGCTGGCGGTGGCCATCCTGCTCTCGGGCGTCATCTCGCTCACGCTGACGCCGATGATGTGCGCGCGCTTGCTCAAACACGTGCCTGATGAACAGCAGGGCTGGTTCTACCGCGCGAGCGGTCGGGTGTTCGATCGCGTGATCGCGCGCTACGGCAAGATGCTCGAATGGGTGCTGGCACGCCAGGCGCTGACCTTGCTCGTGGCCTTGAGCACGCTCGCGC
>JAKLJX010000072.1:490-723 GCA_023150945.1 bacterium | reverse complement strand
TTCCGGCAATTTTGGCGCGGAGGAAAGCGGGCTGATCTTCAACGAAACCGCTATCAAAGCCATGGGGCTGAAAGACCCCGTAGGCCAACCCATCAAAATGTGGGGCGAAGACAAAATCATTATTGGCGTCGTCAAAGATTTTCATATCGCCTCCCTGCATGAGCCGATTGCCCCGATGTTGTTTATGTACAGACCTCTGAATACGACTATGATCATGGCTAAAATAGAGGCCG
>JAKLJX010000072.1:0-480 GCA_023150945.1 bacterium | reverse complement strand
ATGTATCGGAACAACGCATATCCCTCCTGTCGCGCTATTTCGCCGGCCTGGCCATCCTCATCTCCTGCCTTGGTTTGTTCGGCCTGGCGACTTATACCGCCGAGCAACGCACCAAGGAAATCGGCATCCGCAAGGTGCTGGGCGCGTCGGCAGCAGGTATCGCGGGGCTGCTGGCCAAGGATTTCCTGAAACTCGTCGTACTGGCAATTGTCATTGCCACACCGTTGGCCTGGTGGGGCATGAGCCAATGGCTGGCAGGTTTTGCCTATCATATCGGATTGCAGTGGTGGATGTTTGCGCTGGCCGGCTGCGCGGCCATTGGTATTGCATTGTTGACAGTGGGAACGCAGAGTGTGCGGGCGGCCCTGGCGAATCCCGTGCGGGCTTTGCGAAGCGAGTGAAATAATTTTATTACAAAAAATTCAGGGAAATTAACACGATAACGACAAGGATCCCGACAAGCGAGGCAAAGAATAAATA
>JAKLJX010000071.1 GCA_023150945.1 bacterium | reverse complement strand
TATATTAGACCCCGTTGGGGTCAAATCACGCGATGGCAGGCGTAAAGTCGAGATGGCGCCAAATGACTTCCGGTCGCGGTTCGTGCAAAATTTTTTTTTTGCACGGCTGGTCTTGTTTCTAACTCCGCGAGGAGTGGGATGTTTATAGCAATGCGCCGTTCCGGCTTTGAAAACTCCATAGGAGTGAAATGTGCTTTTCATAAATAACCGAGGATTGTATCAACGCACTGCGACATGTCACTCCTACGGAGTTTGAGAATAATGATAGCTCGGGATTTGCTAGAAACATTTCACCCCTCGCGGGGTTAGTCAGAGTGTATTACCGATCACAAATAACAGCCCCCTTTGGTGCAAAATTCAGGGAGTGCGAGCAATCAGCAACCAGTTACTATTTCAACAACAGAGTCTTGCGCGTTTGCACGAAGCCTTGTCCTGAGCCGGTCGAAGGATCCCCCGCGCGAATCTTGTAGAGATAAACCCCGGAATCCAGCTTCCGCCCGGCAGCATCCCTCCCATCCCATTTCACCCGATGATAACCAGCCGGCATTTCATAATCAACTAACGTTCGAACTTCGCGGCCGAGGAGGTTGAAGATTTTCAAGCTTACTTTTCCTGGCAGAGGCAATTGGTATTCGATCACGGTTTCGGGATTGAAGGGGTTGGGGTAGTTTTGCGACAGGCCGAACACTGTTGGAATCTGTGGTTTCTCTTCTTGAAGCACCCGATCCGGCGGCAGCGGC
>JAKLJX010000070.1 GCA_023150945.1 bacterium | reverse complement strand
GATGCAGGAAGCGCACCTTGTGCGCCGAACGCTGCATGCGGATTTCGTCGCCGTGCAGCAGGCTGGCCAGGCGCTGCATGTCGAAGTTGACCGAGGCATCGCGGCCGGCCACCACCGTGATGCGCACCTCGGCGCTGTCTGGCAGCACGATGGGGCGGTTGGACAGCGTGTGCGACGCGATGGGAACCATCACCCATCCGGCGATTGCCGGGTGCAGGATGGGCCCGCCGGCCGACAACGAATAGGCGGTCGAGCCGGTGGGCGAGGCCAGGATCAGGCCGTCGGCGCGGATGTTGGCCATGAACTCCTGGCCGATGTCCACCCGCAGCTCCACCATGCCGGCGGTGGCGCCACGGTTGACCACCACGTCGTTCATCGACAGGCCCTGGAAGATGCAGTGCCCGTCACGCCAGACTTCGCCCTCGAGCATGGTGCGATGCTCTTCCTCGAAATCGCCGGCGATCATCGGCGTCAGCGCCTCGCGGAACTGGCCGATGGGTACGTCGGTGATGAAGCCCAGCCGCCCCTGGTTGATACCCACCAGGGGCAGGCCGTGGCGTGCGACTTCGCGCGCGAAACCGAGCATGGTTCCGTCGCCGCCCACGACCACGGCCAGGTCGCAGCGTGCACCGATGGCGTCGAAGTCGAGGGCGTCGAAGTCGGTCACGCCGGTGGCCATGGCCGTCTGGTTCTCGAACGAGACCTCGAGGCCCTGGCGCACCAGAAAATGCGCGATCTCTTCCAGC
>JAKLJX010000069.1 GCA_023150945.1 bacterium | reverse complement strand
CTAGCCCAACTTCCGCAGTTGCTGGATCTAAATTTAGTATTTTCAATAGAAGGGGTCAAAAAGTCTTCACTACAACTCTGCGTTTTGGGTCAGGCGCGCGGGCAGATGAAGGCCCAGGTGATGCAACAGAATGCTTTGGTGCTTGTCGGGTTTGGTCACGCATCGGAGTTTGATTTCTGTTCCGGCTTTGGTCGGCAAGATGACGTCACATACCTGAATGCGCCCGATTTCGTCAAGCACTTTTCTGGGCTCGTTCCCCAAGCCTTTGCTTTGGCAAAGCTGGCCCAGTGCTTTCCAAAGAACATAGGCTAAGAAACAAACCAGCAGGTGTGCTTGGACACGCTCTTCTTTCTGGTGCCAAATCGGGCGGAGGGCGAGATCACTTTTTTGAATGCGAAAGGCCGCCTCCGCATGACTGAGCTGCACATAAGCAGACCACAATTCTTCTTCTGACCAGTTCGTGATGTTCGTGCGCAAGAGATAACAACCTTCGCTTTGTTCGGCGCGCTTTTGTTGGGTGGGATCCTTGTGCCACTGAAGACGGAGCTTATGTTTGTCGCTCTTTTGCACTTCAATGTGATACTCGCGCGCCACGCGACTATTCTGTGTCAGCAAGCGGCCAATCTTGCGCTCGACCACACTCGCTTGTGTGCGTTTACCTGCTGCGCACTGCTTTTCGAGCTTGGTCAGGCCGGCTTCCAGTCTTTGCCGTGCCCGTTCGGCAATGGCATGTTCTTTGGCTTTACGCTCGGC
>JAKLJX010000068.1 GCA_023150945.1 bacterium | reverse complement strand
AGGTCGGTGAGCCCCTTCCATCAAAACAAGGATTGAAACGATCGAAGTCGTGGAAGAAGACAATCAGGCTCAGGAGTCGGTGAGCCCCTTCCATCAAAACAAGGATTGAAACCACTTTCCGGAGATGTTTCCGGCAGTGGAACGGGCGGTCGGTGAGCCCCTTCCATCAAAACAAGGATTGAAACATGCCAACCCGACACTGGCCGGCGCTACTATCAACGTCGGTGAGCCCCTTCCATCAAAACAAGGATTGAAACCGATCAAGCAGACAACGGGCAATCCTTCCGGCGGTTGTCGGTGAGCCCCTTCCATCAAAACAAGGATTGAAACTTTGCTTCCCATGACATCGCCGAGCGGGGTAACGATGTCGGTGAGCCCCTTCCATCAAAACAAGGATTGAAACCCATTCCTCCCCCTCCTCTTCCTCTTCATCGCTGCCCTGTCGGTGAGCCCCTTCCATCAAAACAAGGATTGAAACTCTCTCACTTTCACACAACCAAACGAGGTGTGCAAGTCGGTGAGCCCCTTCCATCAAAACAAGGATTGAAACCACGACGTATTCCAAAAGCCGGTGGCGAGTCGGATAGTCGGTGAGCCCCTTCCATCAAAACAAGGATTGAAACAATCAAGCTCCGAAATGGCCGCCAAGTACTGCAGGGTCGGTGAGCCCCTTCCATCAAAACAAGGATTGAAACTATTTTGCCGGTGGGCGAGAAGTTCTACCAAGCTGTGTCGGTGAGCCCCTTCCATCAAAACA
>JAKLJX010000067.1 GCA_023150945.1 bacterium | reverse complement strand
AATGCCGGTTTCTCAGGAAATGACAGTTTCACCTACACGGTGAAAGACAATGCCGGCGCCACCTCCAATGCCGCGACCGTTACCGTGACCGTCACCGCCGGCAGCACAACGACATTGACCTTCACGCCCGTGGCAGATGCCTACATTTCCAAATCCAATCCCACGACGAATTACGGCACGGCCAATACCTTGCGGTTCCGCAATGCCAGCTCGACCTACAGCACCTACCTCAAGTTCGAAATCACCGGCATTACCGGCGCGGTGCAGAGCGCGGTGTTGCGGCTTTATGCTACCACCGGCACCAACGACAACGGCTCGCTTTACTCGGTGTCGAACAACTATGCCGGCACCGCGGATCCCTGGAGCGAGACCGGCCTGAACTGGAACAACGCCGATCGCAATGGCGTGCTGTTGAGCAGCAACGGCCCGATCACCACCAATGCCTGGCTCGAATTGAGTCTCACCGCCCATGTGACCGGCAACGGCACCTACAGCTTTGCGCTGCTCAACTCGACCACGGCCAACGGCTATTTCAGCAGCCGCGAAGGCAGCCAGCCGCCACAGCTTGTGATCGAATACAACTCCGGGCCGGCCAACGCGGCGCCTGTGGCCAACAACGATGCCGCGACCACTGCCGCCGGAACTGCCGTGGTCATCAATGTTTTAGCGAATGACTCAGATGCCGACGGCTCGCTCAATCCCGCCAGCGTGACCGTGGCAACTGCTGCCGGTCACGGCACCACTTCGGTGAACACCAGCAATGGCGCCATCACCTACACGCCCAATGCCGGTTTCTCAGGAAATGACAGTTTCACCTACAC
>JAKLJX010000066.1 GCA_023150945.1 bacterium | reverse complement strand
ATTTCCTAGTCGGTGAGCCCCTTCCATCAAAACAAGGATTGAAACCTGAATATCCAGAAGCCCAACTTCGCAGCATTATTGTCGGTGAGCCCCTTCCATCAAAACAAGGATTGAAACAGTGATTCCCAGAAGTGCGGAGGTGCCGTATAGATAGGTCGGTGAGCCCCTTCCATCAAAACAAGGATTGAAACCCCTGTTGAGCGGAAAGGCTGGCCTGCGAGTGCTGAGTCGGTGAGCCCCTTCCATCAAAACAAGGATTGAAACTATGCGAACGAAAATTGATTGTTGGTGATAGAAAGGTCGGTGAGCCCCTTCCATCAAAACAAGGATTGAAACTCCTACGATCTCAGTGCCGGGGCCACGTTTTGATTGTCGGTGAGCCCCTTCCATCAAAACAAGGATTGAAACCTCCATGATTTTAACTCTTGCGTTTCAGTGCAAGAGTCGGTGAGCCCCTTCCATCAAAACAAGGATTGAAACTCAGCCAACCTTAAACTGTTTCGCCATCTTGCAGCAGTCGGTGAGCCCCTTCCATCAAAACAAGGATTGAAACTTGCTGAACAGCCGCCACACTCTCTGGCGAACCAGGTGTCGGTGAGCCCCTTCCATCAAAACAAGGATTGAAACGCAGCTTGTTTCGTATCGTATCGCCAGGTTGCGGTAGTCGGTGAGCCCCTTCCATCAAAACAAGGATTGAAACATGGTGGTCTCTAAAACTTCTTGCGGGATGGGCGAGTCGGTGAGCCCCTTCCATCAAAACAAGGATTGAAACTCCGTATCGGCATTTGTATCATGGTGATCTCTCTGGTCGGTGAGCCCCTTCCATCAAAAC
>JAKLJX010000065.1 GCA_023150945.1 bacterium | reverse complement strand
AGGCCGTCACCGGCGTCATTTTTGTGACTGGGCGCTTGAGTGGGATTACTCAGCGCCGCAATGATCGCCTCGGCGGCATCGATCAGCGGCTGGCCTTCATCCCTCGTAAGAATTCCGTTGCCAATAAAGTTCTCCACATGATCGATGAATTGTTGCAGCATTTCAATAGCCTTGTCAATGCGATTATCGTTCAACCTTTTGATGACGACTTTCAGCATGCCGATCAAGCCATTCAACTGTGGTTTGTTCAACGCCTGCACCTGGACGATGAGGTTTTGAGTAACCTGTTGAGCGGTGATGGCAGTGATGATCACTTCATCCGGGGCGCTGTTCACTGTGCCGTCGTTGACGACCAGTGACACACTGTACTCGCCTGCCATATCGGCGACAAATGTTGGGTTGACAATGGAAGGATCGGAAAGCGTAGCGTTGCTCCCGGCGGGTTTGGATGTGATTTCCCAGGCGTACGTCAGCGGGTCGCCATCCGGATCGCTGGAGCCGCTGCCATCGAGTTGCACCGTCTCATTGACGATGACGGTTTGATCTGAACCGGCATTTGTGATGGGTGGCTGGTTCAGTGAGTACCTGCCAAAATATGAAGAGGGTTTGGCCCCCGCGGTGGTGAAGTAACCTCCGGTGTACACTTCGCTGCCGCTTGCGACGATGGTACGGACGAAATATTCATTCATTCCGCTTCCCAGTGCCGACCAACTCGTGCCATCCCATTTGGCAATATGGCTTGCTACAACTCCCCCCGCAGTGGTGAAGCCGCCTCCCGCATACACCCCGCTGCCGCTGACCGCGATGGCATAAACATAATCATTCATTCCGCTTC
>JAKLJX010000064.1:285-852 GCA_023150945.1 bacterium | reverse complement strand
AAAAGCGCACCATCATCAAATTCGATTTGCAATATTCGAGCATACCCAGCAATGCTACGGTTCTCAATGCGCAGATGCAGTTGTATTATTTCAACGCTACGGTTGCGGACGGAGCGGCGTGGGTGAATCGTTGGGTACAGGCCCACCAGTTGTTGAATGACTGGCACGAGTCGCAAGCCGACAGCCTGAAACGCCTGACTGGTGTGAATTGGCTCGCGCCGCGAGGGAAAATTGGCCCGGGGAGCAACCCTGCGAACGAAGATGCCAACGGCCAGTTCGAAAGCACGATGCTGTTCCAGCAGGGCGAGCATCCCATCTGGAAGAGTTGGGACTTGACAATGGCGTAATCTTGTGGGCAACAAACGAAGATGTGAATTCCTATGACTTGCGCTTTTATTCTTCAGAAAATGAGACCAAGCCGCCCGAGTTGATGATCATCTGGTCAAACCAGCCCAAGACGGTTTATTTTCTGAAAGATCATTTGGGTTCAGTACGCGCGACGGTGTTGGGCAGTGCCGGGGCGCCGGTGGTCGCGTTTGATGACTATGATCCGTGGGGATATATCCT
>JAKLJX010000064.1:0-275 GCA_023150945.1 bacterium | reverse complement strand
CGGACCATGGCAAGCACAATCTTGCCGGCAGCGACGCGAAACAAATTTACCGGCAAGGAATGGGATGATGATTATGGCGTGAACTGGCTTTTCTTCCCAGCGCGATCGTATGACCCGGAGATTGCGCGGTGGCTGGTGAGGGACCCGTTGGAGAACCTTGCCCCTGAGCTCTCACCCTACCATTATTCTCGAAATAATCCTGTGCTTCTGTTCGATCCGGATGGCAAAAGCGATCCACTCACCATTAGTCTTTTTGTAGCAAGGGTGGCAGCTAG
>JAKLJX010000063.1 GCA_023150945.1 bacterium | reverse complement strand
GCACCGAAAATGGCCGGGCGTTTGGCGCCGTCTGGCTGGGACTTGAGCTCTTCAAACGCCTGGGCTTGCTCGAATTCCTGCGCGACAAATTGTCCGGCGGTAAAGAAGAAATCCCCTGGGCAGAGGTCGCCATGATTTTGGTGCTGGCGCGCTTGGTCGAGCCCAGTAGTGAGCTCTATATCGCGGAACATTTCTATGCCCAGAGCGCTTTGTCCGAGCTCT
This sequence comes from bacterium, assembly GCA_023150945.1. Taxonomy (NCBI): domain Bacteria; species bacterium. The sequence goes on along the minus strand of JAKLJX010000063.1, from coordinate 664 downwards.
TGGGAATTCCCGCCGAAAAAGTCAATGATGATCGTCTCTATCGCGCTTTGGACAAGCTCCTGCCCTGCAAAGAGGAGCTGGAGAAGTTTTTGAAAGAACGGATGGGCAGCTTGTTTGGGCTGCAATATGATTTGATGCTCTATGATCTGACCTCGACTTATTTTGAAGGGCAAGCCGAGAAGAATCCGCAGGCGAAGCGCGGCTATTCCCGCGACAAACGCCCCGACTGCAAACAAGTTTGCATTGCGCTGGTGGTTAGCCGCGAAGGCATGCCTTTGGGCTATGAAGTCTTTGACGGCAATACGCGCGAGTCCACCACTCTCAAGACCATCCTGGAGAAAATGGAGTCGCGCTATGGTCAAGCACGTCGCATCTGGGTGGTCGATCGTGGTTTGGTGAGCCAAGAGAATCTGAAGCTCTTGGCGCAGCCGCCACGTCAGTATATCGTGGGAACGCCCAGAAGCATGCTCAAGAAATTTGAACAGCAATTGCTCTCTCAAAACTGGCAGACCATTCGTGAAGGTCTGGAGGTGCAATACTGCACTTCTGCCGAATACCGTGAAGAGGTTTTCATTCTCTGTCGCAGTGCCGAGCGTAAAGCCAAAGAACATGCCATTGCCGAACGGGCACGGCAAAGACTGGAAGCCGGCCTGACCAAGCTCGA
>JAKLJX010000062.1 GCA_023150945.1 bacterium | reverse complement strand
TACGCCGGGCCATATTCGCGAAAGATATCTCCCACTGCTAAGCGGTTGGAACCTTGAGGTGAGTTCATGACTTCACCTCCACAGGCCCTAGTGCCGCGAGATGGTCGAGTGGACTGATAACTTTCTGGAGATTCTTCTGCTGAATGTGGAGGTAGATGAGTGTGGTCTGGATGCTGGAGTGGCCGAGCAGCTTCTTGATGGTGAAAAGATCGGTGCCCGCTTCTAAGAGGTGCGTGGCAAAACTATGGCGCAGCGTATGAACAGTGGCGGGCTTTTTGATCCCGGCTTTTTTTTAGCGCGCTTGAATACCCGTTGAATCGATCCGGCATCAATGGGCTCATCCGGCCGGCTGCCGGGGAAAAGCCACTTTTGTGGGCGGTACGCTGTGTAATAGCTCCGCAGATTCTCCAGCAGCGTCTGCGACAACAACGTGTAGCGATCCTTCTTGCCTTTGCCCTGTTCCACCCGAATCAACATGCGTTTGCTGTCGATATCCGTCACCTTGAGCCTGGCCACCTCGCTCACCCGCAAGCCGCCGGCATAAGCCGTCATCAACATCACCCGGTGTTTGAGATTGGAAACCGCCTCCAACAGCTTCTTCACTTCTTCCTGCGCCAAGACCACCGGCAGTCTCTTTTCCATTTTCGGATGCGGAATCTTCTCGACGTTCCACTCGCGATGCAGCGTGTCGACGTAGAAGAACCGCAAAGCCCAGTAAGCGATATTGATATTGGAGGTGCTCACCTGCTTTACCGTCTTGAGATGGTGCAAATACTTGCGGATTTCCTCTTCGCCCATCTCGGCGGGCGATCTCATGAACAGCCGGGTAAAGGCCGTCATGTGCCCCAAGTACGCGGTGATGGTTTTGGGAGCGTAATTCTTCAGCTCC
>JAKLJX010000061.1 GCA_023150945.1 bacterium | reverse complement strand
AACGAATTCAAAGAACATTAAATTTGTCCACGATGTCGTGGCACTTATTTTTGTCAACGATGTCCTGGCACTTGTCACCTACTCCCTATCCCCTATCCCCTACTCCCTATTCCCTACCCCCTACCTCCCCCAGCGCCCGAGAAATTCCAAAGTCCAGAAGATTTCTCTTGAAAATGTTCCTCCCAATTTGCATACTTGCACCAATCAATGGGGCGGCTGCTCCACGCAACCACCCGGGATGCTGGCAGAAACGAGGAGTTTTAGCATGAATGCTCCATCGTTGCCTTCGGGAAAAGTCGCTTACTCCCCTTCCAAAAATCACGGCCGTTCCACGCCTGCTTCTCCCAGCCAGGGTCCCGTTCCCTTCTCAGCAGTTTGTCATTCACAATTACTCAGCCCAGATTCACCGTTTACCGTTCACCATTTGTCATTCACCGTCTCTCTTCGGCCGTGCCCATGAGAACACTGCGAAAACTGCTGCCCGGGCAGCCGGGCACGAGAAAGATTCTGGCAGAATACGGCGAACGGCTCGTTTGTGTGCGGTATCGCTATGATCGCGCCAACAAACGGCGGCTGAAAACGGTCGAGTTGGTCATTGCGCAGGCGCCGTGGGAGCCTCCGCCTGCCAAGATCGCGTCCGATCGCATCGTGCAACTGCGGGTCAAGTACGGCGAAATCGCCCTCGGCCGCCAGGTCAGAGCCGCCGGCGGCAAATGGAACCGAGAAAAGCAGTTTTGGGAGTTGCCATATGACAAAGCGCTGCAACTGGGATTGAGCAACCGCATCGTCGAATCATCACAGCAGTGACAATTCACCATCGCCAATAGGAGACAGGCAGAGGTGAATTGGGAAAGCGTGAAACATAGAACCGCTGATGGGGGTAGTCATGAGC
>JAKLJX010000060.1 GCA_023150945.1 bacterium | reverse complement strand
CTTTATTAGAATCATTAGACCAACGTCGTTTAACTTTTCCCATTCTCAGGAGAGAAGGCGAATTCACAAATATACTTGCAGAAACTAAAAGAGATTTGAACGGGGTTAAGGGACTTTTTCTACTTGGACATCACATCGTTGGCGCAACCGAGCCTCCAGTTGAGGCAAATACTAACCATTTCACAGTTGTCCCACGCGTTCTCATAAGTGGCATAGTCTCGAACAAAGTTCGGCAATGTCTTAGTAGTGGGCTTAACATAACGGCAACTCGTGCACCGTTTCAGCAATCGTTGTTCTATCACACAGCCCTCAATGGTAAGCAATTGGTTGAGTTTAGATTCGGATGGCAAAGCAACCGATCACGATCGAAGTAACAAAACTGTGCTTTGACGTGAACTTAAATGCTCGTAAAAAAACAAACTATCGTGACTAACGAGATAAGAATTCGTGCGGCGCGATGAGTTCAGAAGAGCCGTTGGCGCTGGGCCAGCGTGAGCCGCCGCATAATTCTTCGTTGAACTAAGCCCTTCCTTATTTGATTGAGCTTTGAATCGAGCATGGGGCGGTGAGGTGGGATTTGAGGTTGCCGGCAAGCCGGCGCCGCCGGAGGCCAGGGATGGGCTGACGGCCTTGTTTGAAGTGGCGGGAAATGCTCTTTGATAGTTTTTTCATCATGCACGTGGTCTTTCATACGTCCAACATGGCGTTGACGAACGGCTAGGGCGCACTTCTCCTGTGACGCCCCAAAATCGTGTTTTTGCGCTCTGCGATTAACACGTGAATTTCAAGTCACAGCCCTGATGCGACCACTCAAGGGTCACTCTTTGGCGGCGATTGCGGTGCTCTTGCTCGTTTGGGCGTGATTTCGCCAACCCGCTTCATAACGCCGCCACACTTGGGACAGCGCATGACGTGAGCCTC
>JAKLJX010000059.1:416-1049 GCA_023150945.1 bacterium | reverse complement strand
AGATATTGAAAACTATCTCGAACCAAAATGGAAGCCGCAAATTAGTGGGAATATGACAGGCCTTCTCCAAGCCATTTGGGCACCTGATAGGCTTTTCAATTTCGTGCCGCTTGCAAAACTGTTTGCACAGCAAATCGTTCCCGTTCAGATTCTGATGCGACCGAATAAAAGCGCAATTTTCTTCTCGCCGGCACGCTTAGATTCTTTTGGGCTTCCATAAATAGAATGGATGGCTAACAAAAGACCATGGATGAAAATAGTGTGTCTAACGAGGTGAGAATTCGTGCGGCGCGATACCCAGCACGGACCTCTGGAATGAGCACAGCGTAAGCGCTTCCCTATTTGATTGAGCTTTGCATCAAGGTTGGGTGGGGATGCAGAGGAGTGACAATGATAGGGCGGCTCTGCCGTCAGCTTCTTCATCTTGATTCGTGACCTTACCCGGGTCTATATTTGCGCCAATACGGCGAAGGGGCTGACGGTGACACGAAACCTGCAAAGGAGGCATTGTCCCGGCTTGCTGAGCCGGAAAAACATGCCAACCTCCCTGCGGGTAATAGCGATGTCGAGCAGCGCAAGCGGTTCGATTGCGGAAGCGAGTATTGCTGAAGAGCCCGGTGCGGGAAAACCGCA
>JAKLJX010000059.1:0-406 GCA_023150945.1 bacterium | reverse complement strand
CACGCCGGGATCTGCGCGGGGGCACGGAGAAACCCGTGTCCCTACCGCGACGACGCAACCAAACTATAAACCATCTTGTATGAACAATGCTCCACAAGAAGTGAAGATATTCTTGAGTTATGCTCGAGAAGACAGGGAAAGAGTTGAGACAATTTATGAAAAATTATCTCAGGCCGGTTTTTCTCCTTGGATGGATGCAAAAAATATACTTCCCGGAGAACGCTGGGAAGCTTCTATAGAATCAGCTATTGAGAATTCCCACTTTTTCCTAGCTTGCCTTTCTACTAATTCAGTGGATAAAAGGGGACTAATTCAAAAAGAAACAAAAAAAGCTATTGACATCTTAAGCAAATTGCTTGACAATGACATCTACTTTATTCCTATTCGACTAGAAGAGTGCAATGTA
>JAKLJX010000058.1:394-1060 GCA_023150945.1 bacterium | reverse complement strand
GAACGCGCGCACCAATGTCCCGACCAGCGGCGCACCGTCGAAGCGGCGAACCAGGCCGGCCACCTTGAATGGCTGCGGTTTCCCATCTGGCTCCGGTTTTTCGGCTGGCATATTCACTTCGATGACGATTTCCGTTTCCGGATTTTTGACGTTCCACAGAACCGACTTTTCGGTGCTTTTGATGAGCTTGTCATCGCTAAAGACCTTGAAATAGAGGTCGGGCTGCTTATCCGAAAACAGCTCGCGGAAGTGAGATTGGTCGAATTTTATCTCGAAAACGCCGCGCTCACCCGTTACGTCGCTGCCGACGAAATCGTCGATAATCGCGTCTTTGTCCCACGCCTCAACGCGCAAATTGGGAACGCCTTGCTCGCTTTTGCGGTCCAGCACGCGACCGGTGATATGAAAGATCTTCTTTGCTTTTCTTGCCATGGTTTTTGTCTTTCCTGTTTGGAGGTGAAAGCTAGATCAAAAGCGCACGCAAAGACGCAGAGTCGCAAAGGCACCGCAAAGAAAAGCTTTGCGGATTCTTTGCGTCTTCGCGTCTTTGCGTGAAAGTTTTTTTGAAACGAATGCATGTAATCATATATAAGCCCATCATTTCGTCGCGTCCTCGCGCGTTCGCATTTCAATCGTTTCTTTCCGTTCGTCGCTGATGGCCTGCTC
>JAKLJX010000058.1:0-384 GCA_023150945.1 bacterium | reverse complement strand
ATCTTAAAGGCACTGTCGGAATTGTGATCTTTGCGGACGTGCTTGCCTGATGTCGCATTCTGCGTTTCAGTCACGTTCTGGTTTCCGTCAGTTTGCTGGCCTTTAGTCACCGGCTCGCCTGCTTCAGGATTCTGAGCTTCATCGAAATTTTTGTTTTGGTCAGGAGCCTGCTCTTTGGGCGCATACTCACCTGCTCTCGTCTGAAATTTGAGCTGCTCACTGCGCAAGATGGCGGCCATTTCGTCGTAATTCCGCCAATGCTCCCGGAAGTGGAAAAGCTTCTCCACCGAAACCAGGATGGTCACAATCAGACTGAGGACGGTTGGCACGATTGTATTCACTTGCAGATTAATCAAAACCGGCACGCTGGACGCCAGGATAATT
>JAKLJX010000057.1:467-1092 GCA_023150945.1 bacterium | reverse complement strand
ACCAAAGTCCACGAGACCGCTCCCTTCGAAGCCTTCTCCTATGCTTTGGTTTGCCAAGACTCGTGATCAGCGTAGATCATCCAATCAGCACACCCTATTCAGGCTTGCATGATGGACCTGGTGGAGGATGACGGGATCGAACCGACGACCCCCTGCTTGCAAAGCAGGTGCTCTCCCAGCTGAGCTAATCCCCCAACGAATGGGTGGTGGGTCTGGTTGGATTCGAACCAACGACCCCCGCCTTATCAAGACGGTGCTCTAACCGACTGAGCTACAGACCCTCATCTCTACTCTGTCACTGTCGTTTTACAGCCGATAAGTGTGGGCGCATCGAAGATGATGACCTTGGACCTTCGTTCATGCTCCACTGCCTTGCGGCATCTGCAGCATCACTTCGGCCATTTTTCCAGAAAGGAGGTGATCCAGCCGCACCTTCCGATACGGCTACCTTGTTACGACTTCACCCCAGTCACGAACCCTGCCGTGGTAATCGCCCTCCTTGCGGTTAGGCTAACTACTTCTGGCAGAACCCGCTCCCATGGTGTGACGGGCGGTGTGTACAAGACCCGGGAACGTATTCACCGCGGCAAGCTGATCCGCGATTACTAGCGATTCCGACTTCACG
>JAKLJX010000057.1:0-457 GCA_023150945.1 bacterium | reverse complement strand
AGCCCTACCCATAAGGGCCATGAGGACCTGACGTCATCCCCACCTTCCTCCGGTTTGTCACCGGCAGTCTCATCAGAGTGCCCTTTCGTAGCAACTGATGACAAGGGTTGCGCTCGTTGCGGGACTTAACCCAACATCTCACGACACGAGCTGACGACAGCCATGCAGCACCTGTGTTCCGGTTCCCTTTCGGGCACTCCCACATCTCTGCAGGATTCCTGGCATGTCAAGGGTAGGTAAGGTTTTTCGCGTTGCATCGAATTAAACCACATCATCCACCGCTTGTGCGGGTCCCCGTCAATTCCTTTGAGTTTTAACCTTGCGGCCGTACTCCCCAGGCGGTCAACTTCACGCGTTAGCTTCGTTACTAAACCCACCCAACAACCAGTTGACATCGTTTAGGGCGTGGACTACCAGGGTATCTAATCCTGTTTGCTACCCACGCTTTCGTGCATGA
>JAKLJX010000056.1 GCA_023150945.1 bacterium | reverse complement strand
GCGTGACTGCGGCAGGCATCTTCACGCCGAGCGACGCGGGCACGGGCACGCACACGATCACGTATTCCTTCACCGACGGCAACAGTTGCACGAACACCGCGAGTCAGAACATCGTCGTGAATCCGCTGCCGGCGGTGACGTTCGATCCCGCCGGGCCGTATTGCGTGAATAGTCCGGCGGTGGACTTGACGAGCTTCGTTGCGCCTGCGGGAGGAATCTTCTCCGGCAACGGTGTGACCGCTGCAGGAATTTTCACGCCGAGCAGTGCGGGTATTGGCACGCACACGATCACGTATTCCTTCACCGACGGCAACAACTGCACGAACAGCGCGAGCCAAAACATCACGATTGAAACACTGCCGACGGTGACGTTCAACCCAGCCGGGCCGTATTGCGTGAATGCCGCCGCGGTCGATCTCACCGCTTCTGTTTCTCCCAGCGGTGGAACCTTCTCCGGCAACGGCGTGACTTCCGCGGGCCTCTTCACGCCGAGCGACGCGGGCACGGGCACGCATACGATCACCTACACTTTCACCTCGGGCGGCAATTGCACCAACAGCGCGAGTCAGAACATCGTCGTCAATCCTCTGCCGAGCGTTACATTCAATGCCGTGAGTGCGGTTTGCGTGAATGCTGCTGCGCTTGATTTGACAAGTTATGTTTCGCCCAGCGGCGGAACTTTCTCCGGCAACAGCGTGACTGCGGCAGGCATCTTCACGCCGAGCGACGCCGGCGCCGGCACGCACACGATCACGTATTCCTTCACCGACGGCAACAGTTGCACGAACACCGCGAGTCAGAACATCGTTGTGAATCCGCTGCCGGCAGTGACGTTCGATCCCGCCGGGCCGTATTGCGTGAATAGTCCGGCGGTGGACTTGACGAGCTTCGTTGCGCCTGCGGGAGGAACCTTCTCCGGCAACGGTGTGACCGCTGCAGGAATTTTCACGCCGAGCAGTGCGGGTATTGGCACGCACACGATCACGTATTCCTTCACCGACGGCAACAATTGCACGAACAGCGCCAGCCAGAACATCACGGTTGAAACACTGCCGACGGTCACATTCAATCCCGCCGGACCGTATTGCGTGAATGCCGCTGCGGTCGATCTCACCGCTTTTGTTTCGCCCGCGGGAGGAACATTCTCCGGCGATGGCGTGACTTCCGCGGGCCTCTTCACGCCGAGCGACGCGGGCACGGGCACGCACACGATCACCTACACTTTCACCTCGGGCGGCAATTGCACCAACAG
>JAKLJX010000055.1 GCA_023150945.1 bacterium | reverse complement strand
TTTGTTAAAAAATAAGCTTTACAATTAAATATTTTGTGTTATCTTGTAGACATGCACAATTTAAAGGCCTACAAAAACAAGTACAAACGTCTCTTGCCGGAATTATCCGAGCGTGCGCGACGTCTGGTTGTTGCCTCTGATGCGAAAATGCTGGGACGTGGTGGTACCACCTTTCTTCACAACGCTTCGGGGATTTCGCGCGTAACGATCACGAAAGGTATCAAGGAACTGGAGATGGGGCTTTCTCCACCTGGAGGTAAGAGCAGACAACCAGGGGGAGGACGTAAGAAGATTGAGCATACGGACCCAACAATTCGACAAGACTTGGACCAACTCGTCGTCAATTCTTCACGCGGCGATCCCGAATCCCCTTTGTTATGGACGATCAAGAGCACACGCACTCTCGCGGATGAACTGGTAAAAAAGAACCACGCTATAAGCTATGTCACGGTTGCCAAGCTTTTGAAAGATTCCAACTACAGTCTGCAAGCCAACCGAAAAACCAAGGAGGGTTCTGATCATCCTGATCGCAATCAACAGTTTGAATATATCAACTCACAAGCTCACCAATTTCTTAACGCCGGCGATCCTGTTGTCTCGGTAGACACCAAAAAGAAGGAGTTGGTCGGTTCTTACAAAAACCCTGGTAAAACTTGGCTTCCGAAAGGCAAACCCATTGAAGTCAATATTCACGATTTTCCCGATCCGAAACAACCCAAGGCCGTTCCCTATGGGGTATATGACATCGGTGCAGATCAGGGGTACATCAGTGTTGGCATTACCCATGATACCGCTGAGTTTGCCGTCACCACGATACGGCGCTGGTGGAAACATCTGGGGAAAAAGAAGTATCCGAAATCAAAACGCTTGCTGATTACCGCGGACGCGGGTGGCAGCAATGGGTATCGGCTCAAGCTGTGGAAAGCCGAATTGCAAAAATTCGCGGATGAGGCCGGATTAAAGATTACCGTCTGTCATTTTCCTCCCGGCACCAGCAAGTGGAACCAAATTGAGCATAGGCTGTTTTCGTTTATCAGCATTAACTGGAAAGGACGACCGCTCACGAGTTATAAAGTCATTGTGAATTCAATCGCTTCGACTAAAACCAAAACAGGGCTGAAGGTCTATGCAGTACTTGACGATAATGAATACCAATTACGCAAAGAAGTTAACCGCCAAGAGCTGCAAGCTCTAAAACTATTGCCGCATGAATTTCACGGCGAATGGAATTACACAATCAAGCCCCGAAATTAAGCAC
>JAKLJX010000054.1 GCA_023150945.1 bacterium | reverse complement strand
CCGAATGGGGAAACCCTCTTGTTAGCAATAACGAGACTAAGGACAACCCGCTGAACTGAAACATCTAAGTAAGCGGAGGAAGAGAAAATAATAATGATTCCCTGAGTAGCGGCGAGCGAAATGGGAAGAGCCCAAACCGTAAATGTTTCGGCATTTACGGGGTTGTAGGACTGCAAGATGAATATTATACTGAAATCGAGCTACCTGGAAAGGTAGGGCAAAGAGGGTGATACCCCCGTAGATGTAAGGTTTGATAGGATAGCAGGATCCTGAGTAGCGCGGGGTCGGAGACGCCTTGCGTGAAACTGCCAGCACCATCTGGTAAGGCTAAATACTAATGAGAGACCGATAGTGAACAAGTACTGTGAAGGAAAGGTGAAAAGCACCCTTTTGAAGGGAGTGAAATAGTACCTGAAATCGTCTGCCTACAAGCTGTCGGAGTCCCTTCGTGGGATGACGGCGTGCCTTTTGCATAATGAACCTACGAGTTACGGTACGTTGCCAGGTTAAGGCCTTCTGGGCCGGAGCCGCAGCGAAAGCGAGTCCGAAATGGGCGATATTAAGTAACGTGCCGTAGACGCGAAACCGTGTGATCTAGGCTTGGTCAGGATGAAACTCCGGTAAAACGGGGTGGAGGTCCGAACTCTTTTGGGTTGAAAACCATTGGGATGAACTGAGCCTAGGGGTGAAAGGCTAATCAAACTCGGTGATAGCTCGTTCTCTCCGAAATGCCTTTAGGGGCAGCGTCGTGAGTAGTTTACAGGGGGTAGAGCACTGATTGGGCTAGGGCTGCCACAGCGGTACCAACCCCAGACAACCTCCGAATACCTGTTAAATGGTCCACGGCAGTGAGGGCGTGAGTGATAAGATCCATGTCCGAGAGGGGAACAACCCAGACCATCAGCTAAGGTCCCCAAGTACCAGCTAAGTGAGAAAGAATGTTGGATTGCAGAGACAACCAGGATGTTTGCTTAGAAGCAGCAATCATTTAAAGAGTGCGTAATAGCTCACTGGTCAAGCGATCCGGCGTCGATAATTGTCGGGGCTCAAGCTGGTCACCGAAGCTATGGAACCCTCCGTTAAGGAGTGAGTTGGTAGGAGAGCATTCCATGTGCACAGAAGGTGTGTTGTCAGACATGCTGGAGCGCATGGAAAAGCAAATGTAGGTATAAGTAACGATAAGAGAGGTGAGAATCCTCTCCACCGTAAGTCTAAGGTTTCCTGCGCAACGTTCGTCGACGCAGGGTTAGTCAGGACCTAAGCCGAGGCCGAAAGGCGTAGGTGATGGCAAAC
>JAKLJX010000053.1 GCA_023150945.1 bacterium | reverse complement strand
GGGTCGTCGATTGTCGTCCGGTCGGTTCTGGCGAACGCGCGCTCAAATATCTCGCGCCTTACATCTTTCGCGTTGCCATCAGCAACCGCAGAAATACCAACACTCACGAATCTGCTTCCTGCGAGATTAGCAGCGGCAGATGCCCGATATTGCTGCAATTCCGTCTCCAACTGAGGAAGAGATTGCCACTCATCTCGTTTGTAGGATTCTAACAATTCCTGATCGTCAATTTCAAGATGATGGGATTTCATGTCGCTCTCCTGGATATTTCCTAGTCGCCTTTCGGTTCGGAATGACGGTTTTCAAGAATACTTCTTCGGCGGTCTCAACCAAGGGTACGAGCCATGCGTAACCATGTATTTCAACAACGAACAGTCGTTGTCCTTTGTATTTCTCCTGAATGGGGTACTCGACAAGATCCAATACATGGCCACCTGCAATCCCGGAAACGACTTCTTCGAAAGATCTGTTTCGTGCCGTTTGGAGATATTTGTTCTTCTCTTCGTTCCAGGAGTATTTTCTGGGGTTCACGTCGTTCAAGCGACCTTCTTCTTCAGCGGGTTGATCTGTGCATACGCGGATTTATTCGATTGCAGAGTTTCCCACATATCATAATTGGTCTGAAGCCCTATCCAAAAATCCGGTGTCGTATCGAAAAACTTCGCCAAACGAAACGCAGTATCTGGGGTGACAGAGCGCTTGCCAAGAATAATTTCATTGATGCGCACACGCGTGACACCAATTGCCTCTGCAAGTTCTTGCTGTGTAAGCTGCAATGGTTCAAGAAACTCGTAGCGGATTATCTCTCCAGGATGCGTCGGTTGCCGGTATTGGGGAAGCATTGGGTTCATCCTTTCTTAATGATATTGCACCAACTCGAGATCAAGAATATCCCCCTGGTCGAACTTGAAACATAAGCGCCAAGGGCCATTGACTGAAATCGCCCATTCTCCCTTGCGATCGCCATGCAGTTGGTGAAGATTGTTGGAAGGAGGAGAGCTCAAATCGTGGAGGTCCCGTGCGACATTGAGCATATCCAGCTTTCGAAGCAATCTGCTTTTCAACTGTTCGGGAACACGTTTGTGCTTTCCGGTATTCCAAAAATCCTCCAGCCAGGACTGCTTGAAACTTTTGATCATGGTGGAAGATAGTATGCAACGATATTCGTTGCAAGGAAAATTATGGTGGGATATGAGTTGAAGTGTTCAAGGGAGTTCTAACGATTTCCATATCTCTCCCCGGCCGCCGCCGGCGGTTTGTTGCCAGACGGAAAGGCGGGGCCGCCGGTGCGGGGGAAGTTTCTCGTGCCGGTCAAAGCGCTGTCGAAGATTTTCCGCGCCAAGTTTCGTGATGCGCTCA
>JAKLJX010000052.1 GCA_023150945.1 bacterium | reverse complement strand
CATCAAAACAAGGATTGAAACCAAAAAAGGCGTGCCGAATCATTACTTCCATGCCGGGTCGGTGAGCCCCTTCCATCAAAACAAGGATTGAAACAAAATATCGCTCACCGAGGTATGGCTGATCTGGTGGTCGGTGAGCCCCTTCCATCAAAACAAGGATTGAAACTGGCATGGCGCTGGGCGCCATGGAAGAGTTGGCGGGTCGGTGAGCCCCTTCCATCAAAACAAGGATTGAAACCGAACGTGACTTACATGTTCATGATTCGCAACGCCAGTCGGTGAGCCCCTTCCATCAAAACAAGGATTGAAACTCCATCTCCAGCAGCACGCCTTGCAATGTTGGCCGCGTCGGTGAGCCCCTTCCATCAAAACAAGGATTGAAACAAATTTCGCTATCCCAATCTGTTCAAATACGGCTGGGTCGGTGAGCCCCTTCCATCAAAACAAGGATTGAAACTCCCAAAAGGCCATGCCGTGCAAGTCGCTGCCTTCAAGTCGGTGAGCCCCTTCCATCAAAACAAGGATTGAAACGCCTGAGTGCAGCGGCGAATGACGGCGAAGCGCAACGTCGGTGAGCCCCTTCCATCAAAACAAGGATTGAAACTTCGATCTCGCGCAGGAAGTATTTTTCTTTGGCCTGGTCGGTGAGCCCCTTCCATCAAAACAAGGATTGAAACTATGTTTGCGCGCAGTTGGGCTTGGCGGTGATTGAGTCGGTGAGCCCCTTCCATCAAAACAAGGATTGAAACTACTTCTTGGTCGAATTGGGAATCTGGCACAGAAAAGTCGGTGAGCCCCTTCCATCAAAACAAGGATTGAAACAACCATTGTCGCTCCGTTTTATAGCCGCATCCCGTTGTCGGTGAGCCCCTTCCATCAAAACAAGGATTGAAACACCGGTTCGCGCGCGGGCGGCAACTGCATTGCCTGCGTCGGTGAGCCCCTTCCATCAAAACAAGGATTGAAACTGAGACCGGACTGCGCTCGATCATCTCCGATGACTTGTCGGTGAGCCCCTTCCATCAAAACAAGGATTGAAACTAGACACAAAGACCGCTTATTTTGTAACCCCCCGGCAGTCGGTGAGCCCCTTCCATCAAAACAAGGATTGAAACAAAATCTCACATCTGCATGGGCAAATGTTCTGTGGGTCGGTGAGCCCCTTCCATCAAAACAAGGATTGAAACATTCTGCAGCATGCAAATCCCGCCTGGGGGAAAATGTCGGTGAGCCCCTTCCATCAAAACAAGGATTGAAACTTTTGACTATAGAATTGCAGAAAATCAAAATGCCGGGTCGGTGAGCCCCTTCCATCAAAACAAGGATTGAAACCGCAAAAAATCATTCCAAAAAAAATCTCGGCAGCAGTCGGTGAGCCCCTTCCATCAAAACAAGGATTGAAACCAAGTCCGCAAAATCCACGTCGATGTAATCTTCCGGTCGGTGAGCCCCTTCCATCAAAACAAGGATTGAAACTTTTGAGCATCCCATGATCTATTCGCGAGATAAATGGTCGGTGAGCCCCTTCCATCAAAACAAGGATTGAAACTCCAGTCTCTCCGCCTCGGCGCGAAGAATCTGAACGGTCGGTGAGCCCCTTCCATCAAAACAAGGATTGAAACATTTTGCTCTCATGAGACCCTCCGCAGCTCTTCTTCGTCGGTGAGCCCCTTCCATCAAAACAAGGATTGAAACATCATCTCCTCTTCCGTATCAATCCCGGTGGCATCCGTCGGTGAGCCCCTTCCATCAAAACAAGGATTGAAACTCCGCCTTGAGGCCCACGCCCCGGACGATCACGTCGTCGGTGAGCCCCTTCCATCAAAACAAGGATTGAAACGCATCAAGGTTGGCTTCGCGCGAAGCAAGCCAGGCGTCGGTGAGCCCCTTCCATCAAAACAAGGATTGAAACACAAAATGTGGCCGATTGTAAACGTCTGGATCGGCGTCGGTGAGCCCCTTCCATCAAAACAAGGATTGAAACACAGCAGCCAAACCAAGCGCGTCGTCAACCGCATGATGTCGGTGAGCCCCTTCCATCAAAACAAGGATTGAAACGCTCTTCATCATCGCGAATCATGCGAGAGATCATTGTGTCGGTGAGCCCCTTCCATCAAAACAAGGATTGAAACATGCTTGGCTTGCTGCTCGCGCAAGTTCGAGCATAGTCGGTGAGCCCCTTCCATCAAAACAAGGATTGAAACCTGGTCACGTCTTTGGAATACATGTCCGCGCGATACAGTCGGTGAGCCCCTTCCATCAAAACAAGGATTGAAACCCGACGTGGTGCGAGAAAACAACCAAACATATCGCTGTCGGTGAGCCCCTTCCATCAAAACAAGGATTGAAACATGAATGTATGATTGCATGAACCATTCGAAACGGTGTCGGTGAGCCCCTTCCATCAAAACAAGGATTGAAACATCTTGTCCAACTCATTCGCAGTCAGCCTTGGATCGTCGGTGAGCCCCTTCCATCAAAACAAGGATTGAAACTACGGCACGCCGGCGGGAGTGTGACATGCCGCAATAGTCGGTGAGCCCCTTCCATCAAAACAAGGATTGAAACTCAAATGTGGGATTATGAAAGCGGAGGGGAGCAATTGTCGGTGAGCCCCTTCCATCAAAACAAGGATTGAAACTCCGCTAGAGTGAGTGACGCATACCCACCGCACTTGGTCGGTGAGCCCCTTCCATCAAAACAAGGATTGAAACGAGGAAGTTTTTTGTGAAGGTGGTCTTGTAAAGATAGTCGGTGAGCCCCTTCCATCAAAACAAGGATTGAAACAACGTGACCGCAAAGGCAACCTGCTCGACAAAGACGTCGGTGAGCCCCTTCCATCAAAACAAGGATTGAAACACTTCTTTTGTTGCTGGCTCTTTTTGCGCAACCTGGTCGGTGAGCCCCTTCCATCAAAACAAGGATTGAAACATCGAGACCAAAGACTCCGATTTAGTCGTGGAGAAGTCGGTGAGCCCCTTCCATCAAAACAAGGATTGAAACCCAGTGACTGCAAGTCGATAATCTTGCGG
>JAKLJX010000051.1 GCA_023150945.1 bacterium | reverse complement strand
CCTTCCATCAAAACAAGGATTGAAACACAATCTCGCGCTGGCGTGTAATCTCGCCGGCAAGAGTCGGTGAGCCCCTTCCATCAAAACAAGGATTGAAACATGGTGAATCGGAGAGGCGGTTGGCGGAGGATGTAAGTCGGTGAGCCCCTTCCATCAAAACAAGGATTGAAACTACATTAAGCCAGTGTTTAATGATACACAAAGTTGTGTCGGTGAGCCCCTTCCATCAAAACAAGGATTGAAACACCATATTGATGTTGTTACGCCAATTGCGGATTTTGGTCGGTGAGCCCCTTCCATCAAAACAAGGATTGAAACTCGAGGGCTTCTTGGCGCTTGCTCACAGTCAAATCGTCGGTGAGCCCCTTCCATCAAAACAAGGATTGAAACCTCATCCAGGCACAGCACACGGCGATGATTTTCTCGTCGGTGAGCCCCTTCCATCAAAACAAGGATTGAAACTATTCAGGTGAAAGCTTAATGCCTTCAGTTCGGCTGTCGGTGAGCCCCTTCCATCAAAACAAGGATTGAAACAAGAATTGGTTTCTGTTTTGCGCTGCGGCGAATAGAGTCGGTGAGCCCCTTCCATCAAAACAAGGATTGAAACCTTCAGCAAGGAGATTGAACAATGAAAAAGTATTACGTCGGTGAGCCCCTTCCATCAAAACAAGGATTGAAACCCTTCAGGTACTCATGGCCTTGGGGCTATATGAGAGTCGGTGAGCCCCTTCCATCAAAACAAGGATTGAAACGATCCCAACCATTTCATTGTATCGCGCATGGCGGTAGTCGGTGAGCCCCTTCCATCAAAACAAGGATTGAAACAAATGCCGGCCGACCCGATCCCCGAGGGTCAGCGGAGTCGGTGAGCCCCTTCCATCAAAACAAGGATTGAAACTGAACAAGCTTATTGCAAAGTACGACAGGATACAGCGTCGGTGAGCCCCTTCCATCAAAACAAGGATTGAAACCGCATATCGAAAATTTGCTCGAACGTGAAGCTTCTGTCGGTGAGCCCCTTCCATCAAAACAAGGATTGAAACTCAGTTTCAGATTGATGCAGCGCATAGTCCGCGCCGCGTCGGTGAGCCCCTTCCATCAAAACAAGGATTGAAACTGTAAAGCAGGATGATGCCGGTCATATCTATGAAGGTCGGTGAGCCCCTTCCATCAAAACAAGGATTGAAACCCGCCCTGTGGTCGTTGGTGTTTTGGAGAGTGACTGTCGGTGAGCCCCTTCCATCAAAACAAGGATTGAAACATAGGAAAAGTCGCCCGTCGGCGTTTCACATTGCTGTCGGTGAGCCCCTTCCATCAAAACAAGGATTGAAACCTGTCGATGATCATGTGCATCCGGAGCGCAATGGGTTGTCGGTGAGCCCCTTCCATCAAAACAAGGATTGAAACATTGATTCAAAAAGTTTGTCAACGGCATTGGCTTGGTCGGTGAGCCCCTTCCATCAAAACAAGGATTGAAACAAACCTTCATATCTATCAATTCTGACCTCTCGCGTCGTCGGTGAGCCCCTTCCATCAAAACAAGGATTGAAACCCCTCACGATTGCCGGCGCCGTCGTAGAAATAGTAAGTCGGTGAGCCCCTTCCATCAAAACAAGGATTGAAACGCTTGCTGACTATCAACAATCACCGCATCATCATAGGTCGGTGAGCCCCTTCCATCAAAACAAGGATTGAAACTATCTCAGGGCAACATATTCGGCGCCGCTTTTTGATTGTCGGTGAGCCCCTTCCATCAAAACAAGGATTGAAACCAAAAAACTAAAACATCATTTCGCAGTACGGAAGTGGTCGGTGAGCCCCTTCCATCAAAACAAGGATTGAAACTTTTTCATGTAAACGTGCATGTACTTCAGCTTTTTTGTCGGTGAGCCCCTTCCATCAAAACAAGGATTGAAACATGCAAATCTCGAATATCACCGGCGCGAGGAACACGTCGGTGAGCCCCTTCCATCAAAACAAGGATTGAAACTTCGATCTTACAGTGAGCGTGCTTACCTCGTGCGTGTCGGTGAGCCCCTTCCATCAAAACAAGGATTGAAACTTCCAAACCCCGTTGTTGCTCCCGAGTGTGGCGTCGTCGGTGAGCCCCTTCCATCAAAACAAGGATTGAAACCTCAAACGCGGCGTTGATTCACATGAATGAATCTACGTCGGTGAGCCCCTTCCATCAAAACAAGGATTGAAACATGTCATTCTCTTCGCTCGCCAGAATTTTTTGGATGGTCGGTGAGCCCCTTCCATCAAAACAAGGATTGAAACCATCATGGTATTACGGAAAGGGGGTGGACTATGAGTGGTCGGTGAGCCCCTTCCATCAAAACAAGGATTGAAACTGAAAAAATGAACGCCACCGGCAATGAATACATCCAAGTCGGTGAGCCCCTTCCATCAAAACAAGGATTGAAACTACATGTCAGTCGATGAAGACGGCGCGCTGCCAGTGTGTCGGTGAGCCCCTTCCATCAAAACAAGGATTGAAACTTTTTGGTCAGATAAAAACTTGCGGCCGCCAAAAATGTCGGTGAGCCCCTTCCATCAAAACAAGGATTGAAACCACTTGCATCGCCGCCTGTTGTACTTGGCGGCCGTTTGTCGGTGAGCCCCTTCCATCAAAACAAGGATTGAAACCATCCTTCTCGAAGAAGATCGAGACAATGCCGTGAGTCGGTGAGCCCCTTCCATCAAAACAAGGATTGAAACCCACTACAACTAAGACCGATAAATAAACACCTGGCAGTCGGTGAGCCCCTTCCATCAAAACAAGGATTGAAACTCGCGATAGCGGTAGTAGTAAGCCACGCCCTTCTGCCGTCGGTGAGCCCCTTCCATCAAAACAAGGATTGAAACAGTCACCGCGCCGCCAGGCATTATATTCACGCAATGTCGGTGAGCCCCTTCCATCAAAACAAGGATTGAAACTACGCAACTTGCGATTTTGCTCGACACCGGCATGGAGTCGGTGAGCCCCTTCCATCAAAACAAGGATTGAAACATATCATCTAAACTGGAGTTAGTATTCGTCATAGAGTCGGTGAGCCCCTTCCATCAAAACAAGGATTGAAACGATTACTGACTTCAGCGAGAAATTCCGGATTTGCCGTCGGTGAGCCCCTTCCATCAAAACAAGGATTGAAACAAAAACCCAAATTTCGGATCCTTCTGTGACTTGACGTCGGTGAGCCCCTTCCATCAAAACAAGGATTGAAACGCGAAGCGCCGGATACGCACAATAGAAAATTTCCTAGTCGGTGAGCCCCTTCCATCAAAACAAGGATTGAAACCTGAAT
>JAKLJX010000050.1 GCA_023150945.1 bacterium | reverse complement strand
CCTTCCATCAAAACAAGGATTGAAACTCTGTTCTTCCTTTTTGAGAATGATGCGGAGTTTGGTCGGTGAGCCCCTTCCATCAAAACAAGGATTGAAACCCGCACTTTCCAGTGTACTTGGTACAAGCAATGAAATGTCGGTGAGCCCCTTCCATCAAAACAAGGATTGAAACTCAACCCTGGCGATTTGCGTGTGGCGGATGAAACTTGTCGGTGAGCCCCTTCCATCAAAACAAGGATTGAAACAAAGACCTTCTGGAAAATCATATGAAAACTCATACCGGTCGGTGAGCCCCTTCCATCAAAACAAGGATTGAAACAAAAAAAATGACTACGCCGCTGAATTTGCAGTTGGCTGTCGGTGAGCCCCTTCCATCAAAACAAGGATTGAAACTTGTTTACCCCTACTTAAACAGAAATTTCGACAAAGTCGGTGAGCCCCTTCCATCAAAACAAGGATTGAAACGAAAATGTTGTACTCGGGCGTTCCGGCCGTGCGAAGTCGGTGAGCCCCTTCCATCAAAACAAGGATTGAAACCTTGCCGTGGTAGCGCAGGACAATATCGCCCAAATTGTCGGTGAGCCCCTTCCATCAAAACAAGGATTGAAACTTTTGCAGTTCTCATACAATTCACGAAGGTCTGCGGTCGGTGAGCCCCTTCCATCAAAACAAGGATTGAAACGACAAAATAAAGCTTGACCGATTAGAAATTGCCTATGTCGGTGAGCCCCTTCCATCAAAACAAGGATTGAAACCTGTAAAAAAGAAGCCCTTTGCAGTGTATCGCAAAGTCGGTGAGCCCCTTCCATCAAAACAAGGATTGAAACAACATGACGCAACAGCGGTATTTTGTGGATCGGTTGTCGGTGAGCCCCTTCCATCAAAACAAGGATTGAAACTCGCAGATTGCGAGTGCCGATAACGACTCGCTTGAGTCGGTGAGCCCCTTCCATCAAAACAAGGATTGAAACATACGAAAGCTTCTTTCTTTGCGGCGAAAAGACCCTGTCGGTGAGCCCCTTCCATCAAAACAAGGATTGAAACGTTCTTGTGATTGATGAGGCGAATTTGTTTTGCAGTGTCGGTGAGCCCCTTCCATCAAAACAAGGATTGAAACACGGTGAGTTTTTCTCACGACGTGAATTTCCGGGGGTCGGTGAGCCCCTTCCATCAAAACAAGGATTGAAACTCCAGGCATGGCGAAGATTGAAAAAGCCAGTGATTTGTCGGTGAGCCCCTTCCATCAAAACAAGGATTGAAACGTGTTTCCTCACTTTTACGAAAGGGCATCTCACATGAAGTCGGTGAGCCCCTTCCATCAAAACAAGGATTGAAACAACCTAGTATACTCTCTCTAGGCGAAAGCGCAAAAAGTCGGTGAGCCCCTTCCATCAAAACAAGGATTGAAACTTGATGCGTTGTATTTCAAGAAAGCCGCGCTCCAAGTCGGTGAGCCCCTTCCATCAAAACAAGGATTGAAACTTCGCTCATCGAAAAGAAGCTGACCGGTCTGCAGCGGTCGGTGAGCCCCTTCCATCAAAACAAGGATTGAAACACGTTGAGGTGGTTGAGGTAATCGGCGGCGACGAGGGTCGGTGAGCCCCTTCCATCAAAACAAGGATTGAAACTTGCGCAAGATAAGTCGCACGAGCGCGGCGGTGCGGTCGGTGAGCCCCTTCCATCAAAACAAGGATTGAAACTGAAAAAATGAACGCCACCGGCAATGAATACATCCAAGTCGGTGAGCCCCTTCCATCAAAACAAGGATTGAAACAAAATGCGATTTCTTGACTCATGGGATGCAAACCTGGTCGGTGAGCCCCTTCCATCAAAACAAGGATTGAAACCTTGCTTCCATATACATCGCCTGGAGGAGTGACAGTGTCGGTGAGCCCCTTCCATCAAAACAAGGATTGAAACTTTTGAGGAGATGAACCGATGCTTGCAGTGACAGCGTCGGTGAGCCCCTTCCATCAAAACAAGGATTGAAACTTCGATGGATGCTGCGCTTACGGCGGCCGGCATTGATGTCGGTGAGCCCCTTCCATCAAAACAAGGATTGAAACCTTCACCAATACGGTCGAGATTGATGCCGGCAGTGAAGTCGGTGAGCCCCTTCCATCAAAACAAGGATTGAAACTTTGCTGCTGCATACGTATCCACCACAGCCTGAGCGGTCGGTGAGCCCCTTCCATCAAAACAAGGATTGAAACGCATTCCGGACGATGCGATGACATTCACGCTCATCGTCGGTGAGCCCCTTCCATCAAAACAAGGATTGAAACACTGCTGGCCTTCGCCATGCTGCGCTTTCCAACGCGGTCGGTGAGCCCCTTCCATCAAAACAAGGATTGAAACAGACTAAAAACGCCTGGTTCCTTTGCAGTAGCCGCGTCGGTGAGCCCCTTCCATCAAAACAAGGATTGAAACGTTCTATCATCTTACTCTCCTCGCGCCGCTTGGGGGTCGGTGAGCCCCTTCCATCAAAACAAGGATTGAAACCTTCAGTTGCAACGACTTCTCCACTATCTGGAGGCGCGTCGGTGAGCCCCTTCCATCAAAACAAGGATTGAAACTATTTATCGAAGGCCTTTTCACGCGGTGGGCGAACGGTCGGTGAGCCCCTTCCATCAAAACAAGGATTGAAACATCTATGCAGTTGACAGTGATGATGACTTGAATATCGTCGGTGAGCCCCTTCCATCAAAACAAGGATTGAAACATGGTTGACTTCGATTCGCTTATCCCCGCACGCCGAGGTCGGTGAGCCCCTTCCATCAAAACAAGGATTGAAACGGATCAACTACTCCGGCACAGACAGTCTATTCGCTGTCGGTGAGCCCCTTCCATCAAAACAAGGATTGAAACAGGAAATTCTGAAGGTAGGTGTATAGCGGGGGATAGTCGGTGAGCCCCTTCCATCAAAACAAGGATTGAAACTTAATCAACTTGGTTTGTGGGCGGCGGAGCACAACGGTCGGTGAGCCCCTTCCATCAAAACAAGGATTGAAACTCCAGCGGAACAACCGGCACGCCTTGCCATACATTCGTCGGTGAGCCCCTTCCATCAAAACAAGGATTGAAACATAAATAGTGTTTCCGCAGTCTTAAGCAAGTGATAGTCGGTGAGCCCCTTCCATCAAAACAAGGATTGAAACTCAGTCTTCGGCTTAGCCCTTTTAGGCTGATCTTCGTCGGTGAGCCCCTTCCATCAAAACAAGGATTGAAACACGGAAGAATTCGCGGCGTTTCATTTCCGCCCGCTGGTCGGTGAGCCCCTTCCATCAAAACAAGGATTGAAACTTTTCTATTCATGAAAAAATGAATGCTCAGGCTGAAGTCGGTGAGCCCCTTCCATCAAAACAAGGATTGAAACAAATAGTATCCACCCAAGCAATAACTTCCAAATATCGTCGGTGAGCCCCTTCCATCAAAACAAGGATTGAAACAGTTTTGCCGACGTTGATTTGGTCAAGGGTGCATTTGTCGGTGAGCCCCTTCCATCAAAACAAGGATTGAAACGCAGCTTGGGCGCAAGCGGCGTCGAAAGATCGATCGTCGGTGAGCCCCTTCCATCAAAACAAGGATTGAAACTATTGTAATTACCATCACCGAAAATTATCCCTTCATTGTCGGTGAGCCCCTTCCATCAAAACAAGGATTGAAACTCCGAGACCGTTTTGCGGTTGGCTGGGAACGGAAAAGTCGGTGAGCCCCTTCCATCAAAACAAGGATTGAAACCTTTCTTCGCCGCTTCCAGCGGCGAAGAATTTACAGTCGGTGAGCCCCTTCCATCAAAACAAGGATTGAAACAGCAAGAGCTTGCGCGCCGCATTGGGCGCGAAAAAGTCGGTGAGCCCCTTCCATCAAAACAAGGATTGAAACAACTATTGTTTTATTTTATCGTGCTTGCCACTTGTCTGGTCGGTGAGCCCCTTCCATCAAAACAAGGATTGAAACCTTCAGCAAGGAGATTGAACATGAGCGCATTCAAATGTCGGTGAGCCCCTTCCATCAAAACAAGGATTGAAACTTCAAAAACTCCCCGATGAAGTAGTCGAATATTTTGTCGGTGAGCCCCTTCCATCAAAACAAGGATTGAAACGCCAAGCGCTCAAGTTCTTCCGCCCTCTTGAGCACGTCGGTGAGCCCCTTCCATCAAAACAAGGATTGAAACGCTTATTCATGGCGGGGCGACAGTATCTGAGTTGAGGGTCGGTGAGCCCCTTCCATCAAAACAAGGATTGAAACATGGCTGCAGCAGTATTAGACAAACGTGTTGCCATTGTCGGTGAGCCCCTTCCATCAAAACAAGGATTGAAACGTACTATATCGCTTTGTTCGCGCGCTCTGATTTCAGTCGGTGAGCCCCTTCCATCAAAACAAGGATTGAAACTCATTCGGCCTTGCTCCAAAACTTCCGCAATTGCCCGTCGGTGAGCCCCTTCCATCAAAACAAGGATTGAAACATCTCATCGTTTGAAGTTCAGGCGCAGGCCGCAACCGTCGGTGAGCCCCTTCCATCAAAACAAGGATTGAAACTCTTTCTCCCACAATTGACAATTCAACTTTTACACGTCGGTGAGCCCCTTCCATCAAAACAAGGATTGAAACGGCACATCGCTTTCTTCGAAATACAACACAGTTCCGGTCGGTGAGCCCCTTCCATCAAAACAAGGATTGAAACAGCCACTTGCTCATCCACTGGCGATACTCGGCGCGGTGTCGGTGAGCCCCTTCCATCAAAACAAGGATTGAAACTCATAGACCACCATTTC
>JAKLJX010000049.1 GCA_023150945.1 bacterium | reverse complement strand
TTTCATACTCCCGCTTTCTTGGGGTCGGTGAGCCCCTTCCATCAAAACAAGGATTGAAACTGATGATACTTCTATCGAAAGCGAAATTTTTCGGTGTCGGTGAGCCCCTTCCATCAAAACAAGGATTGAAACTTCTGTACTTCTCACACAATTCACGAGGGTTTGCGAGTCGGTGAGCCCCTTCCATCAAAACAAGGATTGAAACCTCCACTTTGACCCGGCCATGCCGGCCGTTTTTCAGTCGGTGAGCCCCTTCCATCAAAACAAGGATTGAAACTCAAGTGTGGGATTATGAAAGCGGCGGAGAGCCATTGTCGGTGAGCCCCTTCCATCAAAACAAGGATTGAAACTCTCATTGATTGAGGTCGGTATGCCGCTGGGCGTGGCGTCGGTGAGCCCCTTCCATCAAAACAAGGATTGAAACTAACTTTCATTGGTAGCAATTGAAAAGGTCGCTACGGTCGGTGAGCCCCTTCCATCAAAACAAGGATTGAAACTTCGATGGATGCGGCGCTTACAGCGGCCGGCATTGAGTCGGTGAGCCCCTTCCATCAAAACAAGGATTGAAACGCATTAGCACCTAATTGATCAAGACCCTGCCGAATGTCGGTGAGCCCCTTCCATCAAAACAAGGATTGAAACTATCGAAGTCGTGGAAGAAGACAATCAGGCTCAGGGTCGGTGAGCCCCTTCCATCAAAACAAGGATTGAAACCTGCACTTGCCCTGCTGGCGGTTTTGCTTTTCAATGTCGGTGAGCCCCTTCCATCAAAACAAGGATTGAAACTTTCCTCCTGCGCGGCCGTGGCGCTTGGGTGTCAAGTCGGTGAGCCCCTTCCATCAAAACAAGGATTGAAACATGAATTGCATGTATCCGTTGTATAGCAGAATTCTTGTCGGTGAGCCCCTTCCATCAAAACAAGGATTGAAACCTGGTGTTTTGGAGAGTGACTTATATCGTGGTCTTGGTCGGTGAGCCCCTTCCATCAAAACAAGGATTGAAACACTTTTACACGAGGAGCATGCTATGACAAGCAGGGAGTCGGTGAGCCCCTTCCATCAAAACAAGGATTGAAACTCATAGACAACCATTTCATACTCCCGCTTTCTTTGGGTCGGTGAGCCCCTTCCATCAAAACAAGGATTGAAACTCAAATGTGGGATTATGAAAGCGGCGGAGAGCCATGTCGGTGAGCCCCTTCCATCAAAACAAGGATTGAAACTTCGTGACAAAATCACCGAATGGGCAAGATTGTTCAGTCGGTGAGCCCCTTCCATCAAAACAAGGATTGAAACTTCGCAAAGCACAGTGACTGCACCAATTCATTCTCGTCGGTGAGCCCCTTCCATCAAAACAAGGATTGAAACTCGACAGACTGGTGAATTAGTATGGCAGGCTCAGCGGGGTCGGTGAGCCCCTTCCATCAAAACAAGGATTGAAACGGCAATCCAAATATCGCTGGAACAATCCAGTTCCACGTCGGTGAGCCCCTTCCATCAAAACAAGGATTGAAACAATTCGTCGGCAATATGTTCAGCGTGTGCGGTATTGTCGGTGAGCCCCTTCCATCAAAACAAGGATTGAAACCCTAAACAAGCGTCCTTGTGGGCCGTAATCAAATGGTCGGTGAGCCCCTTCCATCAAAACAAGGATTGAAACTTGTGTTAGGCTTTCCTTTGCTAAAAACAAACATATAGTCGGTGAGCCCCTTCCATCAAAACAAGGATTGAAACTTAAGCCGCTAGCGCATGCACCCGAGCGCATGGACTGTCGGTGAGCCCCTTCCATCAAAACAAGGATTGAAACCCCAATGAAAGCATTCCAAGCCTGCGCTTTGCATTGTCGGTGAGCCCCTTCCATCAAAACAAGGATTGAAACTTTCCTCTCAAGCATGACTTTTCAGCATTGCTTTGTCGGTGAGCCCCTTCCATCAAAACAAGGATTGAAACCCATTGACTTCAAGTCGATAATCTTCCGGTAAAAACGTCGGTGAGCCCCTTCCATCAAAACAAGGATTGAAACATATAAACCCGGGGCGCGGGAAAAGCCGCAGTGATCGTCGGTGAGCCCCTTCCATCAAAACAAGGATTGAAACTACCACAGCGGATGGGTCACTTGCAGCGGATGACTTGTCGGTGAGCCCCTTCCATCAAAACAAGGATTGAAACTTGCCTCCGCGATAACGTCCAAAGTCGCTGGGCCAGTCGGTGAGCCCCTTCCATCAAAACAAGGATTGAAACTGTATGTGGCAGACGCCAAGCAAGGCTTGCTTGTTTTGTCGGTGAGCCCCTTCCATCAAAACAAGGATTGAAACCCGCCTTCAATGAAATTGAGTTGCTTTTGCGTGCCGGTCGGTGAGCCCCTTCCATCAAAACAAGGATTGAAACTACACATGATACACTCCATGAAGTTGGAAAATTATTGTCGGTGAGCCCCTTCCATCAAAACAAGGATTGAAACGTTCCCGGAGAAATGTCATCCAACCACGCCAATTTTGTCGGTGAGCCCCTTCCATCAAAACAAGGATTGAAACTCTTGGAGAAACAAAAGCAAAATTTGATTTTGAATGTCGGTGAGCCCCTTCCATCAAAACAAGGATTGAAACTGCCCTTTATGTCTGCCAACAACGCTAAAACACTTTGTCGGTGAGCCCCTTCCATCAAAACAAGGATTGAAACTCAGGTGATCCCCCGCGATTGGGTGAAATAGGCCTGTCGGTGAGCCCCTTCCATCAAAACAAGGATTGAAACCTGCGGCCGTTTCCTGTTCTCCTTGTTCTCCTTGCTGTCGGTGAGCCCCTTCCATCAAAACAAGGATTGAAACATTGTCGCACCCGGATCTGATTTGACGCAAGACCGAAGTCGGTGAGCCCCTTCCATCAAAACAAGGATTGAAACATCTTGTTTGAGCCGTTCAAATAGGTGGCGCTTCGCGTCGGTGAGCCCCTTCCATCAAAACAAGGATTGAAACCCGGTTTCACGCCCTCGCAAAACGGCACGTCCGTCGTCGGTGAGCCCCTTCCATCAAAACAAGGATTGAAACCAGAAATCTATGGCTGCTTGTTGTGTTGAGAAAACAGTCGGTGAGCCCCTTCCATCAAAACAAGGATTGAAACCGTTGATTCTGCCGGAGTCTTCGCGACGGCATACGGTCGGTGAGCCCCTTCCATCAAAACAAGGATTGAAACATGCAAAGCTCGCGGACGTAGTTTTTGTTTTTCGGGTCGGTGAGCCCCTTCCATCAAAACAAGGATTGAAACAATTCAAGTCCTCCTCGGGCACTAACCCCGCCAACCGTCGGTGAGCCCCTTCCATCAAAACAAGGATTGAAACAATTCTTCCGTCATGTCCGTTAGTGGCGCCGTGCCGAGTCGGTGAGCCCCTTCCATCAAAACAAGGATTGAAACCATGTGACCGATCATAACGCTGCCGGTCCTCTTCTAAGTCGGTGAGCCCCTTCCATCAAAACAAGGATTGAAACTTGCCATAGCCAATGCTCGGCACCAGTGGATCATATGGTCGGTGAGCCCCTTCCATCAAAACAAGGATTGAAACTCGCTGTAGCCTTCGCCCGGCGTTGAAGCCGCGAACGGTCGGTGAGCCCCTTCCATCAAAACAAGGATTGAAACAAATAGTACATCATTGAGCCATTGGCCTCTCCGGAGGTCGGTGAGCCCCTTCCATCAAAACAAGGATTGAAACTACCACGGACGCGGTTGGCACGGTGCGGCGCTTTAGTCGGTGAGCCCCTTCCATCAAAACAAGGATTGAAACAAAGTTTTTCATCACCCGGCGAGGGAGAATGAATTGTCGGTGAGCCCCTTCCATCAAAACAAGGATTGAAACTTCGATGGATGCGGCGCTTACAGCGGCAGGCATTGAGTCGGTGAGCCCCTTCCATCAAAACAAGGATTGAAACTTCGCATGCGATTGCCGCAACGGCAACGGACTTGAGTCGGTGAGCCCCTTCCATCAAAACAAGGATTGAAACAAAACTGTTGGATCCGCCTTGCGCGCCCATAGACTGTCGGTGAGCCCCTTCCATCAAAACAAGGATTGAAACGTTCATCAGCAATTGGCTCAAGTTCTTCGCGCAGTTGTCGGTGAGCCCCTTCCATCAAAACAAGGATTGAAACCTTCTGAACTTGACAGATCAATCCCGCCGTCTAATAGTCGGTGAGCCCCTTCCATCAAAACAAGGATTGAAACTGGCAAGGAATGAATTTTAGGGATCGCAAAGGCTCGGTCGGTGAGCCCCTTCCATCAAAACAAGGATTGAAACGTTTTTGCCGGGCACGCATTACGTAACGGAAAAATGGTCGGTGAGCCCCTTCCATCAAAACAAGGATTGAAACTCAATATGCCGAGCGGCAGCCCGGTTTGGATTAGTCGTCGGTGAGCCCCTTCCATCAAAACAAGGATTGAAACCCCAGTCCGTGCCATTGTGATAAATAATTGAGCCGTGTCGGTGAGCCCCTTCCATCAAAACAAGGATTGAAACCCGCCATATTTCCTACTTCCTCCAAAGTATCCGGTGTCGGTGAGCCCCTTCCATCAAAACAAGGATTGAAACACGGTGACGGTACGCTTGATTTTGTTTCGCGCAGCGTCGG
This sequence comes from bacterium, assembly GCA_023150945.1. Classification (NCBI taxonomy): domain Bacteria; species bacterium. The sequence goes on along the minus strand of JAKLJX010000049.1, from coordinate 180 downwards.
TGAGCCCCTTCCATCAAAACAAGGATTGAAACATAAATCCACTGCCGCCCACGCCGGATTGTTGCTCGTCGGTGAGCCCCTTCCATCAAAACAAGGATTGAAACATGGTACGGACTGGGTAAGATTGGCAATTGGAAGGTCGGTGAGCCCCTTCCATCAAAACAAGGATTGAAACTATCG
>JAKLJX010000048.1 GCA_023150945.1 bacterium | reverse complement strand
GAAATCCGCCTGCTCGAAGCCCGCATCGCCCAGCTGGAGCGCGAATTGTCCGCGGTGGCCAAACACAGCCCGGCCTGCACGACGCTGCTGACGATTCCCGGCATCGGCCTGCTGACGGCAACGGCGATGGTGGCCACCACCGGCGGCGAGGTGTCGCACTTCAAGGATGCCCGGCATTTTGCCAGCTGGTTCGGGCTGACGCCGCGGGAGTTCAGTTCCGGCAGCCGCCAGGTGCTGGGCCGCATCTCGAAACGCGGCGACCGCTACCTGCGCATGCTGCTCACCCACGGGGCGCGCTCGGTGCTGCGCGCGGCCACGGTGGCGCGGCGCGCCGGCAGAAAGATCGACGGGCTGCGCACCTGGGCCACCGCCGTGGAGGGGCGCACCAACCACAACAAGGCGGCCTGTGCGCTGGCCAACAAGCTGGCGCGGATCTGCTACGCCACCTTGCGCGATGCCGCACCGTACGGCCAGCCGGCGCCCAGACAGCAGCGCAAGATCGGGCGCACGGCGTTTGCCGTGGCCGGCTAGTCTGCAAGGGAATATCTTGAGCTCCACGTCCCCGCGCTTGCTTTGAGACTGATCGCCCATCATGGCTAAACGGGTCGCACCCTCACGCAACGATGCCGATAACACTGCCGGCAGCTTCATGCTTGCCGCTTGTAACGATTGGCACTGCGTGCGCAGATTCCATGTCGGCACGGGCCACACAGAGCCCACTTACGATGCCGGATATACGACTGCATGCGCTTTCCGCCAGCCAGAACTACCGCTCAGTTCTCTTGACTTCGGGGGGAGTCCATATACGCAGTGTTCGGCGGCAGAACCGCCGTGTTATGGAGACTGACTTTTATGGATGAGAGCGACATTGTTTTTCAGCTTGACGAGGCTGCTAAGCGTGGCCTTGCGTGCGCGCCAAACATGATTCCGCATTGCCTCGAATATTTTGCGGCGCGGGAAATTGAAAAGCTTCGATCTGCGCTGAAATTGTCGGCAGACACGTTGCGCGAACACGTCGAAGCGGCTGGCGTATGCGACCACGCTGTTGGGATATGTCTCTGTGGAGATTACAGAGTGCTGGATGAGGCATACGAGGCGCTTGGAGTGACGCCGAACGTAGAAGTCACCGGCGCTGCGCGGCTTTATCGCGCAGCGTCCGTGTGGACTGCCGGGTTGGGCCTTGTGCTGGCTACCAACTGACGGATTCTGGTTTGGTCCATTCGAGACTGGCGCCTGTCCAAGAGTTTGTGCCGCCGCGATACCAAATGACATCTTTGTATCCGGCCTCAAGTGCGTGCAGGGACGCGTTGTAAGACAACCAGCACTCGGAACTGATGCAAAGAAAAACGAGAGGTCGGGTCTTGTCGCCGCCGGTAAGTTTCTCTAAAGCCGCAGCGAATCTGCTTTTTTCTGCGGCATAAAACTGACCATCGCCTGCGCCCGACAACCAGAAAGCGCCGGGTATGGACTTTCTTGACTTTGAATCAAGAACATCCACAACCACTACGTTCTTGTTCGTATCGAGGAGTGCTTTGAGTTCGAGCGTCTTGATCACCCGTGCGCCAGGAATAGATGTTGGAGTTGGAGCATGCGGCCGCCCACTCTTTGGTGTGGTTGTTGCGTCGACGTTCCAGTCCTTGTCCTCAAAGGAAAAAGCAGTTACTGGCTGTGGCAACGGCGGGAATGGCACTTGCCCGAAGACGATTGCTGGAAACAGCCCAATAAGGTACAAAACAAGCGATCGAAACATGATTACCTCCGAACGAAAAGAAAGGCCCAACGTAGAAGTCACCGGCGCTGCGCGGCTTTATCGCGCAGCGTCCGTGTGGACTGCCGGGTTGGGCCTTTTCGCCGTCTTGCCAGCGCCGACTTTTGTGGAAATGACCCTGGCCCATTAGCGCTCACCTGCGGCCTCTGCCTTTCGAGGCAAGTAAAGCCATAACGATTCGCCCACCAATGACTACGACGAGGACCATCCCAACCATGCTTACAGCCGTCTGCAGGAGGTTGTTCGCAATTTCGGCCAGGAACAGTGACCAAGTAGAGAAACCGCTCAATAAGTACGTGATGACAGGAACGACAAACATGGCGGGGATTGCAAGGATTAGTGCTACCAGCACATTGAGTTTTAGCCATGCCCGCAAACCGCCATGAGGGGAAATGGCGGCCTCAATGGAGAGAACGCTGAACCTGAGAACTTCCGCCACACGCTCAACACCGGGCAGGGTTTCAAGGTGCGAATCTAGCGCAGGTGGTTCAATCGGAACGGGGCGCCAAGCAAGCATCAAAGCACGACCTATGCTTGCCGGAATTGATGAGGTGCGAACTATGTTGTGGTCGGACTCTGATTCTGCGCGACCTTGAAGATCTGCGGCGTCACTCATTTGCCCGTGCCTTTTCCGCCTTTTTCCGCGCGGATGAGCCAATAGCGATCCCTACCAGTGTGAAGATGCCGCCCGTTATGATGACGACCCAGACCATTGTTTTCCAGAAGTCGGCGCGTTCTTCGGCTACTTCGCGCCTCTTTTGTTCTACCTCTTTCGCTTTTTGCTCACGATCTGCCCTCTCGCGTTGTTTCTCAATTTCAACCTTGTATTGAGCAGCGACGGGTGGTTCCTCCTTGTTTCCGCAAGCCGGTAGTGCTGCGACAGTTAGAGCGATGAGGAGGGCAGGAAAAACGGTTTTCATTTTTTGAAATTGGGGCGCGTACATATCATTTGGACAAATAGCAACCGCCTTCGTAGGCACCAATACCAACTGCTGTCACTGCCGCTGGAATGATGACAATTGGTGACATCAACACGGCGCCTACTGTTCCGAGAACACCACTTGTTCCAGCAATGATTCCTGTTGTTCCCGCCGCTGAAGCGCCGGCAGCTGTTGATCCGAGCATTGCTGCGCCTGTGGTTGCATGCGTAATGGTGTAAAGCCCCGCTGCTTTCAAGCCGATTCCGGTTGCAGCCGCAGCACCACTGGCACCAGCCACTCCTCCAGTGGCAACACCACCGATGATTTTGCTAGGGCGATAGTCGCAAACCCCGGCTACTGCAGGCTGAACAAGACAACCAGAAACCAACAGTGAAATCAGTATCCTATTCATGATCGATTCTCCTTAGTGTGGGGCCCAACTTAAAGTGGACAGCCTAATTGACGAAAAATAATCCATCATCGTGTTTGCTATTATATAAGCTATTGAATTATGATGCTTACAAATCATAATATTAGCAAATATTAGTGGGGCCTATAGTATGGATGCAAAAACGTCTCAATCGCCCAAGCTGCTGGATCAGGTGCGGGGCAAGATTCGACTGAAGCATTACAGCATCCGCACCGAGCAGGCGTATGTGGATTGGATTAGACGATTTATTTTGCATTTCGGCAAGCGGCACCCGCGCGAGCTCGGGGCGGCGCAGGTGGAGCAGTTCCTGACGCACCTGGCGGTGGCGGGCAACGTGGCGGCGTCGACGCAGAACCAGGCGAAGAGCGCGCTGCTGTTTCTCTATCGCGAGGTGCTGGAGGCGGAGCTGCCCTGGCTCGACAACGTCGAGCGCGCGCGCGCGCCGAAGCGGCTGCCGGTGGTGCTCACGCGTGAGGAGGTGGCGGCCGTGCTCTCGCGCCTCTCCGGCACGCACTGGCTGATCGCCAGCCTGCTCTATGGCGCGGGGCTGCGCATCATGGAGGCGCTGCGCCTGCGCGTGAAGGACGTGGAGTTCTCCCGCAAGGAAATCCTGGTGCGCGACGGCAAGGGCTTCAAGGACCGCGTCACCATGCTGCCGGCGGCGCTGGCGGCGCCGCTCGCCGAGCATCTGAAGCGGGTGAAGGCGCTGCATGGGCAGGATCTTGCCGCCGGGCGCGGTGCGGTGTTCCTGCCCCATGCGCTGGAGCGCAAGTATCCGGGCGCGGCGCGCGACTGGGGCTGGCAGTACGTGTTCCCCTCGGCCAATCTCTCCGAGGATCCGCGCACCGGCATCGTGCGGCGCCACCACCTGCAGGATCAGGCCGTGCAGCGCGCCATGCGCCAGGCGGTGCGCGACGCGGCTGTCGACAAGCCGGCGACGCCGCACACCCTGCGCCATTCCTTCGCCACGCACCTGCTCGAGGGCGGCTACGACATCCGCACGGTGCAGGAGCTGCTCGGCCACGCCGACGTCAGCACGACGATGATCTACACCCACGTATTGAACCGCGGCGGCCGCGGCGTGACGAGCCCGCTCGATAGGGTTTGATGCCAGGCTTAAGCCCGCGTAAGCGTGTGGCCGCCGTGTTCGGCGCCGGACCAGGGCACGATCTTCAGCAGCTTTGCGCCGAGTGCGCGCTCGGCGACTTCCGTGTCGTGCGCCGCCTGGGCGCGCAGCCAGTAGCCGTTGGACAGGCCGAAAAAGCGGCACAGGCGCAGATCGGTGTCGGCGGTGATGGCGCGGCGGCCGGCGACGATTTCACCGATGCGCTGCGCCGGCACGCCGATTTCCTTGGCCAGACGGTACTGGCTGATGCCCATCGGCTTGAGGAATTCTTCGAGCAGCAGTTCGCCGGGCGTGACGGGTTTGAGTTTGCGCATGGCTGGTTCCTCAATGGTAATCGACGATCTCGACATCCTCGGCGCCGGCGGCCGTCCAGCGAAAGCACACGCGGAACTGATCGTTGACGCGGATGCTGTGCTGGCCGGCGCGGTTCCCTTTCAGGGCTTCAAGTCGATTGCCGGGCGGTACACGCAGGTCTTCCAGCCGTTCGGCGATTTCCAGCTGCCTCAGCTTGCGGCGCGCTACGGCGGCGATATTCGCGAACCGCTTGACCGCGTTGCCGCCCGCCAAGGCCTCTGTGTCGGCGCACTTGAAGGACTTGATCACGGCTGACAGTAACGTAATGCGTGATTAACGTCAAGCGTGACTATCAGGCCGCCAGCGCGTCGAGCCAGCGCGCCGCCGGCTCGACGGCGACCCTGCCGCGCCGCTCGGGCTGGCGCAGGTCGCGCACGAGTTGCACCGCGCCCGCGCCGGGGAAGCGCTCCAGTTGAGGTACTGGGCGTTCGGCCAGGCCGCCATGAGGGCGCGGGCGAGGGTGGTCTTGCCGACCTGGCGAGGGCCGGTGAGAACCACCATTTTGCGGCTGAGGTCGGCCTGAAGGGCGGTTTCAAGGTAGCGCTGCATCTGACTATATTCCAGCAAAGTGGAACCTGATTACCAATGAGCCTCAGCCAACTTTACGAGCCGGTAAGGCATAGGCGGCGTGTTCGCCGCGGCGGTAGCCAGCCGGGCGAGCATGCTCGCCAGATCGAATCGCCGGTTGAAGCGATAGCAGTATTCGGCCAGATAGCGCGGCAGATGCTTCTGGCGGATCGCATGATAGGTGCCGTGGATCGCATTCTTCACA
>JAKLJX010000047.1 GCA_023150945.1 bacterium | reverse complement strand
GAATGGAATTACACAATCAAGCCCCGAAATTAAGCACCTTCAGAATTGTATACTTTGTTTTTTAACGGGCCCTAAGGAGTATTACGACAACTCCGGCGGCGGCTTGACGATTTCAGGCGGGGAGCCGATGGCGCAATTCGAATTCACGCGCGCGCTTTTGCACGCGGCCAAGGCGCATGGCCTGCACACATGTCTTGATACCTGCGGCTTCGCGCCGCAGGCGAAGTTCGCGGCACTGGTGGATGACGTGGATCTTTTTCTTTATGACTATAAAGCGACGGATGCCAAAGAGCACGCGCGTTTCACCGGCGTGGCGAACCAGGCCATACTGCGCAATTTGAGGTTTCTTTATGAACGGCGCGCACGCATCAGGCTGCGTTGCCCATTGGTGCCGGGCCTGAATGATTCGCTTGCGCATCTCGAGGGCATTGCCGCGCTCGCGGCCGAGTATCCCAAGCTCGAGGGAATCGAGATCATGCCGTATCATGCGATGGGGAGGGATAAAGCGGAGAGAATCGGAAAGCCCGCGCATCTGCACGAGCTGCAAAATCCCGACGAGGCAACGAAGACCAAATGGCTTGAAACTCTGCAGCAATTGGGCTGCGCACTCGCAACGTAACCCCGTCAGCCGGACTGGAGGGTTTTCCAGACCGGCGGTCTGTGTTACAAGAAAAGGAACCACAAATGAACTCCTCAACCAACCCCCTCATTACCGAAGAGCAAAAGCGCCAATATCAACAAGAGGGTTACTTTCTTTTGGAGAAAGTCATACCCGACGCGCACCTCGAAAGACTGCGCGCGGAGTGTGATTTTCACGTGCAGGAGCAAAATGCGGAGATGGATCGCCTCGGCGTGGACGTGCTGCACCTCAGCCGGCGCAACAGCCGTTACTTCGTTTTTCTGCCTTACAAAAACCGGCCGCAACTTGCCGAGTTTATTTTCAGCGATCTCATGGCGGAGATTTGCCGCGCTACAATCGGCGACAATGCCATGCTGTTCTGGGAGCAGTTCGTAATCAAGGGCACGGACAAAAAGGGTGCGGCGTTCGGCTGGCATCAGGATTCCGGCTATGTCGACCACACGCACAAATGCTACGTCAACGCCTGGATTCCGCTCGACGACGTGAATGAGGAAAATGGCACGATCTACATTCTGCCCTATTCACGCGCCGGCACGCGCGAGAAAGTGGAGCACAAAGTTCTTCCTGGCTCCGATGATCGCATCGGTTATTTCGGCGATGATCCCGGCGTGCCGATGATTTGCCCGGCAGGCTCGATTGCGGTGTTTTCCAGTACTGCGTTTCATCGTTCCGGCGCCAACAATACCCCGCGCATGCGCCGCATCTACTCCATCCAATTCTCTCCGGAAACCATCTACGAAGCCGACGGCTCGCTCAAAGGGCTTGCTGAGCCGTTTCTGCGGGAGGGACGCCGCGTGAGGTGAAGCTGCATTCCCAAGCCTCCTGCCGGCTCTGATGAAACGGCTCCGGATGCCGGCAGTCGGCTGTTCGCGATCATGCCGTTCGCGGTTGCGCGGCACATGCACAAGCAAGAAGAGATGATGATGATCGGTTCACCAATTGCCGGCTGAGCGATGGACCGCCATTCGAGTCGCAGCAGCGGTGCGGAAGCCTGTGGCAATCATTAAGGGAGGGATAATCTCAATTCACACGGCTGATCCGTTGCGAGCCTCTATCATCACCTGATGCGGCTTCTTGAGTTTGCGAACTTTTCTCATAAAGATTCGCAGGAATGGGAAATCATGTATTGATCGAGAACAAATCCCCCTCCAAATGCAACACTTAAGCCGGAATTCCTCACGTTGTTGTCGTTATCTGCGGCACAGTTGTTGATAGATAAAAAAAACTGTTCCAACGACGCTGGTTTTCTGGTGTTGGTTGACGGGTTCGATTTTCGGATCAGGGTGAATTGCTCCAGCCAAAGTGAAACTGCACCACCTCACCATTGTTTCACTCGGGCAAACTCGCACAATCTCACAGAGTTTTTTATCAAATGAGAGGTGAACTCCTCTCGACCGCTTTTGGGTGATCCACTTTGGGATCACGCAAAAGGACTGTTTTCTTCCTCCTGTGGCTCTGCATCAATGCGCGCGCAGCCAGGCTGCCAAATCTCAGGAGGTACGATGATCAAATCCCGGTATGCATTCAGGAATGAACCCAAGCGGGTCACGGACTGGCCCTCTCGGATTTTGAATCGGCTCACCCAATTCGTGGCCTGCCGAGTCGTATACCCCTCCCCTAACCAGTACGCTGGCAGCGGCGAAGGCCTGCTTCATCCTCGCCTCGCTGACGACCGCCTCAACGTGACGCCTACCTGCACGCGCGCCTCATCCGCAGCAGTGACTGAGCAGTTTGACCTGCAACGAAGGCACGGATTACCGGCCGGGCGAGTCTGCCTGCAAACCGCCGATACGCTAATTCCATCTGCAAATCTGCAAGGGGCGGAAGCGCATTCACTGGGATTTCCCTTTGGCGGCAGCAGGAGAGTCGCCGCGGTGGCAGTGAACTGGAGATCACTGACAGTGAAGTGGCTGGGTGATGTTCCCACAACGGTTTGGGATTTTCTTTAGTGGGGTAAGCCATGCTGGGTGAGTCGATAACGCATTATCGGATTGAGAGCAAACTTGGCGAAGGCGGGATGGGGGTGGTCTACAAGGCCTTTGACACCCGCCTCCTGCGTCCCGTCGCTCTCAAAATCCTCCCACCCCATCTCGTCACCGACGAGAAAAGCCTTTTCCGCTTCACCCAGGAAGCGCAAGCCGCCTCGGCGTTGAATCATCCCAATATTTGCACCATTCACGACATTGACGAACAGGATGGCATTCACTTCATCGTCATGGAATTCGTGGAAGGCGAGACCCTGCGCCAGACGTTGGAGCGCCGTGGGCCGCTGCCCGAACCGGAAGTCATTGCCCTCGGCATGAAAGTCGCGGATGCCTTGCAAGCCGCGCATACCAAGGGCATCATCCACCGCGACCTCAAGCCGGAGAATATCATGATCTCCCGCGAGGGCTATGTCAAGGTGATGGATTTTGGGTTGGCCAAGTTGAAAACGAGCGAAGCCGACGCAAACACGGCTTCGCCGGCTGAGGAATCTCGCTTTGCGGCATCCAACCTATTGAAGTCCTCCGCCAATTCCTTGCAGGGCACGGCGGCCTATATGTCACCCGAACAAATCGAAAAGCAGACGGTCGATCACCGCAGCGATATTTTCTCGCTCGGCATCGTGCTTTATGAAATGGCTTTTGGCGCCATGCCGTTCAAAGGCACTTCGAACGTCGAGGTCATGCAAGCCATCCTGCGGGACGCGCCGGAATTTGTGGGTGGCGGCAAACGCCAAATATCGGCATCAACCCTCAGCACGATCCGACGCGCGCTCAACAAACACCCGCAGGATCGTTTCCAGACCATGGAAGCCCTGCACCAGGCTTTGGCTGCTCAGCAAGCAAAGCAACGGGCCTCGCCCTCCCGATCAAGACGGCCTTTTCGTTTGCTGCTGGCGAGCCTCTTTGCGGTCAGTATCGGCGTGCTGTTGGCTCTAAGACTCGCCGATAGATCTTCTTCCGGTAGCTTGAAAAATTTCGCCAGTGCTCTTCAGACTGTTCCATTCACCAGCGGGCCTGAGCTGGAAGATGAGCCCTCGCTCTCGCCGGCCGGCGACAGAGTAGCTTTCACTTCCGATCGAGCCGGCAACCCTGATATTTGGATAAAAGACGTTGCCACCGGTGAGATGATCAATCTGACTGCGGATTGCAAGGAACGGGATGACACGCCGCGCTGGTCGCCTGATGGCAAAAAGATTGTGTTTCGCTCCGATCGGGAAGGCGGCGGTATTTTTGTCGCCGACCTGCAGACGCATGCGATCAAACCAGTTGCCCCGTGGGGCGCGCAACCGGCCTGGTCGCCGGATGGCAGGCAAATCGCCTACCAGATCGACAAGCCGCCGATTGGCAAGAAAATTTGTGCGATTGCAGTCGCGGGCGGCGCACCGCGAGTGATCTTTGCAACCGCACAGCCGCAATATATCAATGCGCTCGCCTGGTCTCACGACGGCCAATGGCTTGCCTTTGCGTTTGGCAACAATATGTCCTGGAACATTTGCGTCAAAAGCGTTACGGGGGATGAAATATTCCTGGCGACCGATGACACCTATTTCAACTACTCACCGGTATGGGGAGAGCGCGATGAAGCTCTCTTCTTTCGCTCCGATCGCGGCGGGGTGAATGATGTTTGGGTGCGCCCGATCGCGTTGAATCGGAGGCGGGCAGTGGGCGAGGCGATGCCGGTGACTCTAGGGGCCGAGCTCAAGTTGTTTGACGTTGTCGCAGACCGCCGGATCCTGGTGTATTCCAAGCTTGCCACGCGCACCAACCTCTTTGCTCTGGATTTGAGCAAACCAAATCGATCACCAGAATCCCGGTTGCGGCAAATTACCAATTGGGATCGCGCCACGCTCGAACCCAGCCTCTCGCCCGATGGCGCGAAAATTTTATTTACCTCGAACGTGCAAGGCAAATATGAGTTGTGGCTCTGCGATCGGGATGGCCGCAACCCCAGGCTCATTCACCGGCCCAAAGACTCCAGCGAATCTCCGGTTTGGTCTCCGGATGGCAAAATGATCGCGTACATAGACGGAGACGGCAACGAGATGGAAGTGTGGACCATGAATCTTGCCAATGGCGAGAACAGGCAACTCACCAAGAACAATTATGCCGACATGAAGCCGGATTGGTCTCCGGATGGAAAATGGATTGCTTACACCGCCAAGATGCCGGAGGGAGAATTGATCGTTATTCCGGCTGCGGGCGGCGCGGCCAGGCGGTTGACGTTCGATCCGGCCAGTGATGCTTTCCCCAAATTCTCGCCGGATGGCAAAACGATTGCGTTCTCCTCGGATCGTGATGGGTTTCAAAATATCTGGACGATCCCGTTTCAAGGCGGAGAGCCAAAGCAACTCACGTTTGACAAGGAGGCCGGCGGCCTGGGGCTGTGTTGGTCGCCGGACGGGCAGTTCATCTATCACGTTGTCATGCAAAGCGGCGTGAGAAACATCTGGAAGGTCGCGGTCAACGGAGAAAATCGCGAGCAAATTACCGCTTATCGCTATTCCACCCATCACGTGCATCGCATGACCTCGCTGGCAACCGATGGCCGTGAGCTCTTTTTTGCGGTGCAGGAGCGCGACGGCGATCTTTGGCTGATGAAGCCGCGCTGAATTGAATGATTTTTCAGAAATTTTTCTAACTTCTGGCCAACAAACTCCTATGTTTCAACAATTTCTCCAAATCGGCAAGCGCATGATGGCGGAGACGGACGTGCATCGCGTGCTCACAGTGGCGATGGATGGCACTATTGAATTATCCGGCGCTGAGCGTGGCATGATTATCCTTTTTGACAAAGACGGAGAAACACGCTTCGAAACCGCGCGCAATCTGAAAAAAGAAGAAATCGACCACCCCGAGTTCGAGGTGAGTCGCACCATCATCAACAAAGTTAAAAGCGAAGGAACGCCGGTGTGCTTGCGCAATGCCCTGGAAGATCCGGCGTTGCGCAAGAGCACCAGCGCGGCGCGGTTGAAACTACTCTCGGTCATTTGTCTTCCCCTGCGATATGAAGAAAAAATTTTTGGCGTGGTGTATCTCGATAATCGCACCGTGCGGGGAATTTTTGCGGCGGAAACCGGCGCGTTCATGCAGGAATTCGCGGATTTCATCTCGCTGGCGGCGCATCGGGCGCTGGAGCAGAAGTGCTTGCGCAACCACGTGCATGCGCTCGAGGGCGAATTGCGGGGAAAATACAAATTCGAAGCGATCATCGGGCACCATCCCAAAATGGTCGCCATCTTGAAGCTTGTCGCTCAGGTTGCCGACACCGATGCTACCGTTCTGATTCAAGGCGAGAGCGGCACCGGCAAAGAGCTGATCGCGCAGGCACTGCACTATAACAGCCGGCGCCGCAACCATCCTTTTGTGCCGATCAACTGCGCGGCCCTGCCGGAAAACTTGTTGGAATCCGAGCTTTTTGGCCACGTGCGCGGCGCGTTCACCGGCGCCATCAAAGACCACGCCGGCTGGTTCGAGCGCGCCGAGGGCGGCACGATTTTCCTTGACGAAGTGAATGATATGCCGCCGCCGCTGCAACTGAAGCTGTTACGGGTTCTGCAGACCGGCGAATTCTCGCGCGTCGGCTCAACGGAGTTGCGCCACTGCCACGTCCGGGTCGTGGCGGCAACCAGTGTGAGTTTGGCGGAACTCGTGACTCAAAAGAAATTTCGCGAAGAGCTGCTGTATCGCCTGAAGGTCATTGAGATCACCCTGCCGCCTTTGCGTGCGCGCGGCGAGGATATTCTGCTTCTGGCCCAGCATTTTTTGCACCAGTTCAGCACCAAACACGGGAAGGCAGGCTTGCGTCTTTCGGAAGAAGCCGAGGGTGCGCTACTTTCGTACGACTTCCCCGGCAACGTGCGCGAATTGGAGAATATCATTCAACGTGCCGTGGTCACGACAGAAGGCGAAACCCTCGCCGCGCTGGAGCTTCCGATGCCGCCGGCACCCAGTGTCACCAGCCCGCAGGAAAAATGGTCTTCCTTCCACGTGGCCAAGCAGCACGTGGTGGAGACTTTTGAGCGCCACTATTTGACGGATTGCTTGCGCTTGGCCAAAGGCAACCTCACCCAAGCCGCCAAGCTCGCCGATCTGCATGTGACGAATCTCTACCATAAGTTGCACCAGTACGGCATTGACCCCGCTGCGTTCAAACCATAGCGCCTTCGCTATAACACTATAGTGTCGACGCTATGGTTCCTTCCGGTTACGCATCTATTAGACGACACCAACAAAAAATCATCCTGAATAAACAACCCTTTGCACGTTGTTACAAAGGGCTGTTTTGTTTTTAACCCCTGGCACGGAGATTGACATTGTTTAAATCGCACATCGACAAAAGGATTGACTCATGGCAAAGCATTGCGTTTTGGTATCGGGACCAACAATCGCGCATGATGAAAAGCTGAAGAGAGAACTGGAAGAATTCGCGGTGGTGTTGACGAGTGAGGACAATTCGCAGATTAAGTCAATTCTAGGCGATAACAAAATTGATCTAATCATCCTTGAGATCTCGAATGCCAACCTGCATGAGATTGAGGTGATCAAGATTGTCAAAAGGAGGTTTCCAACTACTGAAATTATTTTGGTCGATGGCGACGGGGATCAGGAATTGATTGCGCAGGCTTTTGCATTTGGGGTGAAGGATGCTTTTCGCAGGCCGCATAAACGAAACTTATTGAGTTTTGCATAAATAATAGGAATATCAGATCTCCCATGGAAGATCTGACGCTTTGATGCACGCCCTAAG
>JAKLJX010000046.1 GCA_023150945.1 bacterium | reverse complement strand
GGGGAGAGTGTCCACGATGTCCTGGCACCAAAACTTGTCAACGATGTCTTGGCACTTGAGAGTTATGTCCTTCGAACAACATGGTTTGGTATACTATCGACGGCTGGCCTGATTTCGCGTCCAGGCCTGTGGCGATGATTTGACTTGGAAACCTCTCCGCCGGCAGCAACTCGCCAATGCTCCAGCAGCACTGCCGCACGGCCGTCGATGGTGAGTTCCGCTGATTTCCTTCCCCCTCAAACTCCCCCCACACCAAGCCGGCGAAGCCAAATCGCTTTGCCCTACTGCATTGTCTCCAGACGAAATTAGCTCGCTGGGCGTGCCCGCCGGCCTGGTGCATGAGAGCGTGTGCTGCTCAACTGCCACTGGCGTCGTGGCGAGGCTCAGTCGTGGTGCCGACGCAAGGTGCTGACGCCCACCAACTCCAGCGCGCCGGTGTTGGCGTTCAAAATGCCGCGGGCGATCCCGCGGCCACTGGCGTTGGCAAATTTACCGGTGCCGCCGGCGAAAGTGGTGTTGCCTTCGACTTTGAGCAACGCCGGATCAGCGGTGGGCACCAAAACACCCCAATACGGAATGTGCAGGTCATCTCCGCTACTGACCGAGGTGAAGGTCGCGAAGCCCTCACTGAACTGCAACGTGGCGAAATCGAGGCAGTGGGACTGCACGTCGGTGTAGTGACCCAGATGCGTCGCGATGCCCGAGCCGGTGGCGCTAATGGTCGCCAAGGGCGCGCAACGTCCGGCAAAGTCCGGCGGCGTACCCTGTCCCTGCAGATACCAAATGAAGAGACGGCCGGCGCGGACTTCGATCTGGTCCGCTTGCGGAATTTGGTTGCGCAGCGCAGCCGGCACTTTGGCGAGAATCTGCTGGTTCTGCTCCGCTTGCAGTTCGAGTGCCGCTGGCGCCGCAGGATTACTGTCCTCGCTCGGTGAACAACCGGCGACAAGCAACGCGGCAGCGAGGAGAAGATAGCGCGTGGTTTTCATGGCATGCTCCATAAGTTTGAGGGTGATTATCGAGGGGATGTGCCAGTTCAAATACCTGGAGCCCCCCACGAGTTGTGTCAGCAACATAGTGAAGTGCCGCTTCAGGCACAATCCCGCGAATGCAGTAGTTTTTCTACTCGTAGTTGGCAGAGGAGGGCGCGGCCTCATCATTTTGGAGTAGGCGAGGGCAAGGGGCAAGGAGCAGAGGGCAAAAAGCAAGAAGAGGGAGGCAGGCAGGAAGAGGGCCAATCCCAGATGATTGGAGGAAGCTCAGCGGCCGTAGAACTTGCGGGCGGCTTCGGTGCGGCTGTGAACGTGGAGCTTCTTGTAGATGTTGCGGATGTGCGTGCGCACGGTTTCGACGCTGACAAAAAGCTGTTCGGCAATCTCTTTGTCGTGGTAACCCCGGGCAAGATGGGCAAGAATCTCGGCCTCGCGCTCGGTCAGGCTTTCGGTATCCTTGTGCGACTGGCTGATTTGCTGAAAGGCCTGCACGACTTTGCGGGCAATCTGGCTGGACATCGGCGAGCCGCCGTTGTAGAGGTTGCGGATGGCATCGAGCAATTCGGCCGGGGGCGTCTTCTTCAGAATGTAGCCAGTGGCGCCGGCCTTCAGCGAGTTGAAGACCAGCTCGTCGTCCTCAAACATGGTGAGCATCATGATCTGCAGCTCGGGCAGGCGTTCCCGCAAGCGTTGGACACATTCGATGCCGCTCATCTGGGGGAGACGAATGTCCATCAGCACGACGTCGGGCGGGTCATCGGGGAGATATTGCAGGGCTTGCTCGGCATCCGGATAAACCGCCGCGCAGGTGAAGCCGGGCGAGCCGTCGACGAGAACACACAAACCCTCGCGGATCTCCTCGTTGTCCTCGACTATGGCGATTTTGATTGGCATTGGAACTGTGTAAGTAGATTGCATCTCAAGATACATGCCGGCCTCCCACAAGGCAATACTCCAAATGCGGTATTTTGATGGACAGGAATTGACAAAAGTATTCTATCAAACACGGAGCCACGGAGAACACAGAGTTACACGGAGAAAAATTCTTTTCAGTGAAAATTGCGTCTTGACTATTCATTCGCTTCGAAAAAAGTTTGTACCTAATGACTCCGTGCTTCTCCGTGTTCTCTGTGTCTCCGTGTTCAAAGGTTTTGTTCGAGCCAACTCGACATAGAATTTTACCGGCTTATGATTTACTCTCTGGCCTCTTCAATCCCACCACGACTTTGATCTGCGTTCCGCAATTCGGCAGTGATTGCAGGAGGAAGGTCCCGCCAATGTCATCGATCCGCTTTTTCATGTTGGCCAAACCGTTGCGGAACGGCGCGGGATACTCCGGCGAGAATCCCCTGCCATTGTCGCGGATGGAGATCTCCAATTGCTGCGCCGAGCAAGTCAGCCGCAGCTCGGTCGCGGACGCGCCGGCGTGTTTGACGAGGTTGTGCAGCGCCTCTTTGAAGACCAGAAACAGATTGCGCCGCATTTCCGCCGAAAGGTGCACGTCGGGCAAGGCCTCGGGAAAATCGCAGTGGTAGGAGATGCGGGTCAACATCAAATACTGCACGGCATGGTGCCGCAGGTAGGCGGCAAAATCGCCGAGCTGATCGTGTTTCGGATTGATTGCCCAGATAATTTCGCCGAGGTTGTCGACGACTTCCCGGGCACGTTCGGAGATCTTCACGAGATGTGCCCGGGTGGCTTGCGGCTGCGACAAGTTCCTTTGCGCCAGTTCGCTCAAGATGGCGATTTCGGTAAGGCCGGCGCTGACGTCGTCGTGCATGTCCTGCGAAATGCGGACGCGCTCGCGTTCCAACGCCTGCTGCTTTTCCGCCGCCCGCAATCGCTCGCGCAGCTTCCTGATTTCGAGGTAGCGAATCGTGCCGCCGATCGTAACCAAGAGCATTGCGCCGAACAAACTTCTGAACCACCACGTTCTCCAGAAGGGCGGGGTTATCTTGATTTTGATCGCCACGCCGTCCGCATTCCAGACGCCGTCGGCATTTGCGCCTTTTACCCGCAGCGTATATCGCCCGGGAGGCACATTGGTGTAGCTGGCGTAGCGCCGCGTGCCGGTATATTCCCACTCGCGATCGAATCCTTCCAGGAAGTGAGCATACTGATTCCGTTCGGGCATCGCGTAATCGAGCACCGCCATTTCAAAGGAGATGAAATTTTGTTCATGCGAGAGCATGATCTCCCGTGTCGAGCTGAGGCGATGGGGCAGTTGCACAGGCTGATCAAAAACCTTGAAACTGGTTAGCACAACCGGCGAAGTGCACGGCCTCACCGGAAGGCTATCCGGATGGAACGCCGTCACGCCGCCTTCGCCGCCAAAGTAGAGGCGGCCATCATGGCCGCGATGGTAGGCGCCGGAAAGAAAGACATTCCCGTGCAGGCCATCCTTTTTTGTGTAGTTTTTGGAGATCCCGGTTTGAGGATCGAATCGCGCCAGGCCTTTGTCGGTGCTCAGCCAGAGATGGCCATGGTCATCGGGCAAAATACCCTTCACGAAATTATCCGGCAAGCCGTCTTGCTCGGTGTAATGTGTGAATGCGCCGGTCCCGCGGTCCAGCCGGTGCAGGCCGCCCAGGAAAGTGCCGATCCAAAGCGGGCCACGCGGGTCGGCATACACGGAATAGATGAGAACGCTGTTGAGATCATCAGGATTCCGCAGGTCATCGCGATAGCGGGCGAATCTTTCGCTTTGGCGGTCGTAGCGATTCAGGCCGTCGCCATACGTGCCGATCCACAAATCGCCCTGTCCGTCTGCGGTGATCGACCAAATGTCGTTGCCACTCAGACTCTGCGGATTTTGCGGATCATTACGGTAGCAGGCGAAGGCCGTGCGCCGGTGATCGAGCCGGTACAAGCCGCTGCCGTTGGTGCCGATCCAGAGCGCGCCCTGGTGATCTTCATAAAGAACCTTGACCACACGGTGAGCCGCGATGGCAGGATTCAATGGCTCGTATTTGTAATGAACGAACCTGTCGTGCCGCGCATCATAGCGGCTCAGGCCTCTGCCGGTGCCAATCCATATTTCACCGTTGCGGTCTTCAAGGATGGCCAGTACCTCGTTGCTGCTCAGGCTCGCCGGCTGACGAGCGTCGTGCAGATACTGCCGGCGGCGTGTGCGCCGGCCCTGTTCTTGCTCGAGCCGGAACAGGCCATTACCGAAAGTGCCGAGCCAGAGATTGCTGCGCGTATCGCGCAGGACCGCGTGCACGGCACCATCGAGGGCGTAGCGCTCGAAAGCATCCTGCCTGCGGTCGTGGCGATTGAGGCCGCCGCGATAGGTGCCCACCCACAACACGCCGGAGCGGTCTTCATAGACGCAATGGACGCGATTCCGGTCCAGCGAAGAGGGATTGCCCGGCTCGTGCACGTAGCGCGAAAAACTGTCGGTGTTTGGATCATACCGGAACAGACCGTAATGGTACGTGCCGATCCACAGCATGCCCTGGCGGTCCGCATAGAGCGTAAAAATGATATCGGTGTTGAGCAGAGGCGAGTATTGCGGATCCTGGCAGCGCACGACCTTGCCGGTCTTGCGGTCGTAGCGCTGCAAGCCCGCACCGGTGGCGAACCAGATGTCGCCGTGCCCATCTGCGGCAATCTTCATGATCGCCTTCTCGACAGGATCGGTGGACGCGCCGGTCTGGTGAGGATAAGGAATGAAAGTCTTGCTTTGCGGATCATAGCGTCGCAAGCCGGCGGCGGTGCCAACCCAAAGCTGGCCCGCTCGATCTGTGCAAATCGAACGGACGTCATTGTCCTGTGAAGCACTCAGCGAGGCAATTGGCGCGTGACGTTCGAAGCGATCTTTTTCTTCCTGGCGCACACACAAGCCCGCGTTGGTGCCGATCCACAGCGTGCCCGCCGCGTCTTCGAAAATGTCCCGAATCCCGTTGGCGGGCAAACTTTGGGGATCGTGCGCAATATGCCGGTACCGCACGAACCTGTCGGCCTCCGGGTCGTAGCGACACAAGCCGTCAATCGTGCCCACCCAAAGACGGCCATGGCGATCGACGAGCAAAGCCGAGACGCTGGAATGGGGAAGCGAGCTGCTGTCCTGCGCAATCGGCCGGTAGACGGTGAAGGTGTGACCATCGTATTTGTTCAAGCCGTCCTCGGTGCCAACCCAAAGAAAGCCCTGGTGATCCTGAACGATGACGGTGACCGAAAAGTGGGAGAGTCCCTGCTCCACCGAGATGCGGTCGAAGCGGAGATCGCTGCTTTGGGCCAGAAGCGAGGACGTGTGCAGCAGCAGTCCGGCCACGCTCACGCCGAGACGGAACAAACTGCGCGCTGTGACAGATAGATACGGTTTTGGCTGGGAAGAAGGCGGTCTTGAGGCCGTAACACTCATATTTGCCCCCGGGCTGAACCCGAATCGCGCGTGACTGAATGAGAAAAAATCCTGGCGAAAAACCGGAAATGTCCACGCGCAGGTGTTGAATGCCGTAGCGATTCGTCTGCGGGCGAATCGGGGCGGTCAATTCGTCCTGCTTGCGCGTGCTTCTCGCCGTTCTCTGGACCACTGTGCTGCTGCGTGTCCGCGGCGTCCTGCGCGACTGCGCAACCGCTGCTTCTCACCAAGCGGGAATCATCATGCCCAGCGGCACGTTTGTCCCTGCCGGCTATTCCGGGCCGGCACAATCAGCTTAAAGTCTGCGTATTTACCTTGTCGCCCGAGAACACCATGAGCGAAATCAGGCTCCACGGCGCGCAGACTCAAGCGGAGACGGCATATTCAGATTTTTCGTTTACCGAGCGCACCCCAGTGGTGCCGGCGCCGGTGGTCCAAGTGATCAGAATTTGGGATGAGTTCGTGATATGAAGAAACAACGCTGCTTGTGGTGAGCTTGGAGAGGAGGCAAATATGGAACTCGTGTGAATCGTTACAAGTCCCTCCCGCCGCGCTGAAAGATGCGGGCAAATATAGTTGAATTCAGAAAATCTGCAAGAGAATTCAGCGCCAAAGCAGAAGTGAGGAGCGATGCAGGTGCCCCATAGACCTTACACGTATCGGCAGTGGCGAGCCCTCAGCAGGACTCGTCGCCGCCCTTGCTGCCAGTTTCTCCCCGTCTTTTGGCCCCACTGGCGCCGACAGCGCGCAGCGCCCGCAAATTCTCTGCAAACCCAAAAATCTAGATTGATTCTTTCACTGCGTTTCGGCAATTTCAGGGCGTGATTCATGGCTGACTGCCCCGGGCAACCGCCGCAAACGGTGGCAGAATGTGATGAGTATGATCATGCATGCTCCCTCGTCCCCTCGGGTCAATCCTTTCCCTCCCTTTCGACGATCCACGCCCAGTTCAAGCGCATACCTGTGCCGGTTGCGACTCATGATCAGGAGTCGGACAACTGGCAGATATTGCTTCCCTTTTAGCTGTAACTTGTTGCACTGTCCGTTCCTCTCGCAAACGGCACTGCCCTGGCGTACGCGGCAGTGTCCTCAGGCTTGGCCAAATCAGTGCCTGGGGCCTGGCAACTGAGCCGGCATCCGGCGCGGCCATGCCTGCACAAGGCGTCGATGGTTCGCTCTCTTCTTATCCAGTTCGTTGGCGATGTCTACTCTGTTTCGTCTGCTGACTCAGACGATGCGGCAAGGCTCGCGGGAGGGACCGATCATGAAATCCACCAGAGTATCAAACTATGTTGCCGTCGTGGTCATTTTGCTTTTCTGGTTCTCCGCCTTCAGCACCTACTTTGCGAATCTTGGGCGCACCGCCAACATCGACTTGAATCCTGGGCTGTTACTCCGACTCGCCGTTGCAAACACGATCACGACTCTTGCCTTTGTCGCCTTGTTCATGCTCCTGGGGAAAGAACGGCCACGTGATATCGGGTTTCGCAGTGAACGCCTTTGGCGCCAGCTTCTCATTGGCTCGTCGTTTGGCTTGGCCCTCGCTCTCCTCGATCATATTGCCCTCGGCAACCTCATGAAGGTTTTGCTCCCCGACAAGTTTGAAGAGGGAATGAGACTGCTGGCAGAATTCATGGGCAAGATCAACATCATGGTGTGGTTCTTTGCCTCGGTGTTCATGGGAGGATTCATCGAAGAATTGCAGCGTCTCTTCATCATCACCAGGTTCGAAAGATGCTTCGGGATGGCCGGGGTGGTCATCGCGTTGGTGATGGCGTCGCTGCTGCAGGGAGCAGGACATGCCTATCAGGGGCCCGAACGGTCGTTCCTCTACATCTTCGTCGGATTGGCATTTGGATTGGTGTATCTGCGGAAGAGGTCGGCTGCAGAAGCCATGGCCTGTCATGCGGTGTACGACGTTTTCGGGCTGCTGTGGTTCAACTATCAACTCGGATGAGTCGCACGTATCGAGTACTATCTTCAGGAGGAAATGTTTGATGGCACAATGGTATCGACGCGCGTGGTGGATTTGGCTTGCTGCCTGCCTTCCGGTTGTGAACCTGCCGGCACAGGATTCTCCATTTCCAGATCCATCCCTGCTCCGTGAGAGCCAGGCCGGTGCCATCATGGTGAAGGCCGGCCGGCTGTATCATAACGCTGCTGATTTCGGACTGGTGCAGGTGCCGGAGAATCGGAACGACCCGCATTCCCGGCTCGTGCCATTGCCCTTCATCCGGCATCATGCCAGGAAGGCCTCCCTCTCTGAACCGATCTTCATCCTGGGCGGCGGCCCGGGAAAAAGCAATCTCTGGAGAGAAATGCCGGAGGTGTTCCATGCTCACAATGAGGTCGTCAATGTCGGCTATCGGGGTGTCGATGGAGAGGTCAAACTCAAATGCGCCGCAATCGGGGCGGCGCTGGCGAAGGATTATCCCCTCTCCCATGACGCCCTGCTGGAATTCCGCACCACGCTGCGCCGTTCATTCGACCGGTTGCTTGAGGAGGGCATTGACCTCAATGGGTATACCATGCTCGAAGTTGTCGAGGACCTCGAAGCGGTCCGGCGCGCGCTGGGGTACGACAAGATCAATCTGTTCTCCACCAGTTACGGCACTCAGCTCGCATATCTCTACTGCCTGCGTTACCCAAACGTCGTGAAGCGGAATCTCATGGTGGGAGCAAGCAGCCGGGGCCGTCGCTTCGATTCATTGTGGGAACCTGCCGTCATCGACACGCTGCTCCAGGAATATAATATACTCTGGAAAAATGACCCGGAAGCATCGGCAAAGAGCCCTGATATCCTCAAAACGATTCGAACCGTTCTCAAGAGCCTGCCGCAAACCTGGAACGATGTCCTGATCGATCCGGACAAAGTGCGGCTGGCGACGTTCTACAGTCTGTATGAAACCGAATCTGCGGCTGCCGCCTTTGACGCATTTGTTGCCGCGGAGCATGGTGATCCGGCGGGCCTGGCGCTGCTGGTTCTCGGGTATGATCAGGCAGTCCAGGATACGTCACGGCAATACTGGGGAGATTTCCTTGCCAAGCTGGCGAGCGGCGGCATGGACAGTACCCGAAACTATGAAGTGGAGATGGATCCACCCGGTTCGATCCTCGGTTCGCCCTCGGCCAAGTTGTGGTGGACAGCCATAGCAAGAGGGGGATGGCCAATTACGCAGATCCCATCTGAATATCACCAACTCGATACGATCAGAGTCCGCACACTCATCCTCAACGGGCAGTTGGATTTCTCCAGCCCTCCTGCCAACATGAGGGAGGCCGTGAAGTACTTCACCAACAGCGACATGATCATCCTCCCGGCGATGGGTCACATGGACGTGCTTAAGCTTCAGCGTGGGGCTATTGATCACCTCGCGGAGCGATTCTACCTGGAGGGTGTGGTCGATACCTCGAAGTACTATCCACACAAAATCGATTTCACACCTGCTGAGACGTTGCCGGAGGAAGCCAGGCGTTTGTTCGGAGGGGAGAGAAAGTAGCCACAACAACCCTGCTCGCGCGCGATTACCTGTCGCCACGGCGGTGGCATGCGGTCGCGTGCTTTTGCGGAAGTCGCTGCATGCAAACCCATGAAAGGAGGAAGCATGAAACCAGCTTCCCGGAACATGTACGGTGTCGCCCTCACAATGGCAATCATCTGCACGTTCATCGTGATCTATGCCATGGTCGCAATCATACTCTTCAGAGAGCAAGTCTTCCTGGAGCGCGGCACCATAAGCGCCGGCGGGGAAATGAGCCTCCTGATCGCGTTCTCCGTCATGCTCCTATTCGACCTCGTGTCCGTGCTCTGGCTGTGGTCGCGCGCCCGCGTGGCTCAGTTTGCCAACAAGGGAGACCTTGCAACGCTGGCTCTCGGCATACTCAGTCTCATGCTGCTTACCGTTGACAAGATCCTGGTTGATGAGATCAGTCATGAGTACGCGCTGGGAGCGGAGGCCCTGGGTGAGGGGATCGTTCTGTATGTGTGCCTGGCGATGCAATTATGCTATTGCCTCGTGATCGTGCGCGCTTTGTATCGCGCATACACAACTCGCTGAAAGGAATGCCGCCATGAGGAAAATGACGCTGTCGCTTGCCGTCCTGGGTCTGCTCGTGCAGGCCAGTTGTGGGCAACCGCCGGTCAAACCCGCGGACGTTAGCGGCGTCTGGGAGGGAACGCTCCACTCTTTCGGCCAGGACATCCGGCTCATCTACGTGATTGCCACGAATAACGACGGCACACTCTCAGTATCCCATCACAGCCCGGATTACGGCCTGAATGATATTCCCATGGCCGTGGCAACCCTGGAGGGGAGCCATCTCCTCATGAAGGTCGGGCTGTACGACGCGATTTTCGAAGGCACAGTCGAAAAAGATGCCGTGCGGGGGCGCTACGGCACTCCCGCGTGGTGGATTCCGCTCACGCTTTGGCGGAAAAGTCCGGATCCCCATTTTCTGCTTGATAATATGGTGCCGCGCTTGGGAAATAACGGCGAGAGGATTCTCGACTATCGCTACGAGACTCCCCGCGCAGGGGATGATGGGTGGGCGGTTGCCGGCGCTGCCAGCGAGGGGGTGGACCTCGGCAAGATCAATGCCCTCATGTAGCGGGTGCTTGCCAATGGTTTTCCCAATTTGCACAGCGTGTTGGTGGTGAAGGACGGGAAGATCATTCTTGATGAGTACTTTCATGGTTTCCATCGCGACAAGCCGCATCGCATGTCCTCGGTCGCCAAAATCGTACCCGAGGCGCTTGTCGGCCTCGCGCTCGACCAGGGCCTGATCGACAACCTTCATGTACCCGTGGTGCAGTTGTTCCCCGAGTACGGTGATCTGCTGGGGACGGGAGACAAGGCGGCGATCACGCTGTACCATCTCGTGACCATGACCACGGGATTGCAGTGGAACGAGCACGCGGTCACGTATTTCGACACCTCGAACGACCTTCGCGTTCTGAGTCGCAGCCCTGACCCAATTCGCAATCTCTTCGAACGACCGCTGGCGTATCGCCCTGGTGAGCGTTTCGTGTATAATTCCGGTTGCATCAAGGCGCTGGAGGGACTCCTCCAGAAGCTCACGAAGGCCCATTTTCTCGTGGCCGCGCAAAGAGACCTGTTCACTCCCCTCGGCATCTCCAATATCAGATGGGATGATTCGGAAGGCCTGTTTATGGTGCCACGAGACATGGCAAAGCTCGGGTGGCTTTTTCTGCAGCGGGGCGAATTCAACGGCACCAGAATACTGCCGGCGGCATGGGCCGACAGCGCCATGCAACGGTTCGAGCGTGCTCATCCGAGGTATTTCAACCATTGGCAGGCCATCGCCTTTTTTGTTGATGGCGTGCCGGTCAAAGCGTTGCAGGCCGGCGGCTGGGGTGGGCAGAGTATCACTATCTTCCCGACGCTGAACGCGGTGATTGTCCAGACCGCCGGCAGCCAACTCGCGCCGGTCGACTATGACGTGTGCATCAGGGACTATCTCCTTCCTGCCATCATGACGCCGGCGTACATGGCGAAACATCCCGAGGTCGCGCACAGTGGGATGCGACGAGCCAAGAATCTCCAATGGGAAATGCACTGGAATACTGAGATGGGATGCCTGAGCGCAAGCGCGAAAAGCCTGGGTCTCACTCTCAGCGACGCTCAGCTCTACGGCGGTACCGGAGTGGGATTCTTGCTCAACGTCGATGCAAGAGCCGAAGCCAAGAGCATGGCGGTGTGGAATTGGCGCGGCGCCTACGAGCTCTGCCGGAATCTGGGCTTCTCGGTCGAGAGCATTTGGCGGCACAAGTCGAACAGCGATTTTCCCGCCACCCAAAAGCTTGTCTGGGACCGGGTGCGGCAGGCGATCGACAGCGGCTATGTGTGCTACGGATTCCATCTTGATAATCCGATCCGCTCGCTCATCATCGGCTATGACGACATCGGATATTATCATCAGGGCTGGGAGGCCGAGCAGGGGAAGGGGCCGGTCTACTGGTATGAGCTTGGACAGACTGATATTGGACTGCTGGGCATGCACTTCGTGCGGCCGATCGCGTCGAACGTGGCTTTTCAGGAAATGGTGAAAAGGGCGTTTGAGTTCGTTCTTGAATTCTCGGCCAACTCGCAAAAATGGGTTCCGGCGGACTGTAAGGCAGGTCCCGAAGGGTATGCGCGCTGGATTTCACTGCTTGAGTCTGAGCAGGAGGATGCCTTCGGGGTTTCTTACAATGCCGCCGAGTTGGCCGAGGGCCGCGGCTTCGCTTTGAAATTCCTCGCGGAGGCCAAAGCCCGGCTTGGGCCGGAACTGGAGCCGCTCTTCACCAGGGCCATCAAACACTATCTGCGCGTTGCCCACGAAACAGAACTGCTGTCGCAGGAGTTTCCTCACACAGTTCCTGCGGCACAGCGGGCGGCGCATCTCAAGGACGCGCAACGAAGAACAGCCGCGCTTCAGCACCTGCGTGCGGCGCAGGCTGCCGAAGTTGAAGGGCTGAAGGCGCTGGCAGACATTGTTGAACACCTGGAGGCAAAATGACCTACCGGCATACGCAAGTGGGGACGGTCATCATCATCGCGGTGCTGTGCGCGGCGATTGTCACGCTGTTCGTTCTTGTCATGGGAGCCGGGCCCTCATGGTTCTCGCCACTCACCGTCCTGGCGATAACGGGAGTGGTGCTGGCCATGTTTTCTTCTCTAACTGTTGAGGTCGAGAAGAGCACGCTCACCTGCTGGTTTGGCGTGGGGTTTGTCCGGAAAACCATCCTATTATCAGAAGTTGACCAGGTGCGTGCCGTGGAGAATCCGTGGTTTGTGGGCTGGGGAATTCGCTGGATTCCGGGAAGTTATTGGGTGTGGAATGTTTCCGGTTTTCGCGCAGTGGAACTCGTCATGAAGAACGGTACTCGATTTCGCATTGGCACCGATCAGCCGGAAGCGCTCGTCCAGGCGATTACGCTCGCGAAGCAAACGGGCGCCTGACGCGCAGCCGGGCCTGCGCATTGGCTCATAAATATTGTTACCGAAGGTTTTTTGAAATGGCGTCGTTGCCTCATAATATGTGTTACCCAA
>JAKLJX010000045.1 GCA_023150945.1 bacterium | reverse complement strand
GAATGGAATTACACAATCAAGCCCCGAAATTAAGCACCTTCAGAATTGTATACTTTGTTTTTTAACGGGCCCTTAGCGAGTTCTTTGCGACTCTGCGTCTTTGCGTGAGATTTTTTGTTTACGAACGAGTGAAGCAATCATGACTCCCAGACATTCTGAACATTATGCTCGCGCAACCGCGCGCATGCCATGGGCCACGCAAACCAATGCCAAACGCTGGCGGCCGGAATACGGCGAATTCATGCCGCCGTTTATCAAACGCGGACAAGGCTGCCGCCTGTGGGATTTAGATGATCGCGAGTATATCGATTTTCGCTGCGCTCTGGGTCCAATTATTTTGGGATATCGCTATCCGGAAGTCGAAGCTGCGGTGCGGGCGCAGATGGAAAACGGCGTGCTGTTCAGCATGGCCAGCCCGCTCGAATTGGAAGTGGCAGAAGCATTCTGTCAAAACGTGTCCTGGGTGGAGCAAATCCGCTTCATGAAAACCGGCGCCGATGCCTGCACGAGTTGCGTGCGCCTGGCGCGCGCCTATACCGGTCGCGAGCACATTCTCACCAGCGGCTATCACGGCTATCACGACTGGTCTGCCCTGAGCTGGCCCAATCCCGGTGTGCCGCGAGTGTTGAATGAGTATGTGCATGAAATCAAATACGGCGATCGCGAGGCTGTCGAGCGCGTTTTCAACGAACACGGCCGTGAGTTGGCGGGCGCGATCACAGTGCCCTATGAATGGAATGAGGATACTGGCGAAGCCTTTCTCGCTCTGCTGCGCCAGAAATGCGATCAATACGGCGCGTTGCTGATCTTTGATGAAGTACTCACCGGCTTTCGCCTGGCGCGCGGCGGGGCGCAGGAATACTACGGCATTACGCCGGATCTCGCCGCGTTTGCGAAAGCCATGGCCAACGGCTATCCGGTTTCAGCGTTTGCCGGCAAGCGCGAGTTCATGCAAACGCTCGAAAAGACGATCATCACCACCACCTATGCCGGTGAAACGCTTTCGCTCGCTGCCAGCAAGGCCACGATGGCAATCATGCGCACGCAACCGGTGCATGATCACATCAACAAAATGGGCAAGCGCCTGCGCGACGGCTTTCAGGAGATCATCAAGGAAACCGGGTTGCCGGCGCATGCGGCGGGTGTGACGCCTGCTCCTTTTATTCAATTTGAAGGCGCCGGCGAGCAGGAAAACATGCAGTGGCAGAGCCGCTTGTTCGCGCAAGTGTTCAAACACGGTGTTTTTCCGAGCGACCGCTGGTTCATCAACTTCTCGCACCAACCGGCGGATATCGATCAAACTTTAGACAGGGTGCGGGAGGCAGCGCGCGCGATCTGCTGAAATCTTCAAATCGATCTGTGCGTCATGTCATTCAGCAGGCATCTTGTGTGGCACTCGGCTGGTGCAAGGTACTTCACAAGATCTCTTCTGGATGACAGCCGGTGTTTTTGTGGGAGGATCCCGGCGACAAACCGCAACTCAAAAAACCTGCCAACGGATTGAAACAACTCAGCAGATGAAAAAACTCGTTATCAGTTGGGTTGTTTCTATCCGCTGGAGGGAATTATTGTTCTTAGAACAACGATTTCACACGAAGGGCACTAAGACCGAATGCAGTAATGAACAGCTCCATGAATCGAGATTCAAATCCCCCTTATCCTTTTTGACTCATGACCACCACCAACATTCGTTACTTCGACAGCTTCGCTGCCATTGGCCGGCGCGCGGGAAGAGATCCTGAGGCGCCGTGGACTACTGCGCAATTACTCGACGAGATGCAACGCTGCAGCGTGCACGGCGCTTTGGTGTATGCGCATCAAGCCAAGGAAGTGCATCCGGAAGTCGGCAATCCGCTCGTGCTTGCCGAATGTCGCAAGCATCCTCGTCTGTACCCCTGCTGGGTGGCGCTGCCGCATCACTCCGGCGAGTTTCCGCATCCCCACGATTTGTTGCCGGAAATGCAACGCCAGGGTGTGCGCGCATTGAAGATCTTTCCGCGCCTCTACAAACACGCAGTTGATCATGGCACGCTGGGTGAACTGCTGAGCGCCATGCAGGAAACCCAAACGCTACTGCTCGTCGATCGCGGCGAATACGGCCCGGCCGTGCAAATCGAATGGCAGGAAATCGCGTGGATTTGCGAAAATTTCCCCCGCCTGCCCTTCTTGCTGCACAGCGTGCGCTGGGAAGCCACGCGCATGCTTCTTCCTTTGGCCGAGCGCTTTCCGAATTTGTATTTTGAATTTTCCAACTATCAGGGCAATCGCATGCTGGAATTTTGGTGCCGGCGCATTGGCCATGAACGCTTGTTGTTCGGCACCGAAGCGTTGGAGAAAAGCATCGGCGCAGCGCGCGCTTATGTGGATTATTCCGAACTCAGCGAGGAACAACGCCGCGCCATCGCCGGCGGAAACTTGCAGCGACTGTTGCGCCTGCCCGAGCTTCCGCCGGAATATCCAGCACACCAACCGCAAGATGGCATCATCGCAAAGGCATTGCAGGGCCAGCCGATTACCGATTCCATCGTGATCGATGCGCATGCACACATGGGCCAGCGCGGCACGCGCGGAGCGGCCATGGTGGTCATGAATGAGTGTGATGGCAAGGGCGTGGTCGAGCGCAATCGCCGGCTGGGCGTGCAAAAAACCTGCATCAGTGCCTGGACCGCGATTTGGACGGATTACGAATTGGGCAACGAGGACACACGCCAGGCCATGCTGGAGTTCCCTGAAGAGATTGTCGGCTATGCCGCACTCGATCCCAACTACGTCACGGATTGGGGGAAGGAGCTGCGCTATTATTATGAAGAATGCGGCTTTCGCGGCATGAAGCCGTATTTCCCGCGCATGGGCGCGCCCTACAATGATCCGCGCTACACGCCGTGGTGGGAATATGGCAACGCGCACCATCTGTTTGCGCTTATGCATCCTTCCGACAACTTCAAACAAGAGATGCCGGATTTGGCAAAGCGCTATCCACAGGTGAATTTCGTTTTGGCGCATTCCGGCTGGACCTGGCCGGTGGCGCGGCATCACGTGGCGCTGGCAAAGGAATTTCCCAACTGCTTTTTGGAAATCACGTTCACTTCGGTCACCAACGGCACGATCGAATACATGGTGCGTGAACTGGGTTCAGAACGCGTGCTCTACGGTTCGGATGCGCCCATGCGTGATCCGTTTCCGCAGTTCGGCTGGGTGGCGTATGCCAACATTTCGGAAGAAGACAAGCGCAACATTCTCGGCAGGAATATGCAACGGATTTTGGCGCAGGTGAAGCTGCCTTGACGCATGCGATGGATTAAATCCTGACATATGCCTACTGCTCGTGCACTGCAATTCGTCGCGCCCGGCCAGGTGCAACTCATAGACGTGGAGATCGCGCCGCCGGCGCCGGATCAGCTTGCTCTTCGCATGTTGGCCACTTCGCTGTGCAACTATTCCGAACTACGCAGCTTTCGCGGTGGCGAGGCCAGCGGCTATGGCTCGCGATATCCCATGTTGCCGGGTGAGCCTGGCCACGAAGGTGTCGGCGAAATCATTGCAATCGGTGAGAACGTCGAAGGTTTCGCGCCCGGCGATCTCGTCGCGGTAACCGGTTGGGGCGGTGAGCCGGCGCACTGCTCGCATCTGCTCCGCCGCGCCAGCGCTGTGGCAAAGATTCATCCGCATGAGCGCGATCCCAAGCCGGCAAGTATTCTGGAAATGTTCGGTTGTGCCTACCATTGCCTGCGCGTGGGTTGGTCGCAGCCAGCCGGTTACGACAACAGCAATGTCGCAGTGATCGGCGCGGGTGCAATTGGCTTGTGCAGCCTGCAGCTCCTGCGTTTGTGGCCACTCACCAGCATAAGCGTATTCGACACCAATCCCGCTAAACTGAAATTGGCTCAACGGCTGGGCGCGGATCAAATCATTGTTGTGCCGCGCGACGAGCAGGTCGAGACATTTGCACGCAAACTCACGCGCTTCGAGGTGGTGGCGGAATGCAGCGGCCATGTGAGCGGCCAAAAGCTGGCGCATGCGCTGCGGCCACCCGTGTTGATCAATGTCAGCTACTGTCCCCTGCCCTTTCCGGTGAATCAAGCCGAGTGGTTCGAAGCAACCACGACGATTTACAATCCCGGCATTGTGACGGATGGCGAGCTGCGCGCTGTGGCGAATCTGTATAACCGCCGCTTGCTCGATCCCGGCTCGATGATTTCACGGCGCCTCTCGCCCGATCCCGCATCATATCTTGAAACCATCGCGGCGATTGCCCGCGGTGAGATCGTGAAGGCGCTCATCGACTGGCAAGCTTGAAGCGCAATGAAACAGACGGCAGAACCAGCAGCATGAAACTCGCCCTCGACTCGTTCAGTTATCATCTGCATCTCGGCAAACACTGGTTTGTGCCGGCGCAGCCGCGCGATCTGCGCTGGTATGCTGAGACCTGCCGGCAACTGGGCGTTGCCGGATTGCATATCGATCCGCTTCATATTGATCTTTCTCGCGAGGTCGACTGGCTGGCGGAATATGCCCGGCGTCACGGGCTTTTTGTGGAGTTGGGCGCCATTGGCACCTCGCCCGAGGCGCTGGCAGCCCCGTTGGCAGCGGCAGAACGTGTGGGCGCCAAAGTGCTGCGCACGTTCATCGGCGGCTCGTGCGCGGAAGGCAGGGCTGCAACGGCGGCGCGCGCAGCGCAGGCGCGGAGGGAACTGGCACGAAGTGTCACGCTCGCAGAACAGCACGGCGTCGTGATCGCGCTGGAAAATCACATGGACATTTTTCTCGAAGATCTGCTCGAGATTCTGAAAATCGATTCTCCCTTTCTGGGAATTTGTTACGACAGCGGAAATTTTGCCGCGGTTGGAGAAGATCCCCTGCAAGCGCTCGCCGCCTTGCGCGAGCGCGTGGCTTGCACACATCTCAAAGATGCCTGCCCTGCCGGCCAGTATGCCGACGCGCCATCGTATGGCCTGTCCGGCACGGCAGTGCATTTCTGCGCTTTGGGCGAAGGCAACCTTCCGCTTCTGCAAATCGTGCAGAGGCTGCGGCAGGCGCAGGGCGAGGACATGCCGCTGACTTTGGAAATCTGCACGCCCTTTCGCCACACACTACCTGAGAGTGATTTGCTGGCGTGGGAGGCGGAGAACGTCGCGCGCAGCGTGAAATATGCGCGAGAGGTTTTGGGAATAAGCTAATGTTCTTTCAACTCAATTTGTAGGAGCGCCTCTCGAAGTGTCATTCAGACGAATCTTGTGAAGTACTTGGCATTAGGCCTGAACTTCACAAGATCCCTTGAAAATCCATTTGGAGGCAATCTTGGCAAATCCTCTTTGGGGAAAATACGAACAACTGCGCCCAGCGCAAATCGCGGCGATTCGTGCGCGAACGCCTATTGCCTATTTGCCCTGGGGCGCGTTGGAATGGCACAGCTATCACGCGCCGATTGGGCTGGACGGCATTAAGGCACACGGCCTCTGCGAAGCGCTTGCCAAAGAAACCGGTGGCGTGGTGTTGCCGGCGGTTTATGTTGGCACGGACACGATCAAGCCTTACAAAGGTTTTCATCATACGATTGAACACAACGCTGAAACCGTGACCAAGTTGTGTTTGGAGTTTCTGCAGCAGCTTGCCGACGAAGATTTCAAAGTGATCGTACTCGTCACCGGGCATTACGGCGAAGGCCAAGTGAAAGCCATTCAGGCTGCGGCAGAAGTCTTTCGCAACAGCCATCCCCAAATCGGTTTGTGGGCAATGCCGGATTCGGAGCCGCTGGAAGGCGCATTTCCCAAGAATCATGCGGCGCGCGGCGAGACTTCTTTTCAACTTCTATTCAAACCAGAATTGGTGGATTTGAGTATGCTGCTGGCCGGACGCGAAACCACTCTGGATGATGATGGCGTGTGGGGCGAAGATCCGCGCCGCGCCAGCAGCGTTGAGGGTGCGCAGATGCTGCAAGTCTTTTTGAAGAACGCCGCGCCTAAAATCCGCAAGCTACTCGAGGAATATACGCGATGAAATACCGCACTCTGGGCCGCACCGGCCTGCGTTGCAGCGAAATCGGCTTGGGCACGTGGGCCTTTGCCTCCCAAATTTATGGAGCCGTCACCGAGCGCGAGGCGCTGAACACCATTGCCGCGGCGCTGGACAGTGGCATCAACTTCTTCGATACCGCGCCGTTGTACGGCACGCCGGCGCAGGACGGCGTCGCGGAGGTGATCTTGGGCAAGGGCCTGGGCACAAAGCGCAACGATGTTCTCATCTCCAGCAAATTCGGCAGGAATGCGACAGAGGGCAACCTCCCCAATTTTAGCGGCACGCGGGCGCGCACCTCAGTGGAAGAGAGCTTGCGACGCCTGCAGCGCGATCATCTCGACGTGCTGTTTTTTCATTCACCGTTCAGCGCGGAGGAAATTCACAACGACGTGTGGGAGGCGCTGGACAAACTCAAGAACGAAGGCAAGATTCGTTTCGTCGGACATTCGATTTCCAAATTCGAACACACGCAACAAATGGCGCGCGCCTGGGCGGCGGAGAGAAAGATCGATGTGATTCAAGTTGTCTTCAGTTTGATGAATCGCGAAGCGCGGCAGCTCATTCAAGATCTCGGCGGCCAGAAGATCGGTATCGTGGCGCGCGAATCGCTGGCGAACGGTTTTCTCTCCGGCACGATCACGCGCGACACAGTTTTCCCGCCCTCAAGCCTGAACGCCCGCTATCCGCGCGAGGAAATTGCGGCGCGCGTGGATTACGCCGAACGGCTGCGCTTTCTCATTCGCGGCGATATTGGCACGCTGCCCCAAGCCGCGCTGCGCTGGGTGTTGAATCATGCGGAAATTTCACTCGTGCTCTCCGGCGCCAGCAAGCCCGATGAGATTCTGGATTGTGCCGCCGCGACCGCGGCTGCCCCTTACTCTTCCGAGGAAATGCAGCGCGCAGAAGAGATTCATGCCAGAGATTTTCAAGCCGCGTGACACATGGCTTCATTGAAGACGCGAGGCCGCCTCGACTGACAGGACTTGCAGGATTGGTCCAACCGACGAACGGTGCAGCATGGATTCACCTGCAAAGATTTTTGCTTTTGTCGCCCAAACCGACATGTCTTGGGCACGGAACAGGCGCACGCGCGTCCGCACACTGGCAGAGCAAGACTCACGGCAATTCATCTTCAACGAATCATTCCACCAACAGAGGAAAACGCTATGCCCTCATCGCCCCATAATGCAAGCTCAGGCAGAGTGCATTTCGAAACCGAAGGCTATGCCATCTTCCGCAATGTGCTCGATGCGGATTTGATCGGTGAAGCCCGCCGGCACGTCGACTGGCTGCTGGAGAAAAACCCCGGCACGCGGCCGGAACAACTGCATCACACGCTGATGACCGACGACCCGTTTTGGGTGCGCCTCATCAGCGACGACCGCTTGCTGGAGGTTGCGGCGCAATTCCTTGGACCGAACCTCGCGCTCTTTGCCTCCCACTATATCTGCAAACGGCCCTACGATGGCCAGGCCGTGCTCTGGCATCAAGACGGCAGCTACTGGCCTTTGGAGCCGATGGAAGTCGTCACGCTTTGGCTCGCGCTCGATGATACCGATCCCGAGAACGGCTGCATGCGCGTGCTGCCGCGCACGCAGCAGATGCGCCTGCTGACCGAGGCGGAGCTGATCGAGCAAAAGGACGACAAAAACGTGCTGGGTTCGGGCATCGATCCGGCACAAATCGACGAAAGCCAGGCGGTGGACGTGCGGCTGCGTGCCGGCGACGTTTCGGTGCATCATCCCAACGTCATTCACGGCTCCACGGCCAACACTTCGGCGCGCTGGCGGCGCGGCCTGACCATTCGCTATATTCCCGCGGCCACGCGCATTCTCAGCGAAACGCCGTTTCCGAGCGCGTTCATGCTGCGCGGCCAGGCAGTTGCAGGTGTGAACGTTTACCAACGCTGGCCTGGTTACGTCGAAGGCAAGCACATGCCGTTTCGTGATTGGCGGGAATGGAATCAGCAGTGTGAACGGAAGAACGAGGAGTATGGCGCGTTTCTCGTGAAGCAATGAGAGCGCCGCGCGTGCCTCCGGGCACGCCAGGGAGTGCTCGAAAATCTGCCCCTCCGTCTGAGTGCGTCCGGCCGCGCTTCAGTTTCTGCTGCGCGCTGCCTTGGAAGAGAAGTACCCGGAATTGAGGCGGTATTGCCGGGGGGAAAGCGTGGTGTAGCGTTTGAAGATGCGATAGAAGTGCGCGAGATCGTTGAAGCCGGAGGCAAAACAAATCGAGATGATCTCCTGGTCGGTTTCGGCGAGCAGCCGCTGGGCGTAGCGCGTGCGATGATAGTGCAGGTACTGCATGAACGTGACGCCGTAGACCGCCTTGAATTGGTTGGTGAATTGCCGCACGCTCAGACAGGCCATGCGCGCCATGTTTTCGACCGACACCGGCTCGAAGAAATTCTTTTCGATGTAATGCGCGACATGCTGAATGCGGTTGATGGTGGGTTTGTCGCCGGGGAATTGCTGCTCCACCGGAACGTTGAGATAGATGCGATTGAGCGCCACCACAAGATTCAGCAGCGTCGCCTGAATTGCCGGGACAAAACCGTTGGCGCGCATGCGTTGTTCGTAGAGAATCTTGCGCAGCATGCGCGGCAGATCGTAGGCGGCATAGTCATGCGTGGTGAGCGGTTTGAGGTGACGGGCGGAGAGGGCGTTGAGCTGTTCGATTTGTTCGTTGAAGGTCGCGAGGTGCTCCAGGCTGTTGTTGCGCACCGCCACGATGTAGAGCCAGAGCGGTGAGGACTCCTTGTCGCGCAAATAGTGGGTGGCGCCGCGCGGCACCACCAGCACATTTTCCCGCTCGAGATGGGCGACATTGCGCTCGACATAGCAATCGGCAATGCCGTCCAGGATGTAATAGATTTTCGTGTAAGAATTGCGCATCGGCGTCATCACAAAGCCGCGCTCGTGATGACTCTCGGCGATGCTGATGCCGTAAGGCGGGATAACGATCTTGACTGGCTTTTTGGTGAGACGTACCGACTCCTCTGCTGCAATAGGCAAACCCGTCATCGCGCAACCTCCCTAAGCAAACCTGCCATTCGATCCAATGTCGCGCCCGTCCTGGCTGGTGCCGAAATTGCAAATAAAGAAGTCCTGCGATACCAAGAAAATCGTGAACTGAATTTAATATTTAAATCCCGGTTGTCAAGGTCTTTTTCCAGAACCCAGGGAGACCCTATGGCCAAACCATCCATGCTGACGACCACGGTCGGCAGCTACCCCGTGCCACTGTGGCTGCGAACATTTGGCACCAAAGAACACCTGCGCGACGCCGTGCTGGTCGTGCTCAAAACCCAGGAACTGGCCGGTATCGATTTGCTCGTCGATGGTGAGCTGTACCGTTGGGACATCAATCATCCCGAAACCAACGGCATGATCGACTACTTCATCCGGCCGATGGCAGGCGTGCAAACCTCCTTTTCCCGCAAAACGCTCGAAGCTTTTCGCCAGCAAAGCGGCATGGCGTATCGCACCGAGCCGGCGGGCATCATCATGGAGGCGCTCGGCGCCGGCACGCTGAATTTGCTGAAGGACTTCGAATTCATCCGTCCCCTCACCGCCCGGCCACTGAAGTTCACCCTCACCAGCCCCTACATGCTGGCGCGCGTGCTGGTCAATCAACACTACGGCAGTTTTGCGGACGTGGTGCTGGCGCTGGCCGACATTCTCGCCGAACAAGTCGTGGGCATCGACGCGGAAGTCATTCAAGTCGACGAGGCCAACCTCACCGGCAATCCCGAAGACGCCGATTTGGCGGCCGAGGCCATCAACCGCATCTGCAAGAATGTGAAAACGCAGAAGGCGGTGCATCTTTGTTTTGGGAATTACGGCGGCCAGCGCGTGCAAAAAGGCACCTATGAGCGCCTGGTGCATTTCATCAACAGCCTGCATTGCGATCACATGGTGCTGGAAATGGCACGCCGGCCGGAATCCGACAAGCACATGCTCGGCCAGCTCAAACCGGAGATGGGCATCGGCGTGGGCGTGATCGACATCAAAGACAATCAAGTCGAGTCGCCCGAGGAAATCGCCCGCCGCATTGACGTGGTGGCCAGGATGGTCGGCGCGGAGCGCATACACTACGTCCATCCCGATTGCGGCTTGTGGATGCTGCCGCGCTCGGTCGCCGATGCCAAACTGCGCAATCTCGTCAAAGGCCGCGATCTCTTCCTCGGTCGCTAGCGAAGCTCTCCCGCCGCAGCATAGACGCGCGACGCCGCTGCGCGCGGGCCATCCTTTGCCCTCACCCGCCCAGAAAGCAAAACATGGAAGCCTCCGAACACTTCTACTCCGATGATCCCGCCGTCGGCCCTCCCGATGTGCGCACGACGCTCGCCGGCGTCGATTATTTCTTTTTGGGGAATGGCCATCTCACTGCCGCCGTTCAAATCTGCCCCTCCGGCGCGGGCACGCCGCTCGGTCTGCTGCTGATGTCGCCGGATCACTTCGGTCCAAAACGCAAAGCACTGAGTCTCGATCCGCAAACCGGACTGGCTGCCACGCAATTGCAGCTCAGCGTTGGTGCAGCGATGCTGACTGCGTCACCTGCGAACCTCAAAGCCACCTGGCAGCAAGAAGAGGAGATTCCGGCAGTGGAGGTTGCCTGGCAGGCGGGCGATTTTGCCGTGCACGAGCGCTTCTTCTGCCCTGACCGTTTGACGCCCCGCCTTCTGCGCTGCCTCACCATCGAGAACATTTCCTCCCAATCGCAGACCGTGATTCTACAAACCGGTGTGCGGGCGCAGCAGCTCACCAAAGACCTGCACCTGACCGGCGGCGAGACGAAGAGTGTTTTTGTCGAATACCGCTTGCTGCCACAAGGCTCAGCGATGCCCGCGGTGCACTGTCGCTGGACTGAACCGCCGAGCCTTTCCTCCGAGGCGAGAAACTACTGGCAGCAGGCCGCAACGTTTCAAAGCGATTCGGCGGTCCTGAATCATCTCTTCGAGGCCTCCCGCCGGCAATTGCAGGCGACGATCTCCGCCAGCGGCCGCTCCGATGCGAGCTACTGGCAATACAATCTCGAATGGACGCGCGACCAGGCCATGATCGTGCAAGCGCTGGTGTTCTCCGGCCAGTGGCAGCTTGCCCGCACCATGTTGGAACGCATGCTGACGGAGTTCGTGACGGCGGAAGGCGACACGGTCGATTCCAGCCGCCAACGGCCGCCGGCAGAAGTGGAGTTGGACCAGAACGGCATCCTGCTGCACACGCTGCAGTTCTACTGCGATTGGACCGGCGACCTGGAGTTGATTCGGCGGCACTGGCCGCGCATTTGCGCCACCGCGGATTTTCCGCTGCGCCCCGTCTTTCGCCATCCTGAGGCTTTTCTCTTTCACAACCAGCGCGAGTTTTGGGAGCGGCACAGTCTGTACGGCATCGCAGACGGCATGGAGTTGATGTATCAATTCTATCCTGCCGTGGGCCTGCGCAGCGCCGCCCATCTCGCGGAATTGCTCGGCGAACAGGCACGCGCCCGCCGCTGGCAGGAGGCCGCAGCAGCGATCACGCAGGCAATGTTGTTCGATCCCAAATACCGGATGATCGAGAATGGCCATTTTATCAAGCGCCGCCGCGTGAATGGCGAGGTACAGAGCGAGACAATCCTGCGTGAGCCGGAATCCTTTCCCGCCAGCATTCCGTTGCGCCAGCCCGGCCCGCATTTTCTCGATCCCGATGCGGCCGCGGCGCTGCCGATTGCGCTGGAGTTCATCGCTCCGCGCGGTGAGCTGGCGCAAAAGACGCTGGCGCATCTTGAAGGCTTGTGGAATACCAACTGGACCTTCGGCGGGTACGGCCGCTATCACTACACCTCTGAGCCAGATTCACCCGGGCCGTGGCCGTTTGCCTCACTGTTCATCGCGCGCGCTTACTTCGAAGCCGGCAATGACGAAAAAGTCTGGCGCGTGTTGAAGTGGATGCTGGACGTGCCTGGCAGCAAGGCCGGCACGTGGTTCGAGTTCTACGGTCCGCGGCCCATTCCTCCCTGCCCGCAAGTCGGTATCATCCCCTGGACCTGGGCCGAGGTTTTGATCTTCTTCATTCATCATCTACTGGGAATTCGGCCCAGCGCGCCGCATCTACGCCTGCGACCGCGCTTGCTGGAGGGAATGAACCGGATGGAAACCGAGTTGCGGGTGAGAAACATTCGTTTGAAGCTGAACCTCGAGCGCGTCCAAGACGGGCACGCACAAGGCTTTTGGATGAATGGCCAGCCTCGCGCCTTTTCGCCGGAGGGAATCACGCTGCCCTGGCCCGAGGGGGATGTTGTTGTGGAAATGAAAACGCTGTAGTCACCTCCGATAAACTGAGGCTGTGAACCGCGAAGACGCGAAGTGCGCGAAGAGTTTTCGGATTCATGTTTGCGGCTTTGCGGTTCAAAGCAAGTCTCGCGGCGCACGAGTTCTGGCGCAACGGGTCACGCGCTGGAATGTCTCCACCCTCTGGACCTATCACCCGCCATTGGTGCTTGCGGCAGTTTCCGGCAGCGTTCCCGCTTGCAGCACTCGTGGTGTTTGGTCAATCATTTCCAACAGCGTGATCTCCCCCTGCGTCGCGGCGCCAAGCTCTTTAAACCGCCGCGCCGAGATCAAAACACGGGTTTCAAATGATCCGACGGCTCTGTTGTAAGCCTGCACACTTTTATCGAGATTCTTGCGCAAATCATCGAAATGCTCGGCGAACGTGCTGAGCCGATCATACAGAGTTTTGCCGAGTTCACTGATTTGCAGCGCGTTCTGCGCGATCTGTTCCTGACGCCAGCCATAAGCCACCGCGCGCAAGAGCGTGATGAGCGTTGTCGGCGTCGCCATGATGACATTCTGCTTGACGCCTTCTTCGATCAGAAGGGGATTCTGTTCGAGCGCGGCGCTGAAGAAAGACTCGCCCGGCAGAAACATGACAACAAATTCCGGAGTTGGTTGGAATTGGCTCCAGTAGGCCTTTTCGCTGAGCTTGCGGATGTGCTCCTGAATTTGGCGCGCATGCTCGGCCAGCTTGCCCTTGCGAATTTCATCCGAAGGCGCTTCCAGCGCATCGAGATATGCCTGCAGCGAGGCTTTCGCATCAATAACGACTTGCTTGTTATTCGGCAGACGCACGATCATGTCCGGACGCAAACGGCCGTCTTCGGTGCTGAGGCTCTCCTGTTGGAAAAAGTCGCAATACTCCGTCATGCCCGCCATCTCGGCGACACGCTTGAGAGAAATTTCTCCCCAGCGGCCCCGCACCACCGGACTGCGCAGTGCCTTGACTAAATTTCCAGTCTCGGTTTGGAGTTTTTGATTGGCCTCAGCCATGGCGCGAAGATACTGGGTGAGGCCGCCATAAGCCTTTTGTCGCTCCTGCTCGATGGCCGCAACATGTTGCTCGTAGCGAATAAGCGCATCCTGTAATGGCTTGACCAAGCTCGCAATAGCCTCCTGACGGCCGGCCAAATCGCCCGTGGCCTTGGTTTGAAATTGCTCGAGGGTGGTTTTGGCCAAATGAAGAAAAGATTGATTATTGTCGCGGAGGGCGGCCGCCGATAGTGATTGAAAGGCGTCAGCGAGTTTCTTCTCGGCCTCGTCGAGAAGCGCCAATTTTTCCTCGGCAGCTTGGCGCTCTTTGGCGAGCGTCGTTTGAAGCTCAGCGAGTTGCGCCCTTAATTCGGTCATCTGCGCCAACAGCTGTCGGTGTTCCAAGTCCGCATTGGTCAATTGCTTCTCCAGTTCGGGAATGCGATTGGCCTTTTCAACCGCCGCCGACCGGCTCGCGGCCTCATTGCGCCACTGCTGCTGCAAAGTCTCGATTTGCGTTTTGTAATTTTGTGCCTCCTTCCGAAGTGTCCCAATCTCCTGCTCGCGGGAGGATAATTGCGATTCCAGGGAAGCCACCTGGGTTTTTACCTCGGATATGGCTTCCGCAACCGCCTGCCGGCTTTTGGCTTGAGTGATGAGCCACGTTCCAATCGCGCCGGCAGTGATGCCGATGGTCAGCAGAATGAGTGTTGATAGAAGTTCCATATTGCCCCTAAAAGATGTTTAGCCGACTACATTATTGATTCTTTTATCTTTTGCGAACGCCCTTCTCGGAACAACTCATTTCTTCGCTCAAGACACAATGGGGGTGTTCGGCTGGCTTGCCGAGTAAATGGTGAGGAGAAGTTCCGCGTCATCTATAAGCCGGTACTCAGGGTATCTCTTCGAAAGCGCGTAACTTTCATTCATGATAATAGGAACGCCATCGCCCCGTTTTTCCATCAAATATTGGCGCCCAACCTGGCGGTCATCCGGCTCAACCGGAGAACGCGCCAAGAGACTTGTGATCAACTCATTCCGTGTCGCCTGACGCAACGGCAGGCTTTCAATCGTGACCGTGTTCGGCAGAGGACCTGGGGAGTACAATTCAAAGCGATCATCAAACATAAACAGGCGGATTTTGGAGCCATGGATGGAATAATCACGATGCGCCACGGCGTTGACAATCGCCTCAAACACGGCTCTTTCGTTGAACTGCGGAATTTCCACGCGCCCAGGAGCTTTGATGGCCGCCACTCGCATATTGCGCCGGACAAAAGCGAGGCCGTGTGCAATTTGCTGATCCAATGGCCCCACGATGCGAGCCGCGTCGGCTTGATAGTTGGAATCCTGTTGATTGCCGCGATAACGTACGGCTTCGATGTAGGCATTCGGCAGCCAGGTTTCCGGATGGCGGGAGCACAAGAGAATGCCGGCTACTGTCGCTCTTTCCACGCTGGTTTCGTCCGGAGAGAGCAGCTTCAGCTTTCGCAGCGTCGCGATCGGATCATCCGGAACGAGCGCAACGAAACGGCGCCACAAAGATTCTTCCAAATCGGCCAGCGAGGTGTGTGGAACGGTTTGTTCATCAAAGCTGATGAATCTGGCCTGGCTGCGCTGCTGGAATAAGCGCGCCAACTGTTCCGGCGTCAGCTCGCGCTTCGAGCTTCCCAAACGGCGAAAATATCCGCCGGGGCTTTTGTGAACAAAAAGGCTGCGCGGCACCTCCACTTTGATGACTGGTTGCATCGCTCCCAATGCGCCGGGAAGCTCCATGCGGATGATGCGGACCGCCAACGGCGGCTTGATCACGTCATTGCATACTTCACGAATGAAGGATTCAACCGCGTCGAGCTTTGCGAGCGGAATGCCGGCGATTTCCCGTTTTTTGTCATCGACGCCGAGCACGCAGACGCCGTCATTGGTGTTGGCCATCGCCGCCAGCTCGTCCGCCAGGTCGTCGGGTTTTGGGCCTGAGATCTTGTCGCCTTTAAAGTGAATGGCCTTAAGCTCGAGCACGGAGTCTTCGCCCAGTTGGATCTTGCGCAAAAGCTCGTCCGTTGTATCAAACATGGTTTTTCCTTCTGGTTATCTTATGCTTTTAAAATAACTAGAAATGTTTATGAGAACAAGGGGAAAAATGGGAAGGATTGAAGAATAAGCTCACGGCAAAATCTTGCCTCATGCTTTGCCCAACTTCTCACTGGCCATTTGGATTTGAAACTGC
Organism: bacterium; assembly: GCA_023150945.1. Lineage (NCBI taxonomy): Bacteria > bacterium. Next base: position 6,121 of record JAKLJX010000045.1, on the reverse strand, counting down.
TTCCAGGGAAGCCACCTGGGTTTTCACCTCGGATACAGCTTCCGCAACCGCCTGCCGGCTTTTGGCTTGGGTGACGAGCCAAGTTCCGATCGCGCCGGCAATGATGCCGATGATCAGCAGAATGAGTGTTGATAGGATTTCCATAATGCCCCTTTAAAAATGTTTAGCCGATTACGTTATCGATCAGTCAGAGTTTTCATCTTTTGCGAATGCCCTTCACCACGACTTCATCCACGAACTCAAACGCCGCGGTTGCTTTTTGAAAATCCGCCCAGCGTTGCCGATACAAGGCATCATCCAACAAGCTGATGTCTGTAGTTTCACCTTCGCTGCCTTCATCCAGACCGTGCTCGATGCGAACACCGCCGCGATCCGTCAAGACGTAACGAGGATGGAGTGATTCGCCACCGTCTTTTTGCCGCCAACGAATAAAGAGGATTTCAACGCCATGTGGTACGAGCGCAGGAATTTTGCTGCAGCATTCACTTTTGAAGAATTCGGCGGTCGCTGCAGGATTTTCTTTCAAATGATATTCGAGACGCTTTAATTTGCTGCTGTTGAGGCATGCCATTTCGACGAAGTGTCGTAAAGCATTATTATAGCGGTTTTCATAAGGTCGAAAATGAGGATCAACAAAAATAATCTCGGTGCTGTTTTGCAGTAATATCGCCAGACATTTGGCTAAATCGGTAGCCTTACGGGGAACTTGTATTTCTCTCGGCACCTTCCACAATGGCATGTTCTCATCGATTTCATCCGCAATGAGAAACTCATTGACTTTTTTGGGGTTTTCGTTAGCGATAATGGCATGAAAAGGTTGCAACCGGTGCTGAACTTCCGCATTGTTCAACCACACCAAATTGCCATCATAACTTCGCCCTGTCGGCAAGAGCTTGGCGTCGATATCGCGCAATTTCTCTTCGATTCTTTTTCGCTCAATATCGCCGCAGCCGCCACAGGCTTCGTAGACCATGCGCTTCCACTTTTTGGGGAAACGCGAAATCAGGCGGCCATGCGCGACGCCGAATCTTTCATAAAAGTAGCGAAACGAAGGCCAGTTCGAGAGAACGATGGGATCGAGAGCATATTCGTGCAGCATCGTCAAAACAACTCCTCCGCGCGTTCAGGGAAAAAGCCGTCCGGCCATTTTTCTAAAAATTCACCCTCTGCTGATACCGGCAAATTGTGCAGGACTGTGCCTTTGGTCGTGGGTCTGGCATAAACGACTTGCACGTCTTCGGGCTTGATTGGCACTAAACCTTTCGGCAAGTCGCCTTCAGCGGTCTCGCGTATTCTTCGCAAAATTCGCAAGATCAAATGCTCGCTATGTGTTTCCAGAATAAAAGTATTGCGTTGCTCACCAAGAGCCGCTTCAATGAAGACATCGCCCAACTCGGCTTGCAGCGCCGGATGTAAATGGATTTCCGGTTGTTCGATGGCCAAAATCTCTTCTTTGGAAGCGAAAGCCGAGACCAGCACAGGAAGAACTTGGCTCACGCCGATACCGACATCACGGTGAGAGACATTGGTGTTGGTGCGTTTGTCAACGAGAATGAGTTCCTTCAGAATTGAAATTTTGTCTTGAAGAGATTCCAGACCTCCGAGAGCGCCGTAGATCTCGCCAAACAGGTCCCAGTCATATTTTTCTTCTGTAAATTTTCGTTCCAATTCTTCAATTCGGTTCGTGTAATCCTCTTGCAAATCATCTATCGTCAACAAATGGCGAATTTTCAGTTCATAAGGCGTGCTGAGTTTATTCTTGTCTCCAAGCCAGATGTTGACTTTCTCTCGAACACTTGTATTTTCGCGTACCACATCCCACGCATAACCGCCGCCGGCAAAACGGTTGGGATCATGGTGCTGGGCAAAGGCCAAATGTCTTGGTGGATAAGATCGCAGCGGCCCCAAGTAATGCAGGCGACTCAATTGCCCAGAAACTGCTTCACTCAATCCGCGAATCAACTCGTTGATGGCGCGAGGCAAAAAGAATCGCACCGCTGCTGCCAAGTCTTCTTTGCGGTTGCCTTTGCTGATGAGAAATAGCATCGGCGACTCGGCGTCATCAACGCGTTTTGCCGGCTTGCGCAATCCTTTTGGCAGAAAATTTCCCAAATCAATGGCGAGTTCCGGAACCAACTCGGCAATGGCTTCGTCAAGGCCTTCGTAATCAGTTGGCGACAGGGTTTCGGCGGTGGTGGCCGTTTGCACGATGGCCTTGACGACTTCGCGAAAAACCGGATGCTCATGCTCCAGGCGGTCAATCTGCAGATAACCTGCCGCACGCCGGCTGGCTCGGAGCAAACTGGAGCCATCTGCTTCGATCTCATAAGCAATCACTGCCGGAGAAACGCCTACAATCGGTTCGCCTTTGTCGTCAAGCTCTAATCCGATGTTGAGAGAAATGCCCACACGCTGCACCGGCGTCAACAACTCCGCCAGCCGTCCGGTCAAATAGGCCACGTCCAGTTCTGCCGCCCACTCAACTCGGCGCATGGCTTCACGCCGGTGCACGTATTGACGAAAGCCACCCAAATCAACCGACTCACCGCCCAACTCGGTGCGATGCACATCCAGCGTACCGGTGCGGTAGGCCTCGTGCGCGAGAATGAGTCCGTGAATGAGGCTCGATTTGCCCGCGCTGTTGGCGCCGAAGATGAGCGTGAGTGGCTTCAACGGCAATTGTTGGGCTTCGGCAAAGGCTTTAAAGTTACCGAGGCGGAGGGAGGTGAGCATTTGCTACCAAAACCTTTCGATTGAGTAGATAACTTTTAAAACGCAAACAACAAAATTGGGAGTTTCAGCATGGTGTTTAACTTTCATTTTTACCACAATAAATCGCATTCACTAATTCTATTAGCCTTGTTGGATATTTTTCTACTGTATTTGCCTCAAAGTGCTCCAATGCCGCAAATGCCTTCCCCTTCTTTTCTGCTTGAGTTCTCGATATTCTTGCAACACCTTCGAAATCCGGTGACAGTATTTCCACATGCCCTAGTTTGGAATCGACAAGTTCTTGGATTTCTTTGTTCAATGAAAACGTTTTTTCCTTTTCGCGTCGCTTATCTTCTGTCCAGGTGTCGGGGATGGGGTCAGGAAGGGGATCTTCATCATGCACGACCACATAGGGCAGTTCAAAGGCGTTTGCAATTGTGATATATAAGGGTAAATTATGTTTAGATCCGCAATCAATGACTGATATTTCATGGTCTTGACATCCACACTTCTCTGCAATAAAGGGTAGCATAGTTTTTTCCGTTTCGCCTTCCACAAATGCTACCCGTTTGGCAAAAAACATTTCACCTCTGTCAGGATTTATCCACCGAGCCATGTGGAATCTTTGCTTTCGGTCGTTATGCCGCTCCCCTTCGAATAATTCCTGAACACATTGGCGGACTTTTGTTCCGGTCTTGGGGTCTTTCTTATTCACGATGCATATGTTTTTATATTTCTCAAGGTTAACGAAATGAGTTGAATGAGTGCAGATGAACACCTGGTAATCGGGCGTCTGGGATAATTCATGAATGGCAGCCGCCATTTTACGTTGGGCTTGAGGATGAAGAAAAAGCTCCGGCTCCTCCATTCCGAAAACAATCGATTCGGACGAAGCTCTGGGAAGGGGTGAGCCATCTCTATTATTGGGAGCAGCCTTCAGTAGACTTACCCAAGCCCGAATGAGTGCAAAAATTATTGATCGCTGCAAACCATGCCCTTTCAACTCGGCAAGAGTCTTAACTCCGTCGTCAATGTGAAGATTGGTGCCAAGTTCAAAGATCTTTTCAATCTCTGGTGGGATCACTTCTATTTCAACGTTTACCTCCCAAGATGACAACTCGGCCTTTAGTGCATTCTCGAGGTTTTGAAGTTGCTCGGGGCGGCCTTCAGGCATTGCATCCGACCGGTTGAACAATTCAACGAGTTTATTTAGCCCATCTTTGATCTCTCGGAAGCGTGGTTCGGTATCCGCCATTTCTTTTACAGCACGACTAAGCAACCTACCAAAGGCTGTTGTGGTTTTCGTCTTTGTTTCGTCTGCCAGATCGCGTACGGCAGGAATCAAATAAAAACTGGGTAGTACGCCTCCTCCGACGTTTTTCGAACCAAGTAAAGGTCCCTCTTCAAGGATTTCTTTGAAATGAAGAGTAGATGCGTGCCTTTCAATGTAAGCAGCTTGAGCTTGCTCTACGTCGGATTTGGTTACCCGACCTGTTGACGAGACAAAGTCCTTTAACGGTGTTTTATGAATTTCTTCACGGCTGGCGAGGCGGGAAACGCTGTTGCTTTGCAGCCACCACTCTTCTGGTTGAATGACATAGCCATTATAGAGGATCTCCACAGAACTCGCCTCATCAAGTCGAGCGGTCTTTCTAATACGAATGCCGCCATCTTTTTGGAGGTACTTCTTGAATGTATTCCGTTCTTGTTCGGTAAGATGGTGGAAAGTTAGTTCAACCCAAAGCACGTTATCGATTCCGCTGAACTTACAAAAGTCTGCCGTACTAGGTTTAGAAGAAGTTGAGAGAGCAAACTCAAGCGCATATAGAATGTTAGACTTGCCATGATTGTTTGGTCCCAATATGACCACAAGCGGCTCACATAGCATTTCAATGTCGCAGATACTGCGATAGTTGTGAATAGTGAGTTTTGAGATTTTCATTGCGATAGCTCCTGAAATCTGGCATTTAATACTTTAGCTTGCTCTTCGATCTCCGCCAAAAGCTCTTTCTCATGCGCTTCTCGCCATTCGGCGGTGAGATCGCCGGAAAAGGCGCGGTGGAGAAGTGTTTGAAAAAGACATACTATTCGATCATTTGCATTTTTCACGTGCTCTGAGATTTTTTCAAGAGCGGTTAAGACATTAACAAACTCTCGCTGAACTGAAATAGATGGAATATTGATCGGCAAGGTGCGAAGCTCCTGCGCATTAATGTTTGCCATGCCGATAGCGTGCCGTGCCTTGTCAAATAGGATATGCTTCATGAAAGATGTGTTCATCAGCGCCCATACGCATTCAGGAAATACGCGCTGACGATCAACCCGAAATCGGATTAGATAGGAAGCAGGAACGGCCTGCATTTGGCCTTGCCATACTCCCGTTTTCCCGACAAGCTCTCGGCTGTTCGTTCGGTTAAATAGCAAGTCCCCCGGTTCCAGTAAGTATTTTTCCAGTTCAGTTTCCTCTAAATTTACATACTTGAGATCGCTTAAATCCAATCGCCCTTGAGAATCGATGTTATTCATTCTGATAACGGCTACACCTTTAACATCTGCATCTGCTCGATTTGAGGTTCCGTACTGAGTTTCTGTAATCACATCTCCCATCTTTCCCTTTTCCCACCCCCTCGGATTTGTCGCCGGATCACCGAACATCTTGTAGAATAGCGCCGGTAAAATGCGCTCGGCTTTGGCATCGGCCTCTGTTGTTGGTCTTTATAAATTATACCAATTCTGGTCGTTGAAAAGGATACCACTCCAGAGCTGTTTTTTACCCTTTAGTTTCCGCTCTGCCCGGCAGAGCGGAAAGAGAATACCCCTTGCACGTGTTCCTCCCGATGGTGAGATTGGGACTCCCAGCAGGTCGAGTTTGAGTCTCACTCCCCAACCGCAGGAGGAACCATCAAAACTCTGGAGATCGTCTTGGACATCCTGACCCTCGCAGGAAGAGGTTTTTCGCAACGCAAGATTGCCCGTACCCTCGGGATCAGCCGAAAAACCATCCGCAGGTATCTTGCAGACCCGAAGCTCATCACCACCGCTCGGGGTATGCGTCCTCGCCCCAGCAAGTTGGATCCCTTTGTGCCTCACCTCAAAACCTGGCTGGAAGAAGATCCCGGCTATTCCGCCACCTGGCTCTTTGAACACCTCCAGGGCTTGGGTTTTGCCGGCAGCTACGAAATCGTCAAGCGCCAGGTGAGGCGCCTCAAAGAACATCAGCATCACATCGCTTATCTGCGGTTCGAAACCGAGCCCGGAGCGCAAGCCCAGGTCGATTTCGGTGAATTTCAGGTGGAAGGACCGGACGGCAAGATCACCAAGTACTATGCCTTTGCCATGATCCTGGGTTACTCACGCCGCCTCTACGCGGAGCTGCTCGAGCAATGCGACCTCGCAACGTTCCTGGATT
>JAKLJX010000044.1 GCA_023150945.1 bacterium | reverse complement strand
TTAGACGTTGCAGTCGACCAGCAGACCACAACCAAGTATGTCTGCAGCTCTAACCCAACTAAACCGGACAGCACTGATTTACCATCTTTGGCATGAATGCGATTACCGTCTTTGTCCTCTCCGAGCTGCTGGCGATTTTGTTATGGGTCATCACGTGGAAGGGACTCGATGGTTCAGTCAATAATCTGCATGATTACATTCACGAGCATTTGTTCGCGCCACTTGCCAGCGCGGTGAATGCCTCACTCTTGTTCGCCGTCACATTTGTGTTGGCGATGTATCTTGTGGCGTGGGTAATGTGGAAGAAGCGATGGTTCTTGAAAGTATAAAATCCAGCATGCGCACGTTGTTGTCTTTCACGCTGGCAATCGTTGCTGGCCAATCTTGGGCGCAAGAGGTGGCCGGTTTTGTCAATCCCTTTATCGGCACTGCCGGAGGCGGAAATACTTTCCCCGGCGCCGTGCGAACCTGGGGCATGGTTTCCGTGAGTCCGCATACGGCGCCCGGTTCGCCTTCGGGATACGTGCATGGCGAAAAATATTTTTACGGCTTCGGCCATGTTCATCTCAGCGGCACGGGCTGCGCCGATCTCGGCAGCGTGATTGTCACCGCCTCTCGCGGCGAGGTGAAAACCGATCCGAACGAGTACAAATGTGCCTACAGCGATGAGCGGGCAAGCCCTGGATTTTATCGCGTTACTTTGCCGGAGCCTTCGCTTCAGGCGGAAGTGACCGCAACGGCGCGCTGTGGCATGACGAGAGTCACTGCTCTTCGCGACGGTGAGATCAATATTCTGATCGACGCCGGCCGCAGTTTGAATCTGCTCGGCGGCGGTGCCGTGACGATTCGCTCGGACACAGAAATCGAAGGCTATAATATTTCCGGCGGATTCTGCGGCGAGGCCAATCAGCAGCGAGTTTATTTTGTGGCTCGATTCAGCGAACCCGCTATTGCTCGAGGAATTTGGATCGGTGGGCAGTTGCGCGAAGAAAAAACGGCAGTGGTGCAGGATTCCGCGCTGGGGGCGTGGCTTCGATTTGCGGCAAAAACCGGAGAAATGATCACGGTGAAAGTCGGCATCTCGTATGTGAGCATCGAAAATGCGCGCATGAATTTGGAAGCCGAAATCTCCGGTTGGGATTTTGAACGAATCAAAGCCGCAGCGCTTGCTGCCTGGCAGGAAGAACTCTCGAGAATTCGCGTCACGGGCGGATCGCAGGATGATTTTGTCAAATTCTACACCGCGCTTTACCATACGCTGATTCATCCCAACCTCATCAACGATGTCAACGGCGACTATCCGCTGATGGGGCGCACAGGCACTGGCAAATATCTTGGCCGCGATCGTTACACCGTTTTTTCGTTGTGGGATACCTATCGCACGCTGCATCCGTTGCTCACGCTGGTTTATCCCGAGCGCCAATCCGCCATTGTGCAAACGATGATCGATATGTACAAAGAATCCGGTTGGCTGCCCAAATGGGAATTGGCCGGCAATGAAACCTACATGATGGTCGGCGATCCGGCGGTTCCGGTTATTGCGGATTCTTATGTGAAAGGGATTATCGATTTCGATATCCAAACTGCTTATTCCGCGATGAGAAAGCCCGCTGATCTGACGACGGAAAAATCTGCGCCACCGCTTCGTGCCGGATATCACGAATACTTGCGGTATCATTATATTCCTTTCGAGCAGGACACCACCGACGCCTGGTGGGTGTGGGGGCCGGTTTCAACGACGCTGGAATATTGCTTTGCCGATTGGGCGATCGCGCAGATGGCGGAGTGCTTGGGAAAGAAATCGGATGCTGAAATTTTTCGTGAACGCGCGCAGTTCTATCGCAATTTTTTTGATACGGCCACACATTTCATACGTCCGCGGCTGAAAAATGGAAATTGGTTCGTGCCGTTTGATCCCCTGCAAACCGAAGGCTCCGGCAGTTGGTCGGGTTCCGGCGGCCCGGGTTATGTTGAAGGCAATGCCTGGAACTACACCTGGTTTGTGCCACATGACGTCGAAGGATTGATCGATCTATTCGGTGGCAAAACGGCATTTGTTAATAAACTCCAGAAATGCTTTGACATCGGGCAGTTCACCATCACCAATGAACCTGACGTCGCCTATCCTTATCTCTTCACTTACGTTCCTGGAGAAGAACCTCGCACGCAACGTCTCGTGCGTGAGATCATGGACAAGCAATTCGGTGTTGGCCCAGCCGGGCTTCCCGGCAACGATGATGCCGGCACCATCTCGGCATGGTTCGTCTTTTCCGCGCTCGGTTTCTATCCCGCTTGTCCGGCATCGGAAACGTATCAGCTCGGCATGCCGCTGTTCAAACAGGCAACGATAAGTTTGAGCAGTAAATACTATTCCGGCAAGGAATTCATTGTAGAAACGCGTGACCAGCTTTCAACGAATTTGGTTGAACGTGTGAAATTGAACGGCAGAAGATTGCAACAATATCAAATCAATCATCGGCAAATTGTTGTTGGAGGAAAGCTCGTGTTTGAGTAGTTATTTCTCGGCTTCCCAAGCAATCTGTCATGCTGAAAGCAACTTTTTTCGCACAAGAACTGTGCTTGATAACCAAAAGGATTCCTACGGAATGACATTCAATTGTATGATACTTTGATGATCCAAAAAATTCTTTTGGACACCGACATCGGCACCGACATTGATGACGCCATCTGTCTTGCTTATCTGCTTGCCAATCCTGAATGCGAGTTGCTGGGCATCACCACTGTCACCGGTGAAGCTGAAAAGCGCGCGATGATGGCGAGCGCATTATGCAAAGTCGCGGGCAAAAAGATTCCGATTTTCCCGGGCGCTGAGCAGCCGCTGCTCGTTCCGCAGCAGCAAACACAGGCGCAACAGGCCGTCGCTTTGGCGAAATGGGAACACGACAAGAATTTCCCGCATGCCCAAGCCGTGGAGTTCTTGCGGCAGGCCATCCGCGCTCATCCTGGCGAAATTGTTCTGCTAACCATTGGCCCGCTTACCAACATCGGGCTTCTCTTCGGCGTTGATCCGGAGATTCCCTCGCTGCTGAAAGGCTTGGTGATGATGTGCGGACGCTTTACCAATCGCGTGCAGGGAAATTACGGCCCGTTGGAGTGGAATGCCATATGTGATCCGCATGCCACCGCCATTGTTTATCGCGCCACTGTTCGCCAACACCGCTCCATTGGTTTGGACGTCACCAGTCGCGTGAATATGAGTGCGGATGAATTTCGCGAAAAGTTTCGAGGGTTTGAATTGTTTCGCCCTGTTCTTGATTTTGCGGGAATCTGGTTTCAACAATGGCAGGGCACAACATTTCACGACCCCCTGACCGCCGCAACGATTTTCGATGATCAGATTTGCGCGTTTCACAAGGGTACTGTGGAGGTTGAACTCACCGGTGAAAAATCCAAAGGCATGCTTTTCTGGCAGTCTGGCAACGCGGAGGCAAAGCATGAGATTGCACTCGAAGTGAATAGCACGCGATTCTTCGAACACTTTCTTTCAGTGTTTCATTAAAATGAAAAAAACACAAAAAATTGCATCCGTTGTCCCGCTGTGGGCGGGATTTCTATCCATTGGCGTTTTTGCTTTTTCTTTGAACTGCAGCAGGGACAAAGATCAAACCGAAAACAAAACCATCATCACCTTCTGGCACAGCTTTGTCGCTTCGACGATTCCTTCATTGGAAGAATTGATAAAGAAATTTGAAGCGGAACATCCCGGCATCAAAATCAAAGCCCAGTACGTGCCCACCGGCGATGCGCTCGTGCAAAAGTTGATCACCGCCATTCAAAGCCAAACCGCGCCGGATATTTCGTGGATTCATGCGGACTTTCTCGACAAGCTGGTCGAAGCTCGCGCCGTTTACAGGCTGGAAGAATTCGTCAAGGGCCCGAATGGCTTGACGAATGAAGAGATCAACGACATCTTCGCGCCTCTGCTACAAGCCGCCTCGTGGCGGGACACCCTCTATGCAATGCCGATGGAAGCGACTTCATTGGCGCTGCTGTACAACAAAGAACTTTTTCGCCAAGCCGGCCTCGATCCCAATCATCCGCCGCAAAATTGGGAAGAGCTGCGTGAGTTTGCCCAAAAGCTGACGATTGATAAAAACGGCGACGGCAAATTCGACCAACATGGATTCCTGGTGCCGGTGTTTCCCGCTTCGGGAGATTTGAACATCTGGATGATTCTACAATGGACGCCGTTTCTCTGGCAGGCCGGCGGTTACGAAATCAATCTCGAGCAAACCGCGGTTCTTTTTAACAGCGAGGCCGGCGTGCAAGCGTTGACGTTGTGGAAGAACATGTACGACGAGCTGGGCATGCGCAAGTTTTCGATGGCGCACGATATGGCGTTCGCTTCGCAGCATCTCGCGATGGTGCTGGACGGCCCATGGAATCTGCCGCGCTATCGCGAAATGAAGAACGTCGATTGGGCGGTGGCGCCGCTTCCCGCCGGTCCGGCGAAACGCGCCACGTATCTTGCCGGTGAGCATCTTGCCATTTTCAGACAGAGCCGGCATCCGCAAGCAGCATGGACGTTTGTCAAATGGATTCTGCAGCCCGAGACGCAGGCGATGTTCTCGATGAAATCCGGCTATCTGCCGGTGCGGCGCTCGGTGCGTGAACGCGAGGATTATCAGAATTTTCTTGCCAATGATCCTGCGCTGAAAGCGTTTGTGGATCAAATGGAGTGGGGACAAGCCCGGCGGCCGGTGGATTTTCACCGCCTCGAGATCAATCGCCACTTAGCGGAGGCGATCGAGCAGGCGACGCTGGGAAAGATGGATCCGAAAGCGGCATTGGATGAGGCGGCGGCAAAAGCGAACAGGCTGCTGCAGTCGGCAGCAAAAAAGCAGTTGAATTAAGGGTGTCATTCCGGAGGGATCTTTTTTCATTTCAAGCACTGTGCTCGTGCGAAAAAGTATTCTTTCAGAATGACATATGAAAATGATGCTGTGAAGTCGCAAGAACTTTTGTCCATCATGAAGCTCAATCGCAGAAAGTTTCTCGCACAATCGGCCCTGGGCGCTGCTGGCATGCTGATGGCGCCGAGTGCCATCTTCTCCGCGCCCACTGTTTTAACGGCGCCGCGAACCTCGAAAAACACGGCGGAGGGGGAATTACTCTTTCGTCCATACTTTGTTCAAAATGGCCGCGGCCCGCATCTGCTGGATTGGGCGTATGCCAGTGACGTGAACTGGGATGCTTTTCATTCCAATATCACCTCATCCAACGAAGGCGTGAAAATCTCCGACACCGAGGGCACAAGAAAATTCGGCATCGATGTCCGGTGGAATGTAGAAGGCTTCGGTTACATTTATATCACCGCAGACAACGGCGGCGAATTTTATGAGCTTCCAGCCGCGGGAAAATCCGCCACGCTGAATTTGAATTATGAGCTGGCAAAAAGCCGCGTGCTGCGCAATCGCCGGCGGATGAAGCTGCATGCAATGGAGGAATGGAGACCCTCGCGCGAGCTGGCGGCTTTCGTCAATCTCGCGGAAGAATACTTCGCCGATGCCCAAAAAGCGCAAAGCAATGGCGAGAAATGCGGCGCGCTGGCGCAAAGGGCCTTGTATTTCGCCATGTGGGCCGGCGAGATGATGGAATTGGAAAAGGCGGAGCATGCCATCGCCAAGCGAGGCTATCGCCAGAACTTTTTCATCGGCTGCGATGCGCGCGCCTTTTATCAAATCTCAAAAGACTTGTTCATGGAACGGTTCGCCGAACTGTTCAACTATGCGACCATCACCTACGTGGTCCACGGCGATGCGCACATGCGTCTCTTCGAGCCGGAAGAGGGGAAATTGCGCTTCGCGTACCGCGATTTGCTGTTCAATGAATTGCGCGCGCAAAATATTGCCATTGAAGGCCGGCTGCTGTTTTGGTTTCACAAATGGGTCACGCCGGATTGGCTCAAGAAAAAATCTTTCGACGAGTTACTCAAATACGTCGAGCGCCACACCCGTGAGGTGATCGGCCATTATGGCGACGGCATGTACGGCTGGGAAATCGTCAACGAGCTGCACGATTGGGCGAACGAATGTCAGCTCACCCCGGAACAAACCATCGAGCTGACGAAATTTGCGTGTGAAGTCGCGAAGAGTGTGGCACCGAACGTTCATCGCGTCGTCAACAACTGCTGCCCGTATGCCGAGTACGTCCAGCTCAAGGAATGGTCCGGCCAGCCGGCGAAATATCCACAGCGCACGCCGTGGAAATTCACCAAAGACCTCGTTGATGCCGGCGTGGATTTCACCCTCATCGGCCAGCAGATGTACTTCCCGTATCGCGATCTGCAGGACATCATCATGCTGCTCGAGCGTTATGAAGTTTTCGGCAAACCCGTGCAGATTTCGGAGATTGGCGCTACCAGCGGTCCGAATGAACGCTCGGTGAAATTGGGAGAGTTGGGATTTCCCACTGAGCCTTATGTCTGGCATCGACCGTGGGATGAAGAGCTGCAGGCGGACTGGCTCGCAGACGTGTTTACGCTGGCCTACAGCAAGCCGTTCATCGAAGCCGCGAATTGGTTCGATCTCGTTGACCCGCACTCGTACATCCCCAACGGCGGATTGTTGCGCACGCCGCGAGGAGAGAAGAAGCCGGCTTTTGAGCGTTTGATGAAATTGCAGGACCGATGGAAAGATCTGAAATAGCAAATTTCACCGACGGAGAGAAACAATCCAGCGGAATTTGATTTTCTTATCAGTTGGGTTGTTTCTATCCGGTGGGGCAATTTTCAACTGGAGACAAAATGCCAAAATCAGCATCACAAGGTGAATTGATCTTCCGTCCTCATTTCGTGCAGAAGGGAGTGGGCCCGCATTTGCTGGATTGGGCCTATGCCAGCGATGAGAATTGGGATGCGTTTCATTCCAACATCACCGCCGCAAAGGACGGCGTCAAAATTTCCGACACCGAAGGCAAAAAGAAATTCGGCATCGACGTGCGCTGGAATGTCGAAGGGTTCGGCTACATTTATATTACCGCGGATAACGGTGGGGAGTTTTGCGAATTGCCGGCCTACGGGCAGTCGCGAACTCTGAATTTGAACTACGAGCTGGCAAAGAGCCGGGTGGTTCGCAATCGAAAACGCTTCAAATTGCATGACAAGAACGGATGGAAACCTTCACATGAATTGTCGGCGTTCATGAATCTTTCCGAGGAATACTTCGCCGACGCGACCAAAGCGCAGGCCGACGGTGAGAAGTGCGGCCGATTGGCGCAGCAGGCGCTGTACTATGCGATGTGGGCAAGCGAAAAAATCGAGCTGGAGCGGGCGCAGTTCGATATTCAGAACGCCGGCCGGCGGACGGATTTCTTCATTGGCTGCGATGCGCGCGGATTTTTTCAGATGGATCCCGAATTGTTTCTGTCGCTCTTCTCTGAGCTTTTCAACTATGCCACGATCACGCATTATCTCGTCAGCGGCGTTTATCAAGACTTCGAACCGGAGGAAGGCAGAAAGCAATTTGACCTCCGCACCGCGCTGTTCAAAGAGCTGCGCCGCCGCAATATTACCGTTGAAGGCCGGCCGCTCTTTTGGTTTTACAAAACGACGACGCCGGATTGGCTCAGAAAAAAATCTTACGACGAACTGTTGAAATACGTCGAGAAACACGCACGCGAAGTGGTCGGCCATTATGGCGATGAAATGTATGCGTGGGAAGTCGTGAACGAAATCCATGATTGGGCCAATGAGCTGCAATTGACTCCCGAGCAGTTGATCAACGTCACCAAGCTGGCTTGCGAAGTGGCGCGTGACACCAATCCCAAAGTGCATCGCCTGATTAACAACTGCTGTCCGTTTGCCGAGTACGTGCAGCTCAAAAAATGGACGGATTTGGAAGCGAAATACCCGCAGCGCACGCCGCATCAATTCGTCAGGCAATTGGCCGAAGCCGGCGTGGATTTCAACATCACCGGTATTCAGATGTATTTTCCCTATCGTGACTTGTCCGACACCATTCTCTTGATCGAACGCTTCAAAGATATCGGCAGGCCGATTCAGCTCACCGAAGTCGGCGCCTCGTCGGGACCGAGTGAACAATCCATTCAATCCGGCACGCTCAGTTTTCCAACCGAGCCTTACATCTGGCACCGGCACTGGGATGAAGAATTGCAGGCCGATTGGCTCGAGGGATTGTACACCCTCGCCTACAGCAAACCGTATATCGAAGCGGTGAATTGGTACGATTTCGTCGATCCGCATTCGTGGATCAAAAACGGCGGCTTGCTGCGCTCGCCAAAAGGAGAGAAGAAGGCGGTGTTTGATCGTTTGAAAAAACTACAGCAGCAGTGGAAAATTCTCCCCATGAAGTGAGGCGACACGTCTGCGCCAGATACGGCGGTGATCTTAAGCTCGAGAATCCAATGCTGAATTCATTTTCGCGGCGGCAATTTTTGAAGACCGGCACCATGGGCGCGGCGGCGCTCGCGGTATCTCCCTTCGTCTCTCAGTGGCCAACAGCAATACCACGGATCGGCGAGGAGTTGATTTTCCGCCCGTATCCGCCTCCACGCATGCCGGAAATGACGCTGGCTTATGTGACGGACGAAAACGAAGATCCTTTTAAGTCCGGAATTCAGGTCAAACAAGAAGGCATCGTGGTGACGCCGGATTTGGCGGATCGCAAATTTGCGGTGAATACCCGTTGGTTCGTGGATGGATTCGGTTATGTCTGGCTGGCCGCGGATAACGGCGGCAACTATTATACGCGTGAAGATTTCCGCAAAGGAAATACGCTCAACCTGAACCTGGAATTTGCACGCAGCCGGGTGGCGCGCAATCGCAGGGTGATGGCGCGCTATCAAAAGGAGCAAACGAGCTTTTCGAGGGAAGTCGGGCATAGCGTCGCGCTGTCGGAGGAATTGCTGCATGACGCCACCACGAAATCAAGCAGCGGCGAGGCCGCCGCGCGTCTCGCTGATTTCGCCTTGAAACATGCACTCTGGGCGGGCGAGAAAATCGAATTGGAGAAGGCCCAGGACGAGATTCGCCGCCATCCGCGCCATGATGCAGTCCATTTCGGGTGTGAAACCCGGCAGTATGTGTGGGCAAAGCATGAAGAGTTCACCAAAAGATTCGTCGAGCTGTTCAATTGCGCCACGGTGACCCATTACGTTTGGGATACCTGGTACGAATTGTTCGAGCCGCGCGAGGGCCAATACAACTGGGGCATAAAAGACAACATCGTCAACTGGCTTGCGGAAAACGGCATCCGCATCGAAGGCCGGCCCCTGTTTTGGTTTCACCCGGTGGTGACGCCCGACTGGCTCAAAAACAAAACTCTTGACGAACTAAAAAAGTATGTTGAAAAGCACACCCATGATCTCGTGAGCCATTACGGCGACAAAGTGGCGGAGTGGGAGGTCGTCAACGAGTATCACGACTGGGCGAACATTCACAATCATACGCCGGAGCAAATCACCGAGATTGTCCGGCTCGCCTGTGACCAGACAAAAGCAACGAATCCAAACGTCGTGCGCATCATCAACAATTGCTGTCCCTTTGCCGATTACGTTGCGCGCGGACGGATGGCGCGCATGGAGGCGACCCGGCCGCTGCGCTCGCCGCGCCAGTTCATCAAGGATCTAATCGACGCCGATGTCGATTTTGATGTGCTCGGCATTCAGATTTATTTTCCGCAGCGCGATCTGTCCGACATCGTTCGCCTGCTCGAGCGCCTGGCAACATTCGGCAAGCCGATCTACCTCACCGAAATCGGCGCCAGTTCGAACCTCAACCAGATCAGCGCCGGCGGCGAGTGGAAGGAACCCTACGCGTGGCACCGCCACTGGGATGAGGAACTGCAGGCGGACTGGCTGGAGCAGGTTTATACAATTTATTACAGCAAGCCCTACATCAAGACAATCAACTGGTACGATTTTTCAGACTTCCGGCCTTTTATTCTGAACGGCGGTTTGGTGCGCGAAGATTGCAGCACCAAGCCTTCGTTTGATCGGATGAGGAAGCTGCTGGCATCCTGGGACCGTTTACCTTGAACGGAATGTCACAGATGACCCAACATGAAAAACCGCACGCAGAGTCGCCATGGCGCAAAGCACTCGTAAGGAAGTTTTCAACAGATTGGCTTTGTGGAGTCTCTGCGTTCTCGCGCCTTTGCGTGAGCCAGGAGCTTTCGTATTGTGACTTTCGCGGCGAAGAATAATTGCATCGAGGAGCTGACCTTATGACTTCCAAAGAAAGATTGATGACCGCCTTTCGCCGCCAAAAACCGGATCACGTGCCGGTGTGTCCGGACATCTCGGTGATGGTGCCCTCGAAATTGACCGGCAGGCCGTTCTACGAGCTTTTTCTCGACGGCCGCGAGCACAACGGCTGGACGTCCGCAACGTATTCGGAGGCTTACGTCGAGGCGGTGAAATACTTCGGCATGGATGGCTGGTACATTTACGGCGGCTTGAAAGAAATTCGGCCGCCCGACGCACCTGAGTTTGTTGATCATGTCCTGGAAGTGCCGGAAGGAAAGCTGGTCAAACGCGTTTGCACAACCCCGCTGGGTGAACTGTCGGAGGATGAACTGTATTTTGCCGAAGACCCGCCGTGGCGCGAGGCGAAGCCCATCAAAGATTTGAAAAAGGATTTCGCGCGCATGAAGCTGTGGCTGGGCAGCGGCGGATGGCAATGGGAAAAAGAGTTCAAAGACTACCATCGCATCGGCAATCACGGAGTGTATGTTGCCATGGTGCCGGTGTTTCAGGACTGGTGGTTTCATTATCGCAACGGCGGCTTTGAGCAATGCTATCAGGATTTCGCCGAAGAGGAAAAATTCATGGACGAAGTCCACGAGTATTGGATGGCATGGGCGCTGGCTTACCTGCGCGCCAATGTGGCGGCCAAGCCGGATGAAATCATGCTCGGCGGCTCGAGCGCCAGTCTCAGCGTCAGCTCGCCGAAGCTATTCCGCAAGTACGAATTGCCTTTCATCCAGCAAGCCGCCAGAATTTGCCGGGCAGCCGGCGTGATTTCGCATCTGCACATCTGCGGGCGCTCGTGGAAGCTGGTGCAAATCGTTGCCGAAGAAACCGAGGTTGACGTGATGGAGCCGATGGAAGAGCCGCCGGGCGGCGACGTGGATTTGGCCGAAGCAAAACGCCGCGTTGGCAACAAGCTGTGCATTAAAGGCAACATCAACACGTTTGATTTCATGTTGAATGCCACGCCGGCACAAGTCGAGGAGAAATGCAAGCGCTGTATTGATGCCGCGGCGGCCGGCGGCGGTTATGTGCTCTCCACTGGCGATCAATGCGGCCGCGACACACCGCCGGCGAATCTTTTCAAGATGGTGGAAGTGGCGAAGACGTATGGCAGGTATTGATTCAAAAGTTTACGTGAACGACGGATAAAGGCTGCCAAAGGACTCGAGTAAATTGCATCTGCTGGCAAAATCTTTGAAAGCGTCTATCATGAGATTTTTTTTCTTGCCTGCGCTGCTGCTCCCCGCGCCGCTTTCGGCGCTGACGATCAAGCTGCACAAACAAAACGCCGTCGTCTGGTCACAAACACAATTGATCACCGGCGAGGTCGATACCGTGGTGGCTTCGGCCGGCTGGCTTATGGTGAATGGCAAAGCTTTGCCCTTTCAATTTCAGAATCAATCCAAACAATTTTCCGTGCAGGCCATTCTGGAAGAAGGCGTTAACATTCTCGTTGCCCGCGTTGACAGCAGCGGTGTGCCGATTTATTCCGACACGCTGCGTTTGACGCTCGGCTACAAACTCCGGCCGGAAGTCCATGCTTACGCGACTGTAGCCAATCGCGCGGTCACCCTGCACGCCGTGGTGTTGGAAAATCCTCGCGACGCCGCGCTGTCTTTCTTCTGGCGTCCAGATGCAAATAATCCAGCGCCAATCGACGTGGCAAATCCAACTGACACGGTTGCGTCTTTTCTTCTTCCCGCAAGCGCGCCGTTGGGAGAATACTATTTTGATCTCAACGTTTACACCGCCAACGGCGATACCACCAAGACACGTACCTTGGTTGCGGCAACTGCTGAAGACATTCTGCCTTTCAACATCAAAACCGATCATGCCGCCTGGATCGACCGTGCGATTATTTATGAGATTACCCCGTACAACTTCGTTGCTGAAGGCAAGTTCAATCACGTGACGCAAAAAA
Organism: bacterium; assembly: GCA_023150945.1. Classification (NCBI taxonomy): domain Bacteria; species bacterium. Next base: position 10,076 of record JAKLJX010000044.1, on the reverse strand, counting down.
TCCCGGAGTTGGCCGCGTTGGGCATCAATGCCCTATGGCTGCAGCCGGTTTATCGAACGCGAAACCGCGGGCAGGGCTACGACGTGACCGATTACTTTGCCATGCGGAATGATCTCGGCTCCGAAGCGGATTTGCGCACCCTGATTGCGACGGCGCACGCGTACGGGTTGAGGGTGCTTTTTGACTTTGTTCCCAATCATACTTCGATCTATCACCCTTATGCACTGGAGGCGATTCGTCATGGGCCGAATTCGTATTATTACGATTTCTATCAACGCAGCCGCGACACTGCGCCTTACGCCATGCATTACAATTCTCGGCAGCAGGGGTTGATGCAATTCATTTACTATTTCTGGGATGAGCTGGTCAATTTAGACTACGATAATCCCGAAGTGCAGCGGATGATGATCGAAGCCGGCAAATACTGGATTGAACAATTCGACATCGACGGCTATCGTATCGATGCGGTTTGGGGCGTAAATGCGCGCCGGCCGGATTTCATGCAGCAATGGCGATTGGCACTCAAGCGCTTGAAGCCTGAGGTTCTGCTTCTGGGCGAAGATAAGGCGACATGGCCAATGGTTTTCGACGAGCGTTTCGATGCGGCCTATGATTGGGCGCCGGAGCAGCCGTGGGTCTCGCAGTGGGTGTGGCAGACTTCTTACAGCACGAGTTCCAATCCGACGATCTTCAACAATAGCAATCAAAACACTCGCGCCGCTTTATTGCGCGCCGCGCTGACCAACAATGGCAACGGCTATGCTTCTCGCGCCAAGATTCTGCGCTTCATGGAGAATAACGACACATTTCGGTTTCTGCCGACACACGATCTCAACCGGACGAAAATGGTGGCAGCGCTGATGTTTTCCTTGCATGGCATTCCCCTGCTTTACAACGGCCAGGAAATCGGCTTCGCCACGCATCCCTATCAGACCTACGCGATTTTCAATTCCGGACAGGCCATCAGATCACTCGACAAGAACGGCCTGTTTCCTTATTACCAAAAGTTGGCGCAACTTCGAAAGGATTTTCCGGCGCTCCACAGCGACAACTTTCAGGAAATCGCCGTTACACCAAGCAATTCGGTTTATGCCTTTCGCCGGTGGGAGGATGAGCAAAACATTTTCGCCATCATTAACATGGGAAACGCCGCGACGTCTGCCACGGTGAAAATTCCCGTGGCGCAATTAGCTCTCGATTCGGCGAAAACTTATTATCTTGCGGATTTGCTGGGCTCCGCATTCATCTCCGGCACGCCGGTATTTCTAAGCGCAGCAAGTATTTCGCTTCCGGCCTACACGACGCGAATGTTCATTTTGTCGGATACGCTGAGGGCTACTTCGATAGAATCTCCAGTGGCGTCAATCTTGCCGAATGAATTCAAGCTTGCGCAAAACTATCCCAATCCGTTTTGGAGCGAACCAACATCCCGGTCTGTCGCAGACGCCGCGCCACGCGGTGTGGGAAACCCAACCACGACGATCGAATTTGATTTGCCGCGCAGCGGCTGGGCAAGTCTGCGAGTCTACGATTTACTTGGAAGAAAAGTCGTTACGTTGTTTGAGGGTGAAAAGCAGGTTGGCCATCACAAAATCATTTTTGATGGCAAAGGAATGCCCAGCGGCATCTATTTCTACCGCTTGCAGTTTGGCGAAAATTCTTTGATTAGGAAAATGATGCTGGCAAAGTAATATGAATATTCTTATCACCGGCGGCACCGGTTTTATCAGCACCCGTTTGACGCAGCAACTGCTCGATGCCGGGCATCACGTGACGGTATTCACGCGCGGGATATCCACAAGCCTGCTCACGAGGACAGCGCAGTTACAGCACATCCGTGGCGACCGCAGAAACGAAGCCGATCTCGCGGCGCTGCCGTGCCGGACTTGGGACGTCGTGTATGACATGGTCGCGTACGAGCCGGAAGAATCACAACTGGCAGTGAAAGTGTTTCGCGGCAAAGTCGGGCGGTTCATTCATTGCAGCACGATTTCGGTTTACATGGTATCGAATGAGCTGCAATGCCCGATCACCGAAGATCAAGACCAGGCGCCGGTGATGGAATTCTGGCCGCGCAATCCGTTCGGCATGGATTACGGAATCAAGAAACGCCAATGCGAAGAAATCTTGTGGAAGGCCCATGATGAAAAGCGCTTTCCGGTGACGGTGTTGCGGCCGACGTTTGTCAGCGGGCCCAATGATCCGGCCAAACGCGATTTCTTCTGGATCGAGCGCATTCTGGACGGCAAACCGCTGTTGATTCCGGGGAGCGGCGATTTCGCCTTTCAGCAAGTCTATGTCGAAGATGTGGCACGCGCGTTTGCCAATCTCCTCGACTTTCCGCAATCGCGGGGGAGGGCCTTCAACGTCGCAGCAGAGGAGGTTTTCTCACTCAACGAATATTTGCATGCGCTGGGCCGTCTGCTTGCTTGCAAGCCAGAGTTGGTGCACGTGGATCAAAATGTCTTTGACCGGCACTCGCTCAGCCGCCATCCCGCCGGCGATGTGTTTCCCTTCAATACGCGGCGTACCGCGATTTTCAGTGTGGAGCGAATCAGGGCGGAAACAAACTATCGGACTACACCTTTCAAGGAATGGATGCCCGTAACGATTTCCTGGTTTACCAAGAACTTTCGCGGCCACTCGATCGGCTACGAGCGCCGGGAAGAAGAAGTAGCCGCAGCGCAGTGCGGCGGACTGGGTGAAACGAGTCTCAGTCGAGCCGGCCGGGCTGCGTAACCAATCAAGGGTGCGCCCATGCCCGTTTTCAAATGCGGAAGAAAGCTCGCGCCTTCGTGGTGTGAAATGGAGTACTGCGAAATCGTAAGATTAAACGAGGGCGCTGCGCATGCTTTTGCTCGAGTTTCCCCAAAAGAGAAGCTCTTCGTTTGCGAAGGGCATTGTCGCATCACAGTCGGGAGACGCACGAGCATCATGCAAGCAAGCGACGTCGTTGAGCTCAGCACGACAGTGGATCGGTTTGAAGCAAAAGAGGTTTTCTCGCCAACCGTGTTGGTGCGCGTCTGCGGCCATTGGGGCGAGGAAACCGGCGGCTGCGGCGTGTTCACGCTTGCCAACAGCGATCATCCTCAAAACGCCGGTGATCCCACGGATTACTCCCGCACGACGGATTTCGATAATCATTATCATGATTGTGATGAATACTGGATTATCCATGAAGGCGAAGGCCTGGCCGTTTCCGAAGGCACGTTCTACGCAATCGGCCCGGGCGATTGCGTGGCCACGGCATGCGGGGATCATCATGACTTTCCGCAAGTGTTTGCCACCATCAAAGGCGTGTATTTTGAAACCACATTGAATGGGCAAAAGCGATTGGGTCATTTGTGGCTGAACCCAAACCGTCGCACGGGATGAACTCCAGTCAGGCCGAGTGGCCAGTGGGAGTGATGATGACAGAACCTGCTTTCACTGTGATTTTTGGTTTGATTTGCAGGCTGGCAGTCTGTGGCACTCTTATGGTTTCGCCGATGGCTTCCGCACAAATCCTCTCGCTCGACGGCGAATGGCAGTTTGCCGTCGACAGCAGCGCCGCGTTCGGCATCGACAATGTGCGCGAACACGCGAGCTGGCGCACGGCGAAAGTTCCGCTTTCATGGCAGGCGCAGTTTGCCGATCTGCGCGACTATCAAGGCGTGGCATGGTATCGCAGGACATTTACGCTTCCCAAACTCAAAGCCGACGAAACGGTGCTGCTCGAGTTTGGCGCCGTGGATTATGTTGCCGAGGTTTTCGTGAACGGCCGGCGTGTAGGCAGACACGAAGGCGGCTACACGCCGTTTGCTTGCGAGATTCGGCAAGCGGTGAACCCTGGTGAGAATGAAGTCATTGTACGCGTGCTGGATCCAGAACCGACAGAAACCGGCACCGAAGGCATCAGCTACTGGCACATTCCGCATGGCAAGCAGAATTGGTATGTGCAGACCAGCGGCTTGTGGCAAAGCGTGCACCTGGCCATCAAACCCGCACGGCACTTCACGAAGATTCACATTACGCCGACAGTAGCCGGAAAAATCTCCGTCGACGTGGATCTTAGCCGGGGAGAAAACACGAGCGCAACGGAACAACTTTCGTTGCGCGTCTTTGATCCACAAAAGCATGAAGTCCTGCAAATTTCCAAGCTGATTTCGTCGTCGCAGCAGAAAGCGCGGCTCGAAGGCCTCGTTCCCCAGCCGCAGCTTTGGAGCCTTGACTCGCCGCAGCTCTATGAAGCGGAATTGCTGCTTGGAAAGCATGACCAAATCATCGAGCGCTTCGGCTTCCGCGCAATCGAAGCTAGAGACAAGCTGCTTTATCTCAACGGCGAGCCGTTTTATCTCATGGCCGCGCTCGATCAGGATTTCTATCCCGAGACGATTTACACTACGCCTTCGGAAGAATACCTGCGCGACGAAATGTTGAAGGCGAAGCGCCTCGGCTTGAATATGCTGCGCTGCCATATTAAGGTTCCCGATCCGCGCTATTTGAAAGTCGCCGATGAAATCGGCCTGCTCGTGTGGTATGAAATCCCGAATTGGGACGTGTTCACCTCCGCAGCCGCGCGCCGAGGTGAAGAAACGTTGGAAGCCATGCTCGACCGCGATTGGAATCATCCCTCGCTTGTGATCATCAGTCTCAGCAATGAGAGCTGGGGAGTGGATTTGAAACAACCTGAACAACGGCAATGGCTGCTCTCGGCTTTTGATCGCGCGAAGCAACGGGCGACCGGCAGGCTCATCGTGGACAATAGCGCGTGCTGGGGCAACTTTCACATGAAGACCGACCTCAACGATTATCATACGTATTGGGCGATCCCGGAAAACCGCCACCGCTTCGATCAAACCATCAGCGACTTTGCCCAACGTCCCAAGTGGTTGTTCAGCGAGTTTGGCGATGCGCAGGAAACCGGCAAGGAGCCCTTGTTGCTTTCCGAGTTCGGCAATTGGGGCTTGCCCAAGCTGCCGGAAGAGATGCCGTGGTGGTTTGCGCGCGATTTCGGCGGCCGGCAAGTGACGTTACCCCAAGGCGTGCAACAACGCTTCAAAGATTTTCAGTATGATGAGATTTTCGAGAGCTACAATCAACTTGCGGAAGAGAGCCAGCGCGCGCAGTTCCTGGCGTTGAAATATGAAATCGAGCAGATTCGGCTGAAGCCAGAAATACAAGGTTACGTCATCACCGAGTTCACGGACATCAACTGGGAGTGTAACGGTTTGCTCGATATGTGGCGCAATGTGAAAATTTACGCCGACGATCTGGCCAACATTCAGCAGCAGGACGTGATCATTCCCCGACCGGTGAAATACAATTATTGGGATGATGAAACCGTGGAGATCGAGCTTTGGCTCTCGCATTACAGCGCGGTGGAAGTCGCGCCGGCCAAGTTGCGTTGGCAGGCTTCTTTCGGTGCGACCGGCGAGCTGGCGATTCCGCCAATCGCGCGCACGGAAGTCAAAAGCATTGCGTCGCTGCGCCTGGCCTTGCCCGAAGTGACTTCCCCCCAGCGCGTGCGCCTGCAATTTCAGCTCACCACTCCCGCCGGCGGTGAGCTGCTCGCGCAAAATGCGGTGGAAGTTTTGGTCTATCCCCGCCTCGCTGCGCCCGCCGCGATTCGCCTTCATGATCCCGACAAAACTCTCGGCGCGTTTGCCCAGGCTGCGCATGCCGCTGGTTTTCTTCCGAAAGAATCCTCTGCGCAGAGTGCCGCGCTGGTGACCAATGTGCTTGATGACGAGCTTCTGCAAAGGCTGCGAAAGGGCGAAAGCGCCATTTGTTTGATTGACAGCACCACCAAGCTGCCGGCGGCTTTTCCATTTGTGCTGACCAGCCGCGCGGCGGAATGGTACGACGGCAATTGGGCTTCGAATCTCAACTGGCTGCGCAACAACCGGCCGCCGTTTCGCGATCTTGGTGTGGGAAGGTTCCTGGAGTTTGAAGCCGAGCACGTGGCACCGCGCACGGTGATCACCGGCCTGGCGGCGGCGAACTTTTCCGATGTTCTTGCCGGGATGTATGTCGGCTGGCTGCATTTGAACTCGGCCAGCGTGCTGCAAATGAAAGTCGGCCAGGGGAAGCTGCTCTTGTGCACCTTGCGTCTCGCCGACGCCCTCGGCCACGATCCTTTCGCTGCGTTGTTGCTCAATGCGTTGGTGAAATACTCACTCAGCCCGCACTGCGCGCCCACCACTGCGCCGGCTCGAATGGATGATTAGCGAACCGGCGGTCTGACCCAGCCGGCATTCGCCCACGCATGCCTGTGCGCCGGCGGCTTGTGTTACGGAATTGCTGATCTCTTGTGCTGCACACGAAATTGCCTGGGAGAGACGCTGAAACGCTTTTTGAAAACGTGATAGAAATGGCTGAGATTTCCGAAACCCACCTCCATCGCAATGAAGGCGATGGTTTCATCCGTGCTTGCCAATAGATTCGCTGCGTAATTCAACCGCAATTCGGTGATGAACTGCGTCGGGGTCGTGCCGAACTGAGCCTTGAACACGCGGCTGAGGTGTTCCGGGCTGCGGCGCGCGAGCTTCTGCATCACGCCCAATCCCGGCGCGAAATTTTCCTTCTTGTGCATCTCGTGCAACAGCCAGTCCAGCCAGTCCGGAATCGACTTTTTCGCCCGCGCCCGTTGGCGCGAAAAATAGCGGGAGAAAAAATCCACGAGTAAAATGCGAAGCTGCGTGCGCATCTCCGGTTTGTGGGTTGGCGGAATCGTATGAAGCTGCTCGAGCTTTGCTTTCACCAACGTGGTTTCTGATTTGGGAAGAATAACGCTCGGCGGCAGTGTCGGTGCAAGCAGCCGGTTTGGGCGAAAGCCTTTCCCCAAATAGTCGAACAACTCGCGCACCGTCTGCCGCGGAAAGGCGAGATTGATCAGCTCGCAATCGCGGCCCGCGATTTTTTCGTAGCAGTGCACGTCATCCGGTCGCATGAAGACGAGCGCCCCTTCGGTGAGCGTCTGCCGTCTGCCGTTGATCCGATGCGTGACGGCGCCGTGGGTAATCAAGAACAGCTCGAAGAAGTCGTGGCAATGCACGAACGTGATGTGTTTCAGGCTTTTGTGAAAAGCATAATGGGTTTCGGTCTCGGGATCGATCAAACCCTTCGCTGTCATTCGCAGAATGCTCATCGTCTGCCTGCCTTTGGGGGATGGAACATCAATAGAACACAACAAATGGTCAAGCCGGAACAAGATTTTCAGTGGAGAGCTGCTAGCTTTTAGGGAATGCCTGCCGGGCCGGCCGGATGCGTCCTGCCGGCCGCCGGTCAGCGATGCTGCAGGCGTATTGAATAACATGAACACCCTCTACTTGGTCCGGCTGGACCACATCCGAGCGGAGTCCACTCATGTCGCCGAACGATCGACTCAGCCGCGAGCTGACATTCACCGCGACCTACCGCGCCTATCAACACGAGCATCCGGCGCTGCGCGAGGCCATGTGCCTGCGCGCGCAATTTCCGGCAACACTGGCCGAGATCGAAGAGCACGATCGGTTTGCCGGCCGCCTTGCCCACGCCTTGGTTGGCGTCAGTCCGGATGAATGGGGACCGACGGCGTTCGGTTATTATTGCCAAAGTAAAGAGATCGAGCAAGAACTGCAAGCCCACGAGCGCGATGCCGCCCAGCGCCGGGCGATAGCGGATATGCTTGCATTCTGGCAGGGCGAAGATACTTCGAGCAAATTGCGCGCTGCCTTTCCCAGCCACATGGCCCGCCATCTGCCTTCCGACAATTGGATGGCCGATTCCGGCATTGCCTTTCCGCTTTATCGCATGACTGGCGGCACCATCGATTTTGGCAAGCTCATGGCTCTTGGTGTGCCCGGCCTGTTTGAGGAAGTGGAACGGCAGCGAAATTCTGCGGCTGCGAATGGCGGAGATGTAAGGCTATATGATGGCATGAAAATCGCGCTCGAAGTCTTTGTTGAAGTCTGCAAGCATTACGCTGCACAAGCGCGGACGCTTGCTGCAACCCGGCCGGCCCGACTGGAGTTGCTGGGAATCGCCCAATCCCTCGACTCCATCGCGCAATCAAAGCCGCAAACATTGCGGGAAGCCAGGCAGTTGTTCTGGCTGTATGCGCTCGTGGCGGACGTGCGCAACTATGGCCGCATGGATGTCTATTTGGGCGACTTCTACGCGCGTGACCTCGACCGTGGTGTGCTCACGGAAGACGAGGCGCTGGCGCTCATGCAAGCGTTGTGGCGGTTGATGGCGGCGCGCAACACGCGCGTGCACGGCCGCGTGATCATCGGCGGCAAAGGCCGGCCCCACGAAGCCAATGCCGACCGCTTTGCGCTGCTGGCCATGGAAGCCACACGCACGGTTCACGCCATCGAGCCACAGCTTTCTTTGCGGTTTTATCGCGGCATGAATCCCGCGTTGATGGAAAAGGCGCTCACCGTAATCGGTGAGGGCAGAACGTTTCCGATGCTCTATAACGACGACGTGAATGTGCCGGCCGTAATGAAGGCGTTTTGCCTCGAACATGCGGAGGCCGAACAATACGTTCCCTATGGCTGCGGCGAATACATCATCGAGCACAGAAGTTTCGGCACGCCCAGCGGCGTCATCAATTTGCTCAAAGCGCTGGAAGTGACGCTGCACAACGGCGTCGACCCGCTCACGGGAAAGAGGATGGGGCTGGCTCTGGGTGCTTTCAAAGACTTTAAATCCTTCGATGAACTGTGGCGAGCGTATCAAAAGCAAGTCGAGTTCTTTGTGGAATTGATGGCGGACCACGAAGCGCTGGAATACAAGATTGCCGGCGAGGCCGCGCCGTTCTTGTACATGAGTATGCTTTATGATGATTGTCTCTCGCGCGGCAAGGGTGTCTTCTCCGGCGGCATCAAGTATCTCGGCGGCACGCTGGAGACTTACGGCAACACCAACACGGCGGACAGCCTAACGGCGATCAAGGAACTGGTTTACGACAAAAAGGTGCTGTCGCCGGAGCAAGTGCTCGCCGCGCTCGACGCCAACTTTGAAGGCTTTGCGCAGCAGCGGCGGCTCTTGCTGAATGCACCCAAGTATGGCAATGATGACGAGCGCGCCGATGGCATGCTGTTGCAGGTTCATGATCACGTGTGCAACTTCGTGCGTCGCCAGGCTGATCGAGTCGGTTTGCACTCTTATCTCGTTGTCGTCATCAACAACAGCGCGAACACGTTGATGGGCCACCAGACCGCGGCCTCTGCGGATGGCCGGCTTGCCGGCGAGCCGATGGCCAACGGCAATGCGCCCTCCGGCGGCAGTGATCGCAAGGGCGCAACCGCGTTTCTCAATTCCATTGTCAAGCCGCGCCCTTCTATTCATGCGGGCGCGGTGCAGAACATGAAATTCAGCCGTGAGTTGTTTGCGAACGGCCGAACAAAGCTGCGCGCCTTGCTCGATACGTATTTTGCAAAAGGCGGCGCGCAAGCCATGATCACTGTGGTCAATCGCAAGGAGTTGGAGGCCGCACTGCTCGAGCCGGAAAAGTATCAACATCTCTTCGTGCGTGTGGGCGGCTTCAGCGCGCGTTTTGTGGAGCTTGCGCGCGACGTGCAATTGGAGATTTTGAGTCGCACATTGTATGCCTAACCCAGGCGGCCCGACGGGAGGCGATTCCCAGAGCGGCGACCTGGGTTACGTCTTGTCAAACATGAACGGCATCGTCTTCGACATCCAACGCTGCGCGCTGCACGACGGCCCAGGGCTTCGCACCACGGTCTTTCTCAAAGGCTGTCCTTTGCGCTGCCTGTGGTGCCACAACCCCGAGTCGCAGTCATTCAAGCCGGAGCTTTCTTTTCGCCGGGACAAATGCGAGGATTGTCTCTCCTGCGTTGCCGTTTGCCCAACCGGCGCGCAGTATCAAATCGAGGGTAAACATCGACTCGATCATTCGTTGTGCGAGGTTCATGAACAATGCGTGAAAGCGTGCGCCTATGAAGCACTGCAAATCATCGGCAAAGTGATGAGCGTCGAGGAGATTATCGAGGAAGTGATGAAGGATAAGGATTTGTTAAAAAATAAGCTTTACAATTAAATATTTTGTGTTATCTTGTAGACATGCACAATTTAAAGGCCTACAAAAA
>JAKLJX010000043.1 GCA_023150945.1 bacterium | reverse complement strand
ACGTTGCCGAATTCAGCATGCGAGGGATGCACAGCAATCTGCCCGCCGCTCTGCCGCGGCGGCACAAACGTGAGTCCCGCCAAACCATAAACCCCGGTGGCGCCGACCAGAGTACCAACGGCAGTGCTGGTGTCAATCGTGATTAAGCTCCAAGGATTCGAGCCTTCGGAGGAGGTCAACCCGTAAAGCACACCCGTGCTGTCAAACGCAAGATCGGAAATCGAACTGGCAAAACCGGTCTGGCCAACCAGCGTCGCCGCCCCGGTGGCAGGATTGAGCTTGTAAATCTCATCGCTGCCCTGCCCGCGGGAGGCACAGAGCGCGCCGGTGGTGGGATTGAAGGACAGCCCGAGCAAGTAAGAAACGCCGGTATTGCCCACCAATGTCGCCTCTCCCGTCGCAATGTCGATCCGATAAAGGCTCGGGTCGTAGGAGTCCGACCGAATCCCATAAAGCTCGCCAGTGCCATTGAAAGCCAGACCTCCAACACTATACAGGTATGACCCGCTCACGGCATTGCGTAGCCGCGCCACAAACAGGCCTGCGCCAGTGACCGGATTGATCCGCAACAGCAAATAACCGTAGCCAATCGCAAAAAGATCGCCCGCTTGATTGGCCGCCAGATCCTCGACACTGTTGAGGCCAGTCACCCCGACGACCGCGCCGCTGCCCGAACCCGGATCCAGCGAATACAGATAGCCCTGGTTTTGGTAATAGGTATTGGACGCCAGCAGCGCTCCCGCCTCGGCGGCAGGCGGAATGCCCAGCGAAGGCCCGGTGGTGAGAACCAGCGTTTCCGTCACGCTTCCGCCCACCAGTTGGTCGATGACCACCTCGAGGGTGATGACCGTCCCTGCCGGCGTGCCCAGTTTGATACCAATGGTCCACGGGTTATCCGCCGCTCGCGTCTCTCCCGCTGAAATCGTGCCGAAATAGACGTAAGTATCGATGCCTATCGCCGGCTCGCTCGGGCTGTTGAAATAGGCGCGCACCTCATAAGCTTCAGCGCCATCGTTGCGCACGCGCGGGTAAATGTCGATGATCTCGCCGCCGTTGATGATGCCATCGCCATTGCCGGCGCGATGCACCACAATACTGCTGTCCAGCAGCGAATAGCCGGGCTTGAGATAGCCATTCTTCGCCGCCTCGCGAAATTGCTGGCGCCGACTCTCCTGCCGCGCTTGAATCTCCTGGCTGGCCGGTTGCGAATCATCCAGCACATAGCCGTCCAGCACCAACGGCCCGCCCGCCGGCAGCGGCGGACCCGTGATGATCGCGAAACTGTCGGTGAAAGGCCCGGCGTTGGTGGCGGTGATCGTGACACTAAACTCAATCTCGGCGCTCTCCGGTGTGCCTTCTGCCACGCGCATGTACCAACCGTAGCGTTCCTCACTCACGCCCGTTGCCACCGTGCCAAAATTGGCATTGTTGCCGTAGATCGTCACATACGGACTCGTGCTGGTGATCGTGGCCTGCACGCCCAATGCCGCCTCTGTGCCGTTGTTGCGCAGTTTGGCCGGCAGCTCTATTTGCTCGCCGCCATTGGCAATGCCATCTTGATTGCCGGCATAATCGGAAACTCTTACGCTCTCGAAAGCCAACGCGACGCCCGGCACAATGCCATAGCCAGTCAACGAAAGTTGGACTTCAGGATCGTCGGCATCGTCGCTGGCAATCACGATCGTCCCCTGCGCCACACCCGGCTGCTGGGGCGAGAAGCTGGCATCGAATGGCGCGGTTTCTCCGGCGGCCAAAACCAACGGCAAGGCCGGCAAATTGTCCAGCGCAAAGGGTGCTCCCGGAGAGATGATGCTGCTCACTGTCAAGTCCGCAGTCCCCGCATTCCGAATCGTCACCATCGCTGGCGGACTGGCTTCGCCGGCCATCACAGTGCCGAAAGCAATATTGGCCGGAAACACTGAAATCTGGGGTCCTGCTTGCAAGGGGATGGAAACGACGGCGAACTTTTGCAGCCGCGCGGCGACGTCCGCATGGTTATCAATCCTCAGGAAGAACGTGCTTTCCGCGAGGAATGAGATGTCCAACAGATGCAGACCAGACCAGGTGCAGTTTGAGGCTGCCATCCCGGAATAGACCAACGTGCCTGCTGCCGAGGGTTCGGAGGCATCGACGGCATAAATGTCAAAGCTGCCATCCTCGCACGCCTCGAAATGCTGAAAGGCGATGATTTTGGAATCCGGCACCGGCAGCGGGCCCCAGGTCTGGTCGAAGCCGCCGTAACCGAGCGGGTAGCATTGCTCGCAGGCCTGCGCATGGGTAAGAAACGATCGCGTATAGACCGGCTCAACCGACCATGCCAGCACGCTGTGCCGGGAAGAGACCAGCAACATGGTATTGCCGGCCTGGACTTCGAGGTAGCGGTCCGCAACCCACGTCGCCGTGTTGACGCCGTCGGAAACAGTCAGCCGGACGGAATAGACTCCTTCATTCACAAAAGTCCAAGCCGGATTCTGCTCTTGCGAATCGACAATGCCGTCGTCTTCAAAATCCCACTCCCAGGAGATGATACTTGTCGAGTCTGTCGCACTGGAGAAATCACTGAATTGGACGGTGTAAGGCGCGATGCCTTCATGCCGATTGTCGGTAAAGAATCGCGCTGCCAGCGAGGAGGTGAAGGAGGAGAAATCCGGACTGCCGTCAGATTGGAAATACCAAGTGAGGTCAATGCGGGCCCCGGCATCGAGAAACCTGTCGATCCGCAAGGCAGCATAGTAACCAGTCGCGGTATTGTGAAACAAAACAAATTCGCCGGCGCCTACCGGCCCGACCGCCCAATCGTCGTATGGATAAATAGAAGCATCAGCGATTTCAGAAATATCGGAGATGCCGGTCACATGCGCCACTTCCGTCGATTCATTGTAACCATAGAACCATGCGTGGGTGGCGGTATTCCTCGACCACCATCCGAGAATTCCGCTTTGAACCGGCACCAAATAATCAAAAGCCAAAGCGGGACCGCCTTCCCACCAATCATTGATGAAGCCGGTCAAAACTCCGGAACTGGCCGCCGGAGAGGTTATGGCAGGAGCGGCCAACCTCGGCAGTTCGATGTGACGATACTCATCATGAGACTTCGGCGGAAGGTTTTCAATCCGAGCATTTCCACTGACCAGATGAGATGCGGCTCGCGAGCGGCCTTCGTCCCCCTGACTCGCGGCAGTAACAGAAAGCCCGAGCAGTGCAATCCCAACAAGATGCGCCGTCTTCATGTTGCCCTCCAGTTCACTTGCACGTTGTTTGATGCAATCGCTTTGTTTTGACTTTGCAAACTGCATCAGATTTTTTTCTGAGTTGGAGGCAGTAAACGCCCAGCGTCTCAATTCCTGCTTGACCGCCTCGCACTGCCGCCGCCAGCCGGCCCGACCGTCACGCTGCTGGGGGCCTGGGACACCAGAATCCAATAGCCATGGGTTGGTTCGGTCTGCAGAGGGTCAATCATCTCATAGCTCTGGCCGGCCGCCTGCCAGCCAAACATGGCGGCGATGCTGCCCGCGGGAGCGTCCGTAACCGGCGCCGGCTGCAACGTCGCTCCGATCAAATCCCAGCCGGTCGCAGCGTAGCTTTTCGTGTAAGTTTCCAAAGCCTGGCCGCAGACTTCCACCGTTGCCGGCTCTGCCATAAGCAACCAATAGGCTTTGGCCGGCGCCAGCGTGTCAGCGAGTTGATAGGACTGCGCAGCGTATACCCACTCGAAAGCCGTGACGGCCGTGGGAAACAGGGCACTCACTTGCGCTGCTGCGGGAATCACCGGCAGTGAGATCAAATACCACGCGCCTCCACTCACGGGAAAGTCAAATGTCACGCAAACCTCGCCGGCATTGGTGGCACCGATGGTCGCCGGCTGTTGCACGAAGTCAGCGACGTCATCGTCGGTGTCGTGGCCATTGGGCAGCCGGGCAATGGCTTCGTCGGCGGCGCTGGTGGCATCGCCGCCGCCCGCGCCGCCATCGGGTGCGCCGTCGCCGGCGCCATCGCCCTCGGCATCATCGCCCAACTCGACGTCATCAACTATCTCTCCGCCGCTGTTCTTGAGAATGAGATAGACGTCGTTGTTCAAATTACCGGGTGGGTTGCCGATGACGAGATACTCGCCGGATTGGAAAAAAGAAGGATTGCCGCCCTGGCTGAACACCAGCCTGACCGCGCTGCCGGGGTTGGCGAAATTGAGGATTTCGGGAGTGGTATCGACGAATTCGATCGTCCAGCCGCTGCTTTCGGTGAGGTCAACCGGCGTGTCGCCGGCATTGAAAAGCTCGACCCATTCATCGGTGGCGGAAATCGCACCGTTGCCCGGAACGGCATCGAAGGGCGAGCCATTGCCGCCAGCAGAATCATCCCAATCCTGCTGTGGGTCTGTAACGACTTCGTTGATGCGGAGGAGTGGCAAAGTGCGCGTGTGCCCACTGGCCGCCGGCTGGTGGCGGCGCCCAAGCTCGACGCGATGGGCCGCATGCGGCTGCGCTGAAAGCGAGCCGGTGAACAGGCTCAACTGCAACACAACACAACGAGCAAATGTGGCCTCTGAGCGAAAAAGCATCTCGGCCCCCTGCTGTGCAGGAACCCAAACAGCCCAACCGGGCACGCCCGCAGAATTGCATCAGTTGCAATACGCTACGCTGCCCAGAGATTCTTGATCGGCGCGGAAAGGCCGCGCACAGGCGAGGTATGATTGAAGCGATTTAACCACTGGGAGAAGTCGGAGGCGGCTGTGACTTGTGAGCGGGAAAAACCAGGAGATCGGAAGCCGGAAGGAGTGTACCTTCTCCCCACATGCAATTCACACTGCAGCCCGATAAAATTGGCGGCGCAAGATGCAAAACCGCTGCGGCAATGTCAAGCGATTTTCCATGATGCCGCTCTTTTTCTTCGCGGCGTCGTGATTTTGCCCAGGCTTTGGTCATGCACTGACCCGCGTGGGCTTAAAACCTGTCCGCCGCGTGATTGAAACCGTGCTGCGGCGGCAACGCCAGCTTAATACCATCACACTGCTGGCGGCGCAGAATGTCTCACTTCCAGGTGGAGTTCACGCCCCGGTGCGTGTCATGCCGGGTGCGTGCCACCTGACCTTAGAGTTGCGTGAAATTGTTCGTGTTCTTCCAAAAACACCACCTCCCGGGCGCTTCGTGATGAACAAGTGCGAGTCCTATTCAGCTTGCACACGCTGCGGGGCCAAGCGCCCGGGCGGTTTCTCTATTTGTGGACAGACACTGGTCCTCCGGCATGTGAGGCTATTCGGCCACGCCTGCGGGCGCCGGCCGCGAAAAATCTTGACTGCGCTGGAGAATCGTCCGCTCAATACTGCCGGTTCAGATGCGCCGCACGGGTCACTCCCGGCCAGTCATCGGTGCGGAAAGGCGAGGCCGGCAGGCCCTCACGATTGAACAGATTGCACACGGGATTGCTCGACCAGGCATAGCGCACTGCCACCGGTTGCTGCACTTGCGGATGGCTGACCACCACGGTCTTGCCCTCGATCTCCGCGCGCGCCCACACGAATTTGCGATCGGGACCAGCCATGGCAAAGCCCTGCAGCTCTTGCCCGCCGCCGGCCAGCAAGCCGCTGCCGGTGTGATCAAAGAACAAGCGAACGCGATTGTTCTCGATTTTCATCTTCGTGTAGAGTGGACCGGAAGGCACGAGCTTCTCGCCATAGGCAACCCGGCGCGCCTGCAGCGCCAGGCGATCACCCACGCCCTGCTTGTTGCCGGGGTGAATGTCATTGGCGTCGCCGATGTCGATGGCCACTGCCATGCCGGTGTTGCGTTCAGCCAAAGCCATGGTTTGTGCCTCGCGCAGTTCCGCCCAGTCGCTATCCACCGGCTCGGCATTCGCCGCCTGGTAATTGGCAAGCTGCACAAAGAGAAACGGAAAATCGCCTTGTTGCCATTGCCGGCGCCAGTCTTGAATCAGCAACGGAAACAGCGTGCGATACTGATAGGCGCGGCCGGCATTGCTTTCACCTTGATACCAAATCGCGCCGGCGATGGCATAGGGAATCAGCGGGGCAATCATGGCGTTGTAGAGCACCGTCGGCCGGTTGGGCGTCAGCGGCGAAGGCGGCGGCAGCGGGATATCCTGCAACCGCAAACCGGTTTTGTAGTACCAGGCGCCGGCGAGCGAACCTCGCACGGAATCGCTTCCCACCCAATAAAGCTGCTCCGGCTTGCCGTAGAAACCGCCGAGACCGCCGGTATCGAGCACCCGCACGGCAATCACATTGTCGCCGGCTTGCACCAAGTCCGCCGGCACTTCGTACTGCCGCGGTGCATTGAACACGCTGGTACGGCCGATTTCGCGGCCATTGAAGAACGTCCAATCGAAATCATCAATCGGCCCGAGGTGCAGCCGCAATTTCTGACCGGCTGCTGTTTCGGGGAGATTGACGTGCTTGCGGAACCACACCAGGCCATCGACGTCCGGCATGCCGGCGCGTTCCCACGCCGTAGGCAATGCCATCATCTGCCAGCTTTGATCATCGCGCTTGGGATCAAACCACGGCAAGCCCTCGCCGGCAGCTTTGAGATCCAACTCGGCAAGCTGGCGGTGCCAGCCCTGCAAGTTCTGCTCGTAAGAGGCTTGATTGAAGATGCTGTCCCGCGCGGTCTGCTCGAGGATTTCAACAAAGCCTTTGAGGTCCGGAATGGCCTTCAAAGAAGCTCCGCTGGTCCAGGCTTCCACCACGGTTCCACCCCACGCGCTTTGAATCAGGCCCACCGGCACGCCGAGCTTTTGCTGCAGGTGGCGGCCGAAAAAATAAGCGGTGGCGGAGAAGTTCTTCACGCTGGTGGTGTCGCACACTTTCCAGCCTTCGGTGTCAGCCTCGCTTTGCAGCTTGGTGCTCTTGGCACGCTTGATGATGATCAACCGCAAATCGGGATGATTGGCGGCGGCGACTTCCTGCCGGAAATTGTTTACCTTCGCCCACGTGCTCACCAGGGGCATTTCCATGTTGGATTGGCCGGAACACAACCACACTTCGCCGACCATGACATTACGAAAGCGCAACGTGTCGCTGCTCCCGACCACGAGTTCGTAAGGTCCGCCCGCGGGCACAGGATTCAAATTCACCCGCCAATGGCCCTGGGCATCAACCCGTGCGGTCTTGCGTTGTTGGTGAAATTGCACGGTTACGGTGGCGCCCGGCACCGAGGTTCCCCAAACCGGGATTTTCATTTTCTGCTGCAGCACCATGTGATCGGAAAAAATCGCCGGCAGCTTGGTTTGCGCGCCGGCTGTGCTCCAGGCCAGCGCCAGCAGCAGCATGAACACGGTCCACTGCGAAACGCGATGGTTGCTTATCATTCTTTCCTCCTTGAATCAAATTTTCAGACAACGGCTTTGGTGACACGGATCAAAATTTGCATGCGCTTTTTCGCGGCGATTGCGGTCGCTGCAACACGCCAATCGCCTCTCTCTCCAACAACTGCCGGAGGCTTGATCATGCCGCCCCACATCTCCCGTAGAATAGCGAGCGTTCTGCTCCTGCTTGCGCTGACGAGCCGCGCTGCCGGACAGGCCAACGTCACCGTGGATGGCAACCAAACCTATCAGACCATTCGCGGCTGGGGCGGCAACAGCTACAGTTGGATTCTCAACGGTTGGAACGGCTGGTCGAATCCGCGCGTCTATGCTATCGCCTTCAACGAGCTGGGCACCACGCACGTGCGCCTGGTCACAGAATTCGGCTGCTGGGAGGCCAGGAATGACGACGAGGATCCCGAGCATTTCAACTGGGAGTATTTTGCCTCGCGCTTTGAGCAGCACGATACCGAGGCCCTGCTGGTGCAGAGCGATTTCAACATGATGGACAGCCTGGCGCACCGCTTCGGCAAACAGGTGCTGCCCGGCATTTGGAACGTGCCGGATTGGATGGTCACCGATTCCACCCTCACACGCGAACGCGATTTGCCGCGCAGCAAGCACGCCGAATTCGCCGAGTCCGTGGCCGCCTATTTGCTCTGGGCGAAAAATCGGCGCGGCATTCTCATTTCAGAAATCGTTCTTGCCAACGAGCCGGACGGCTATCAAGTGGCTTACTCTCCCGCGGAACTGCGCGATTTGATCAAAACCGTGGGCGCCAAATTTCGGCGCGAAGGCCTCACCACCAAAATCGTCGCGCCGGATTTGGCCTCCCCCTACTACGATCCCGAGCAATGGGTGGCGCCCTTGCTGGCGGATTCGGTGGCCGCCTCCTACCTCAGCGCGATCTCGTATCATACCTACTTCGTCGACGGCGGGCCGGATCAGTGGAATGCGAAATTCGAGCGCATCGCCGAGCTGGCCCAGAGCAAGGGACTCGCGGTTTACTTCACTGAAATCGGTACCACGCCGTGGAACATTCCCAACACCACCTGGCCCTGGGCCTTCGAGTGCCTGCAAATGTGGCACAATGTTCTCACGCACGGGAACGCCAGCCGCGGTTACCAATGGGCTTTGCTGGGCAGAGATCAAGCCGTGAATGCCGATGCCAGCCGCAATCCGATTTTTCATGCGCTGCAGCAATTTTTTCTGCACGTGCCCGTGGCTGCCCGGCGCGTGGCCGCGCAGTCCTCGCATCCGGATCTGCTGGCAAGCGCCTTCAAACATGCCGCCCAAGCGAGCCTTACGATCGTGCTGATCAATCGCGCGCCGACAGCGCTCACCGTGAATCTCACTCTGCAAAATCTGAAGGTGTCTTCGCTGGAGGCCTTTCGCACCTCGGCGCAGGAACCACATCGCCAACTCGCAAGCCTGCCGGTGGCCGCCCGGAACCTGCAGGTGACACTCGCCAGTCAGACGATTTTGACTTTGACCGGCAGCCTGGTACCGGAAAAGGATGTGAGGCCTCCCTCTCCTCCCACCGGCGTGCGCGTCAGGCTGCAGTGAGTCGAACTGGCGCCGGCGTCGTCTCAGCTCTGCTGCGGGAAATGGCGGTAATCGCCGGGCGCAAACGTTTTCACCAGCCGCGGCGTGGCCCAGGGTATTCCCATCTCGCTGAGAAAGAGATTCTGTTCCGCGGCGGCCAGCAGATGGCGGTCGAGCTCGCGCACGCGGCGGAAGCGGCCTTTGGTGTTGGGCGGAAACATCTCCCAGTCCTCGACTGCTTCGATGAAAGCCGGCGGCACCGTGACGATCTCCGGGCAGCTTTCGTGCATGGCATTGATCGTGAGCGTTTGGCAGCGCGCGATCTCGAGCGAGCACAGCGGCTCGGCGTCCTGCCGAATCGCCTGCACCAAATCGCGCATGCCGTGGTAGCGCCATTGCGGGTGGATTTCATTGTCAAACTGCTCGACCGTGCCCTCGGCATAGACGACGTTCGTTGTGCCGTTGTCGCCCTCCCACCGCACCCTTCCCCGTTCACACGTGATTTTCATTTGCGGGCCGATCGCGCTGGCGGCCGCGTGCGTCAACAACACGTGGCAACGCACTCCCTCCGGCGTGGTGAATTTCATCTGCAGCGTGTCACAGCTTGCGATGGGATAGGCGCGATAAAGCTCGGCGCGCAGTTGCGCCGGCACGGCAGCGGCATGCTCCTGCGCTGAGGCGAGATAGAGGGCATTGAGCAAGTAATGGGAATGCGCATTATTGGCCGGACTGTCCAGCACCCAGTGTTTACCGGCGCGCAGCTTGCCCGCCCATTCATTGCGACTGTAGTACTGCTCGCTGCGCGGCCAACTGCACAGCAGCGTGATCGTTTGCGCGCGTCCAAGCCGGCCGGAAAAGAGGCGCGCCTTGAGCTGCTGCATGGCGTTGCTGTGAATGTGCTGAAAGCCCACGGCGATTTTCCTTCCCGAGGCGTTGCGGCTGGCAATCAGGTGGTCAACCTCTTGCACGGTGGCGGCGAGCGGCTTTTCGCAATAGACATGCAATCCGGCAGCGAGCGCGGCGGCGCTGACCGGCACATGCTGATGAATGCCGATCGGCACGGTGAGCACGTCAGCCGGTGCGCCCGCGCTGAAGAAATCGTCGATGCTGTCGAACAGCCGGACGCCCGCCGCCTGCAAAGCCGCCACCCGTTCTGGAAAGCGGTCGCGATCAACTGCAATGGCGATGACGCCAGTGAGCCGGGCCAGCCCCTGTTGCGCCAGCCATGCCACCGCCTCCAGGTGCACGGCGGCGTAGCCGCCGAGGCCAATCACGACAAATCGCAAAGGCTTCATCTTTTCTCTCCGCAGAATGAGACGCGCGTGACGCTGCAATATATCCGCCGCGGCACAAAACGCCAACGGAAATTTGCGCCGGCCGGCGGTGCTGCGGCAATCGACCGAAACTGCGAATCTTTATCGCCAAAGAAGCCTGGAATCACGCGGCAGGAATTATTACTCAACAAAACCTTGTTGCTGCACACTGCTGCCTTTTGCTTCTGCTTGTCATCGCAAACCCAGCCCACACTCACCGCCTCGAGGAGCTGCAATGAACACCCAGGTGACCGCCCCGCAAATTGCATTCTATCAAGACAATGGCTTTCTCATTCTGGAAAACTTCCTCACGCCGGCGGAAGTGGAAGAAATCATCGCCGCGGTCTCGGAAGCCGTGAGCCAAATGGGCAAACAGAAAGTCGCCGGTGAAGGCAACAAAGATTTGGTCGAGGGCGAATCGTTCTACGACAAGGTTTTCGTCCAGCGCCTGAATTTGTGGAAGATCAATCCCACCATTAAGAAATATTTTCTCAGCCCGGAACTGGGTGAAATGCTGTGCCAGCTCACCGGCGCCTCGGGCATGCGCGTGTGGCACGATCAAACCCTGCAAAAGCAGCCCTGGGCCAACCCGACGGCCTGGCATCTCGACAACCCCTATTGGTCGTTTCACTCGCCACAAGCCATTTCAATTTGGATCGCGCTCGATGAGGCAACGTTACAGAACGGCTGCATGTACTATTTGCCCGGTTCGCACAAACTCGCGCGCTACGACAATGTCGACATTGGGCAGAACATGGATGCCCTGTTCAAGTACTATCCCGAATTCAGAAACCTCGAGCCGGTCGCGGCGGTGATGAAGCCCGGCACCGCGGGCTTGCACAACGGTTTGACCGCACACGGCGCGGGTCCCAACATGACCCCGCGCTGGCGCCGCGCCATGACCTGCGCCTACATGCCCGAAGGCGCGACCTTCAACGGCAATCAAAACATTTTATCGAAAGATCAAGTGGCCAAACTCAAAGTCGGCGATCCGTTGAATGACGACAGCCAGAACCCGCTGATCTGGCCCAAGAAATAGAGCAACAACATCAACCGCAAAGGCGCAAAGCGCGCAAAGAAATTTTCTTTGCGTTCTTCGCGCCTTAGCGGTTGGCTTTTGCAGTCTGGCTTTCAGTTTCTGAAAGAGAATCGTGCACGTCTGCTCATGCTCCACCTCAAGACTTCCTCTGGCGTTTGGGAAAAGTTCTGCGCGCAGATTTTGGATTTTCTCAAGGCCGACCTCATCACCATGCCCATCGAGGGCGCACGCGTGCGCGGCTTTCGCTCGCCGGATACGCCGGCCTTGTGGATTCGCGATCATTCCGACATGCTGCGCGGCGGCAAATACTTCGAACCGGACATGCAGAGCGCGGTGAATTGCTTCGCGCACACGCAAGCCGCCAACGGCCGCATTTTCGACTATGTCACCATCTTCCCCGAAAAACTTCCCGGCGAGCGCGAGAATTGGGAAAAATGGGTGCGCGTGCCGGTGGAAGCCGATGTTGAATATCGCTTCGTCAAAGCCGCCTACCTCGCCTGGCAAGCCACCGGTGATGACGAGTGGATCGCGCAACTTTTGCCGCAATTGGAACGCGCGCTGCACTACATGAGGTCGTCGCCCTTGCGCTGGGATCAAAAGCATCAGCTCGTGCAGCGGCCCTACACCATCGACACTTGGGACTTCGACTACACTGCCGGCCGCTCGCCCTGGCTGAATTTTCAGATTACCGATCAAACCTATTGGGGCATTTTTCACGGCGACAACAGCGGCTTTTATGAAGCTGCAGAATTGCTCGCGAAGCTGCACAGTCATCTTGGTGATGAAGAAAGCGCGGCGCGCTGGGCTGAAACAGCCGCGGGCGTGCGCAGCCGCGCCAATGCCCTGCTCTTCGACGGCCGCTTCTACACTCATTTCTTCAAACTCACGCCGGTGACGATTGCGGGCGTGGACGAGGCCGCGCAACTGAGCATGAGCAATCCCATGGCCATCAATCGCGGCATGGCCACACACGCGATCGCAGTGGCGATTCTCAATGAATATCAACGCCGGCAGCAAACTGCCAAAGCCTTTGCGCCCTGGTTCGGCATCGATCCCGCGTTCCCGGGCGGAATATTTGGCGATGAGATACTCGTGCCGGGCGCGTACATCAACGGCGGCATTTTCCCGCTCTGCGGCGGCGAATTGGCCCGCGCTGCCTTTGAGCATGGTTTCGAACACTTCGGCTACAAGACGCTCGAGCTGTATCGCAATATGATTGCTGCCAGCGGTGAAACCTATCTTTGGTATTTTCCCGATAGCACGGCTTCTTCGATTGAAACCAGCACCAGTCCGGAGGCCATGCCCACCGACGGGTGGGGCTCTTCGGCCATGTTGTATGCTTTTGTCGAAGGCTTATGCGGTATTCAGGATTTAGAGCATTCGTTCCGGCGGGTGCGCTGTGCGCCGCGCTGGGCCGCGACCGAAGAAAGGCAGGTTGAAATCAAAGTTGGCTATGCCGCCTCGGGCGCCACGTTCGGCTATCGCTATCACTTGCAGGAAGGCATGCTGCAGATGCAACTCGCGGCGTCCGGCGCGCGTGTGGAATTGCAGATCCTGCTGCCGGGCAACAGCCAGGCCCGCAGTGTGCGCTGGAATGGCGAGGCCGTGGCATTCGAAAATCGCGAAGTGGAGACGAGTCACTATGTCGAGGTGCAAGGTAAAGTGACGAACACGGCAGAGGTGATCATTCAATTTGAGAGCGCTTAATCATGGCAAACTTCAAGCATGTGAGGCAACCCGCGAGCTTTCTACTGGCAGGCGGTTTGTTTCTTATCCTTCTCTCCCTCCCGGTCATGGCACAAACTCAACCGAAACTCTATGCCGGCCTGGTGAAATCCAAAGGCTATGTGGTCGGCTCCAAGCTGGCGGCCAGCGGCTTGCACCGCTACGACGGCGATCAAACCTGGACGCACATGGGCTGGAACATGCCGCGGGTCAGCGCGATCACGCAGGATCCCAACAATCCGGATATCATCTATCTTGCCTGCGGCAGCGGCGCGGCCCGCACGCGCGATGGCGGCAACTCCTGGCGCATGACCACGGATGGGCGCGTGACCGAAACGCAGGACATCTGCGTCGATCCCAATGCCCCGCAGCATGTTTATCTCGCCACGGCCTATGGCCTCTGGGCCACCAAAGACGGCGGCGAAACCTGGCAGGAAACCAACAGCGGTTTGCCGAAGAGATTCACTCAGAGTGTTGAAGTCGATCGTGCCCAAGCCGGCCGCGTGTTCGCCGGCACTGAGGGCGGATTGTATCTCTCCACCGACGGTGCCGCACACTGGTCATTGGTTGGTCCGCCGGGAGTCACGATTCTCGATCTCGAGCAATGTGCGTCGGCGCCGAATGTTTGGCTGGCCGCAACGCAGGATCGCGGGGTGTTGCGCTCGCAGGACAATGGCAACACCTGGGAGTTTGCCAAGGGCAGCCTGGCGCAAACCGTGATTTATGCGGTCGGTATCGACCCGCGCAACCCGAAGAACATGTCGGCCGTGGGTTGGGGCGCCGGCGTGATGGTGAGTATCGATGGCGGCGCCACCTGGCAGGATCGCAGCGCGGGACTACCGGTGCGCAATTGCTATGAAACCGCGTTCGATGTGAATCAGGCGGGAAGATTGTGGGTCGCGACGTTTGAGGAAGGCATTTTCTATTCGGATAATTTCGGCCGCACCTGGACCGATGCGGGCATGCACGGCGCGATTGTGTTTGATTTGGTTTTTCTGAACGGTAAATAGTCTTTGAAGATTGGCAATATAAACGAAGAAAATTTTGCAGCAAGGGTATTGGGGAAAGGCCGCGTATTCACCACAGGCGCTGGACGCCATGTTTATCAAATTGAGAATCAATACTTACAAGAGGCAGATTCTCAACCAAGCTTTGCGCAATGATGAGCCGGTCAAAGGGGTCACGATGATGAAATGGGAGTCTCTCAACCAGCCCCAAATGAGGCAGGGCGATGGGAAGCAGATCAATATCATTCTCCTGAAGCTGGCGTGGCATCAAAGCATCAAAGGGCAGCTTCAATACAATCTTGCCCAAGCTTGCCTTGATTGCGATCTCCCATAAACTGACGATACTCAACAGCCGCTTGTTCTCGGGTTCTTCAATCAGACCACGAGCGCGCAAACTGAGCGATGCATCGTCTTTGATGAACCACAAGAAAGCATGTGTATCCAGCAACAAGTTCATTCCATGAATTCCTTGAAATCTTCCAAGGGCGCGTCGAAATCCGCGGCAATTTCAATAAAACCCTTTGCGCTGCCAGCCTGGATCCGTTTCGCAGGAGAAGGCGGCTCCGCGCCGACAGAGACCAATTTCGCCACCGGCTTTTGGTCTTGCAGAATGAGGACTTCTTCCCCGTTGATCGCCTTCTCAAGCAGGGCGGGAAACGACTTTGCCGCTTCTTCAAGACTGACTTTGCACATGGCAGGATTTTCCGATGTAGAGTTCATGTAGGCTGAGTTTGCGCAGCCAATCTAAGCCTTCCCTTTGGCAAATGCAAGAAGTTAGATGAAAGACAAGAGGCAAACGCAATGCTGATCAACCGCTATACAGTGGAACCGTGCGGAGCTCTGCAAAGAACCATGAACATGACCTCCGAGTTTATCATGAGTGCGGCGCTTTGCCTTGCCGCACTATTCTTCCTTGCTGTCATCTCAACCACCGCCTACAGCCTGCCGCGCCTCAACCGTGCTGAGCAAGTGCACGCTTATCAAACGCGCGCCGATTCGTTGATCCGTTACTACGCGCAAGCCACGCCCGCCAGTGACCTCAGCCGCGGCGGGTACATTGAGATCGCCGCGCGCTTGCACCGCAACCAGGACATGCCGTGGGTGCTTGCCCGCCTCGATACCCTCATGCAAAAACCTTCGGGTGACATGTTCTGGATGTATCCCTTCATCACCGTCACCTACGCGGGCCGGCACAATCTGCCGCCGGCGTATCAACAACGCATGCGCGAGATGTGGCGCACCTATCATCCCTATCGCGGCGACACCGAGAATCACTGGGCGATGTACTACACCGCGCTTTATCTCATCACGCAAATGTATCCCAACGAGCCGGGCGAGCGCTGGTACAACGGCCGCAGCTCGCAAGAGACGTTTGCCGAAGCGCGCGAATACTTGATCGAATGGATGAATATTGCCACCACCATCGGCCAGGGCGAATACGACTCGCCGGATTACTTTGGCGTGTTTGTCGTGCCCATGGCCCAGCTTTATGCCTGGGCCGAAGAGGCGGAAATGAAACAACGCGCCGCCATGATGCTGGAGTGGATTCTCGCGGATTTTGCGGTGGACAACCTCAACGGTCTTTACACCGGCGGCCACAGCCGCACGTATCCCAAGCAAGTGAAAGAGCAGTGGGACGTGGGTTCATCGGCTTTTGCCTGGCTGCTGTGGGGCAACACGCCCTTCCGCCCCACTGGCGAAGCGGCGATTCTCGCATTAAGCGGTTATCAACCGCCGGAGATCATTCACAACATTGGCGCCGACCGTGCGACGCCATTCGTTCACAAAGAACGCAAACGCACGCGCCATCGCATTCGTTTCAGCGAGATGAAGAACGCGCCGGTTTACAAATACTCCTACATGAGGAAAGAGTATGCGCTGGGCTCCACTCAGGGCGGGTTGTTGCAGCCAATTCAACAGCATACTTGGGACCTCACCTGGTCGGTTGATGATCCGCGCGGCAAGCACAACACGTTTTTCACCATTCATCCTTACTCCTCTCCCACTGAACTGGGCATGTATTTCGCCGAACATCTCGGGCCCATTACCGAGTTGGTGGTGCGCTCGAAAACCACCTATGACTCACCCGACAAATGGACCGGCGGCTCGCCACACGAACAAGTGTTTCAACACGAAGATGCTTTGATCACATTATGCGATGTTCCACCGGGCACACGCTTTCCGCATTTCGCCGGCTTTTTCTCGAAGGATTTGTCGCGCCGCGAAGAAGACAAGTCGGGCTGGATTTTCGCGCAGGGCGGCGAGGCGTTGATCGCGTTTTACCCGCTGGCGAAATATGAATGGCAGCAGGATCCAGACGGTGATTGGCGTCTGCTGAGCAAGCAGCTCAAGAATGGTGGAGTCGTGCAAATCGCGCCGGCAGCGGATTATGCTTCGTTCGAAGCGTTCAAGCTGGCCGTGAAAGCGTTGCCGCTGAAGACAACCACCAAACCCAAGCCCGGCGTGCGCTTCACCTCGTTGCGCGGCGCACAGATGGAATTCACCTACGATGAAACGCCGCGGGTGAATGGCGTGACCGTTGATTATGAGAACTGGCCGTTGTTCGGCGGGCCGTTCATGCACGCGGACAAGGGCAGCCGCAAGCTGGAGCTGCGTTATGGCAAGCTGCGGCGGGTGTTGGATTTCAATACACTGACGATTTCGGAGTCGGTGGGGAGATAGCGGAAGCACTTGGGCGGTGTTCGAGGAAACGACCTGTCGCTCAAACGAATCTTGTTCCGTGTCAAGCATTGAGGTGAATGATTGCACCTGCCTTGATCGTCCGCAGTGCGTCTTGCACTGCTGGCATAAGTTGGCGCAGGGTATCAAAGGTATTATCTGGAGCTTGCAACACAACAATGGCAAGATTGATTGCGCTCAAATTTTGTTGATATTCCAAGCTTCCATCGATGGTGACAAAGACATCAAACTGAGCAGCCTGCATCAACCCGATCAAAGCACCGTTTTTGATGCCGGCCCATCCCATTTCTTGCACGCGTTTCACCTCATGGCCGCGTAGCTCACGCTTGAGTCGTTTGGGCAGGCACTCGTCAAGCAGCACTTTCATATGCTGTTTGTTCCAAGAGTTTCTCTTTCAACAATTCCAACACCGCCAACGCCTGTTCTTGTTTGACGGTGGGAAAATCGTCAAGAAACACGTTCACCGTGTGACCGTGTTCAAGATAGTCAAAGAGAGTTTTCACTGGCACCCGTGTACCGGCAAAGACGGGAATGCCACCCAAGATTTCCCGATCACTGGTGATAAGTTTTGATTGAGCCGTCATGCTTGATCTCTGCTGCTTTGACCCTGAATGAAAACTGAACTTTTCCACCGCCAAAGATAGCACAAATTCCGAATCCTGCAAGCTCGGTTTTCACGCAGCGCAGACGAGAATCATCTGAACGCTGGCGCATGCGGCCTCGAAATCGAGTTCCAAAAGTCAGACGTTGATAAGCCACTCTCACCTATGCAAAGACGACAATTTCTCAAATCGACAGGCGGGTCTCTGGCCGGGATGATGGGCTTGTCCGCTTTCGCAAAATCATCCCTTCAAGTCAACCAGCCGGCAATAAGCGGCGCCGGCCGCGCAATCGACCCGCGTGACGAAGCCTTTTGGGCCATGGTGCGCGAGCAATTCCCGCTCACGCGCGAGCGCATTTATCTCAACACCGGCGGACTCGGGGCCTCGCCCTACGTTGTCATCGAGGCAGTGAAGAACAAGATCACCGAGCTGGAGCGCATCTGCGAGACCGGGCACAGCGAGGAGCTGTGGCATGACATCAAATCCAAGGCCGGGCAAATTCTCGGTTGCAAGCCGGAAGAGCTGGCCTACATGCGCAATGCCACCGAAGGCATCGCCATCGTCTGCAACGGCCTGCCGCTCAAGCGCGGGGATGAAGTCATCACCACCACGCACGAACACGTGGGCAACACGCTTTCCTGGCTGGCGCGGCAAAAGCGCGACGGCATCGTGATGAAAGCATTCGAGCCTTCCACGCATTCCGCGCAGGAGAATTTGGAGCGCATGCAAAAGCTGCTCACCAAGCGCACGCGCGCCCTCAGCATCCCGCATATCACCACTTCCACCGGACAAATTCTGCCGGTCAAGCAAATCGGAGAATGGGCGGCGGCCAACAAGCTATGGTATTTCGTCGATGGCGCGCAAGCCGCGGGCATGCTGCCCATGAATCTGCACGAGATTGGCTGTCACGCCTACGCCGCCAGCGGCCACAAATGGCTGCTGGGTCCCAAAGGCACGGGGCTGCTGTATGTGCGCGCAGATGCCCTCGATCTCATCGAGTCCAAATATCTCGGCGGTTATTCCAACACCGGCGAATTCGACATGATGACGGGTGCGTTTCAGTTTCATCCAACGGCGCAGCGCTACGAATACGGCACCGTGAGCACGCCGTTGTTCGCCGGACTCGGCGCTGCCATGGAATTTTTGCTGAAAATCGGCATGGAGAATATTTGGCGGCGCGATCATGCCATGGCCACTGCGCTGAAAGAGGGCTTGCTCAAATTGGGCGTGGAAGTCAACTCCCCGCAAAATCCCGAAGAACACGGCGCGATCATTACGTTTACCTTGAGAAATATGGAGCGCAGCAAGCTGCAGAACTTCCTGGCAGAGAAATACCAACTGCGCACACGCGGCATTTACGAAGGCGGCCTGGATGCGATTCGCATCTCGCTGCATCTCTACAACTCTTTCGCTGACGTCGACAAGGTATTGGAGGGTGTACAAGCAGCGAGCAAAATGGAGTAATGAAGACTTGGAGTTTTGAAGCTATGGATTTCCAGCACTCCATTTCCCCATCCCTTTGGAGGTGAAGCATGCGCATCGGTTTTGTGACAGATGAAATCTCTGCGAACGTTGAAGAAGCCCTCAACATTGGCGTGTCATGGGGCATTCTTGATTTTGAACTGCGGGTGATCGGCGACAAGCGCGTGCCGGCAGTGGCGCCGGGCGCGGTCAAACAGATCATCGCGCTGCAACAGAAATACGATCTGCGCATCACCGCGCTTTCGCCCGGCGTGCTCAAGGGCGCGGTGCATGACGAAGCGTTATGGAAACGTGAGCTGCAGGAAACTCTCCCCGAGACCTTTCGCCTTGCCCGTTTGTTTGACACGAAGACCGTGATCGTCTTTGGCTTTCAGCGTTCACCTCAGGACGTTCCCGGCGACGAAAAGATCGCTGTGGAGATTTTCCGGCAAGCGGCGCGAGCCGCGCACCAGCACGGCTTGATGCTGGCCATCGAAAACGAGCCGGGCTTTTGGTGCGATACCGGCGTGAACACCAGCCGCATCATCGCGCAGGTGAATTCGCCGGCGCTGCGCGCGAATTGGGATCCCGGCAATGCCGTGGGCACGGATGAGCCCCCCTACCCCGACGGCTACCATGCGTTGAAACAATGGATCGCCAACGTACACGTGAAAGACACCATCAAAGGCTCATTGGTGGAATGTGTGCCGGTGGGCGAAGGCAAAGTGGATTGGCAAGGGCAGTTGCGTGCGCTGGCGCGCGACAAAGTCGTCGAGCATGTCACCATTGAAACGCATTGTTTGCCATTGATCGAGAATTCAAAAAAGAATTTGG
Source organism: bacterium (assembly GCA_023150945.1). Classification (NCBI taxonomy): domain Bacteria; species bacterium. Next base: position 3,135 of record JAKLJX010000043.1, on the reverse strand, counting down.
AAGTGGTGCGCCGGATGCTGGCTGAGGTGAAATAGATCGGTGATTCGAATGATCGAGTTCTTGGACAATGACAAAGGGAAATGTCATTCAGAAGGAATCCTGTGACGTACTTGCGGTGACACCTAAGACTTCACAAGATTCCTGCAGGATGACAGGACAATAGCGGGTGAGTCTCTCGAAAGCATCGGCACGCAAACCGCCAACAATTAGCAAATTTCTTCTTCATCCATTTGCCGGGTGAGGTCAGATTTCAGAAAGCTACTCATGCAACTGACATATCACTTCATCTCCCATTCCCACTGGGATCGCGAATGGTACAAAACCTTCGAAACCTTTCGCCTCGATCTCGTGGATATGATCAACGCGCTGCTCGATATTTTCGCGGCTGATCCGGAATTCAAGCATTTCACTCTCGACGGCCAGACCATCGTGCTCGAAGACTATGCTGCGATCCTGCCGCAACGCGCGGCTGAGTTGCAGCAACTGATTCAAGCAGGAAAGATTTCTATCGGGCCGTGGTACATTTTGCCGGACGAGTATCTGGTCTCCGGTGAATCCACCGTGCGCAATTTGCTCATCGGTAAAAAAGTGGGCGCTGCCTATGGGCCGGTGATGCCGGTGGGCTACATTCCCGACTCCTTCAGTCACCTCGCCATGATGCCGGCGATTTTGCGCGGCTTCGAGATGGACACGGCGATTGTCTATCGCGGTTTTGGCGGAGAACCGGGACAGGAAAAATCCGAATATCGCTGGCGTGCGCCGGACGGCTCTGAAGTGCTAATGATTCATCTGCCGCCCAACGGCTACGGCGATGCGTATCTCGGCGAAAACAATGACAAAGCCTTTCGCCGCAAAGCCCAGGAGCTGAAGGCGATTCTCGATCCGCGCGCCACCACCCCACATCGTTTGTGCATGAATGGCGGTGATCATCATTTCCCCGAGCCGTATTTGCCACAAGCGTTGCGCGTGATGACTGCACAGGGCGAAGGCGAATTCATCCACAGCAGCATCCCGGCTTATGTCGAAGCGGTCAAGAATCATTTGCGCGAACATCAAATTGAGTTGCGACAAGTCGAGGGCGAATTGCATTGGGGCTTTCGCTATGCCTTTGCGGTGCAGTCGGGCGTGAATTCCTCGCGCATGTACATCAAGCAAGCGAATCATGCCGCGGAGAAATTGCTCACGCGCTACGTCGAGCCGCTGGCCATGTGGGCAACGCTGGCAGGCCGGCAGCAGCTTTTCCCCATGCTGGAACACGGCTGGAAACTCCTGCTGCAGAATCATCCGCACGATTCGATTTGCGGCTGCAGCATCGATGCCGTGCATCGCGAAATGATGACGCGCTTCGAAAAAGTGCAGCAGGTGGGTGAAGCGATTATCGACAAGTCCGTGCGCCGGCTTCATCCCGATGCCTGGGAAGGCCATGAGAGTGTTTTGGTTTTCAATCCGCAGATGCGCAACGCCAGCCAGGTAGTGGCCGCGCCGGTCGAATTCTTCCGCCAAAAGATCGTGGTGGGATTGAATCCGACCGTGCGCGTCAGAAAGCCGCTGCCGCTCATTGCCGGTTTTTGCTTGCGCGGTGAAAAGGGCAATGAAGTGCCTTATCAAGTCTTGCAGCATGAACCCGAAGGGCACGGCTTGCGCTACAGCGACTATTCCTATCCTTCCAAACGGCTCACCGAACGCTTTCATGTGTTGCTCGATGCGGCGCAAGTTCCCGGTCTGGGCTTCGCGCGCTACCGCGTCGAATTGCAGGAAAGCATGCCGGTTTATCACAGCAGCTTGCGCACGCAGGAAAATGTTCTGGAAAATGATTTTCTGCGGGTGGAGGCGCAGGCCAATGGCGCCATCAACCTGCAGGACAAGCGCACCGGCGAACATTTCTCCGGCTTGCATGTGTTCGAAGACGGCGGCGATGCCGGCGATGAATACAATTATTCCTACCCGCGCAAGGATGCGGTTTTCACCTCGCACGACGCTGCGGCATCAGTGACCCTCGTAGAAACCGGACCTTTGCGCGCCACCATCGAGATCTCCCTCACGCTTTCTCTGCCTGAAGGCTTGACCGAGTCGCGCCGGAGCAGAGCGCGTCGCCGCGTACAACTGCCGATCCGCACGCGCGTGAGTCTATATCACAATCAGCCGTGGGTGGAATTTCAAACGACGGTGGAGAACAACGCAAAAGATCATCGCTTGCGCGTGTTGTTTCCGTCGGGATTTCGCACGAACATCAGTTATGCCGACAGTCAATTTGGCCTCACGCGGCGCGAGCATCATGCCGTCAATCCTGCTGAATACAAAATCGAAGTGCCGACGGCCGTGCATCCCATGCAGCGCGGCGTGACCATTCTGGAAGGCGAACGCGGTTTGACGATTGCCACGGCCGGGATGCCGGAGTATGAATTGAAAGCGGAAGAACCGGGTACGCTCGCCCTCACGTTGTTGCGTTGCGTCGCGCGGCTTTCCGGCGGCGATCTGCTCACACGGCCAGGCGGCGAAGCTGGCTGGATCACCTACACTCCCGAAGCACAATGCCCGGGCGTGCACACGTTTCGTTACGCGATTATTCCGCACACGGCGCCGCAGTTCGAAGCGTACGGCTATGTCAATGAACAGTTGGAGAGTTTTCATCTGCCTTTTTTGGCCATGCGACGAGGCGGCGATCCGGCGGTTGATCTCGCACAATTTGGCATGGCGCTTTCGCCCTCATCGCTCGTGGTCTCCGCATGCAAGCCGGCAGAGGATGAGCAAGGATTCATTTTGCGTGTGTATAATCCCACCGCTGCCAGCGTGCCGGGCGAATTGGCTTCAGCGTGTGCGCTGCGCTCGGTTTGCCTGACAAACCTCAACGAGCGTGATTTGCAGGAATTGCAGATTGAAGCGGGCAATCGCGTGCGGTTTGAAGTTGGGCCCGGGCAAATCCTTTCGTTGAGATTGAAGTTCGTAGTCCGCTTGTAGTCGCGCCTTCAGGCGCTCGCCCATAACCCGGGCAAGCTGGAATCAAAAGGTAAAAGCGCACGCAAAGGCGCAAAGATGCAGAGAATCCGCAAAGAAAGACTTAGGGTTTGTTAAAAAATAAGCTTTACAATTAAATATTTTGTGTTATCTTGTAGACATGCACAATTTAAAGGCCTA
>JAKLJX010000042.1 GCA_023150945.1 bacterium | reverse complement strand
CAGCAAAAGAACAATAAATCAAAATCACCCCAGTTCTCACAAATTTGGGTAACATTTAATTTTGAGGCAACGGGCCTGACCGCCTTTGGAAAGGTGGCCCAATTTGCAGGACAAATCACTCAACAGGTAGATGCGATTTGTCTCGGCCGCGGGAGACTGCACATTCTGCGGGGGCGGCACGGCAATCTGTCATCGAATTCACAGTGGTTGGAAAGGATACAAGCATGCTGACGCTCATCCGCGCGATTGCTCGTGCCACTTCATGGCTCCTGCTGATGGTGATCGTTTCATGCTCGCTGCCGCGCCAGCAGCCGGTGGTAAACGCGCTGGCGGACAACGACAATTGCCGGCTCGATTCAATCCAGGTGCGGACGCTCTTCAGTTACATGCAGCACTTCCCCAACGGGTCGGAGGCATCCATTGCGCTGCTGGTGGGTGATTCCACTTCGTTCATCGGCGTCAGCAGGCAGAATGACTCCGTAAGCTGCGTGGAGAATCGAACCGGTGTTTTCGAGATCGGCTCGATCACGAAAACCGTTACGGCAACGATGCTTGCGAAACTGGTGTATGACGGTGTTGTCGATCTGGAGGCGCCCATCAAGGACTTCCTGCCGATTACTCTCAGACAGAGTTCCCGCAACGGAAAGGAGGTGACGCTGCTCCAGCTCGCCAACCACACCTCCGGGATTCCGAAGGAACCTGCCAACGTCAGCACCGACTGGGCGAGGCCCGGGAGTCCCTACAGCTCCTATGACGAAGTGAGGCTGTACGACTATCTCTCCAATAGAATGATTCTGCAATCCACGCCGGGCGAGCAGCGGGAGTATTCCAATCTCGGCGGTGGGTTGTTGGGGCATCTCCTGACGCGCATAACCGGAAAGCCGTACGAAGACCTGTTGCGGGATTTGGTCTGCGAGCCGCTCGGCCTGCGCAATACCTTCGTCACGCTCGATTCCGGGCGCATGCAACACCTTGTGGCTGGCAGGGATCCCGCGGGGAAAATCGTCCCCAATTGGGAATTGAATGTGCTCGCCGGCGGAGGCGGGATCAAGTCCACCGCCGAGGACATGGCGAAATACCTCCGGGCACATATGACGGACACGACGTACTGCCTCCTCACCCAGCAGCCCACGATCAAGTATACCGAGCACAATGCCGCCGGGCTGGGCTGGGCCTGGTACATCAACGGGAGCAAGCACTATGTCTCTGCAACCGGTGGAACCGGGGGTTATTCGTGTTGTGTCATCTTCGAACGATCGACAGAGACGGGAATCGTCTTGCTGACAAATGTCTCGGCATTTTTGGCCTCGAAGGGGGAGTATATTGTGAAGCTGTCGCGGGCGCTGTACGACCCACTCGCGGCATCCCGAGAGAGCGCGGCCACCTTGCGCGTGAATTGAAGAGCTTCTGTCGGCAACGCGACGAGGTTTTCCAATCCGGAAGGGCTGATCCATGATGCCTGACGAACCAAACTTCAGCGACTCCCGACCCATTTTTCCTGTTGGGTATCACAGGTTTCATCGTGACCAGCTCTTCAATTTTCCGTTGAATCGCTGGTATTCGCTCGGATACGTCAGGCGCGAAGACATGGCCGAAGCCGGATCCCGCGTGGCGACGTTCGCGGATTGGAAGCGGGAAATGCTCCGGCTCGCGGATCGGGCTCTCGCGGAAGGGCGGTTGGTGAATGCGGCTTTCGGTTACCGCGCCGCTGAGCTTTATACCATGTCACATGATCCTGACAAGGAGATCCTCTACGACAAATTCATGGAGATCTTTTACAGGGCTTTCGAATGTGACAGCATCGCGCGACATCGGGTTCCCTACGGCGGAGGCTTTCTTCCGGCCATGGCAATCCCGGCCTTACAAGAGAGTAAAGGAACCGTCCTCATCCATGGAGGTTTCGACTCTTTCATTGAAGAGTGGTACTCGATCATGCGGTATTTTGCCGATCAGGGCTACGACGTGATCGGGTTTGAGGGTCCCGGCCAGGGAGGTGCCTTGCGGAAATACCATTTACCGCTGACCTACGAATGGGAAAAGCCGACCAAGGCGATTCTCGATCACTTCAGTCTGGCGGAGGTGACGATGATCGGCATGTCCATGGGCGGATGGTTCTGTTTGAGAGCCGCGGCTTTTGAACCCCGGTTGCGGCGGGTGATTGCCTCCGGGCACGCACTCGACTACATGAAGAGCATGAACGCGGCTCTGCGGTGGATTCATCTCTGGTTCATGGAGCATTGCCGGCCATGGATGGAGCGGATGGCAGAAAAGAAATTTCGTGGGGAAGGACAGGGGGCATGGGTGGTAGATCACCTCAAATACGTCACCAAGCAAAACAAGGCTCTGGACGCACTCGATTTCTACCTCCAATTAAATGAGGAGAATATGCATCCGGAACGTGTCACCCAGGACGTTCTGATTCTCAGCGGCAGGAATGATCATTTCATCCCAATCAAGATGCACAGCCGGCAGCTCCAGGCTCTGGCCAATGCGCGGTCGGTGACAGGACGAATCTTCACAAGTGCAGAGCATGCCGCGAATCATTGCCAGACCGGCAATATCAGCCTGGCGCTGGCGGTGATGCGGGAATGGATCGAAGAGCGCACGGAGCGCTCCTAATACGACGTTCTCAAACGGGGCCTCCTGCTGATGGTAGGTTGCACTCGTTGTCCGGCTCCTGTCATTTAGGCGATCCCTTCTGCCTGCCGAGAAACAATTGAGGCAGGCCACCGTTCTCCTGGCAGCGGTGTTCGGGGCGGGGGCCTGCCAGTATTCAATTGCCTCATTGGCAACAAAGGCTTCGCAGTTTCCAGAATTGCGGGACGGTTTTGCCTGGCAAGCCAGGCCATGAATCACTCATGAAACTGAAATGTCGGTTGAAAATCGACGCGATTGGGCCGGTTGGTCAATCGGGTTGGATTGCTGCCGTCGATATTCATGACATAGATCTCGTCATTACCATCGCGATCTGACTCGAAGACCATGCTTGTTCCGTCCTTCGCAACGACGGGGCCCCAGTCGCGATACGCGCTGTTCGTCAAGTTTTTGAAATTCGCGCCACTGGCATCGATGATACAGATGTCGGTATCGCTCTGGTTGGTGCTGGCGGTATAGAGCAGAAAAACGATCTTTGCGCCATCGGGGGTAAACTGAGGAAAAGTGACCATGCGATTCGACGCGAAGATCCGATGCTGGTTGCTACCCTCGGCATTCATGAGGTACAAAGCATACTCCTGGTCGCCAGCGCGCTGTGAGATGAAGACGATTTTCGTGCCATCCGGCGAATACCGCGGGAAGCAGTTGTAGCCGGCGTTCGGGGTCAAGTTGAGCTTGCCGTTTCCGCTGGCGTCCATCACAAAGATGTCCGTGTAGTACTTTTCTTCGTTCGTGGTGAGGCCCGCCCAATACACGATTTTCAAGCCATCCGGTGAATAGCATGGATAAAGACTCTCAGCCTCCTGGTGCGTCAGTCTGGCCAGATGCGAGCCGTCGGTGTTGACCACATAAATATCCAACTTGCTGGTGTAGTCGCCCGTCTTGGCGAAGAACGCAATTTGGGTGCCGTCCGGCGAGAAAATGGGGAATGATTTGTACTTGGCGCTGCTGTTGGCCGTCAATCTCCTGGCATTCCCGCCGTCACAATCCATCAGGTAGATCTCGCCGTTGCAGACAAATGTCAGTTTGGAACCGTCCGGAGAGAAACTGGGCATATAGCTGTCGCCCAGCTTGCTGGTCACATTGGTAAGATTGCTGCCATCCATTTCCATAATGAAGATGTCACTGCGCGGATTCTGTTGGGATTCAAATGAGGCAAACGCGATTTTGTTTCCCGTCATTCGAGTCATCGCCGTGCCGCCGGTATCCAGCCGGTCGTTTGCACTCGTCGGTTCGGTTGACCTTTCACAGGCGACGATCAAGGAAATCCCTGCCAGAACGGCAACCACACGCATAAGGATTCTTAGACTCTGCATACAACCTCCTCTCACCCTGGTTATCGCCGGGGTGTGGCAAAATATGAATCGACTTGGTGCATTTGGGTATCGACACCAATCATTGAATTGCTGGAATGACTATTTGCTCTATTTCACTGTGGTTCAGCCTGAATCGCGCTTAATAAAAATCGGCACAAAGTCACGAGAGAAATTGTGACAAGTCAAAATCCCCATTCTGCCGTGCGGCAAGGGAAGAGCAGCCTGATCGATTCTTTCGGCATCGAGTCCTATGCGCGGTTCCGCGATCGCCACTTTAGTGGAATAAACATCGCCATACTGAGATTACCGATCTCCAGGCCAAGCTCCCTGGCGGGAAACTGCAGGTCAAGGCATCAGCACAGCCGGCTGTTCGCCGCCGCAAGGCAAAGCCTGCGGCAGGGAATCTCCGTGCTTCCCTTTGTTATCTTGCACCGGCGACAGAAGCTGGCAGTGAAGATACGCCTTTCCAGCCAACCTGAATCCCCGCGATGATCGCTACCTTCCGGCCGTGGTCTTTCCTCTGCGTCTTGCCCATTGACCGGCGCGAGTGCCGCCCGGCGCCGCGAAATTCTTCCTTGCCAGGGCGCCGCAGAGCAGCCTTGAATTTGGCCGCGGCGTAGCCTATCTTGGCTGCAGCTCACGGGGCCGGAATCAATCCGAATGCCGAAGGACTACCCTGCGGCAACGGTTGGAGTTGGGGAGATCAATCGACCTGCGGTTGGTTCACCTCGATCACGGCAAGCGATCATGCGCGATTCTCATTCCAAAGCACTGCCGCCCGCACATGCACAAACCATCCTGGACAGCATTGCCGACGGCGTGTTCACCGTCGATGAGAAGATGCGCATCACGTACTTCAATCGTGCCGCGGAAAAAATCACCGGCGTTTCCCGCCGGGAGGCGATTGGGCAGTACTGCTTCGAAGTCTTGCGCGCCAATGTCTGTGAACGAACCTGCTCGTTGCGCTGCTCATTTGAAACCGGCGAGCAAACCATCAACCGCCACGTCAACATCCTGCGCGCGGACGGCAAACAGATTCCGATCAGCATCAGCACCGCCGTGCTGCGCGATGACAACGGCAACATCGTGGGCGGCGTCGAGACGTTTCGCGACCTTTCCACGCTCGAGGAATTGCAGAAGGAAATCAAGCGCGCTTACACGTTTGAAGACATCGTTGCCAAGAATCATCAAATGCTGAAAATTTTTGATTTTCTTCCCAATCTCGCAGAGAGTGAAAGCACCGTTTTGATTCAAGGCCCGAGCGGCTCTGGCAAGGAACTGTTTGCGCGCGCGATCCACAATTTGAGTGCGCGCCGGCGCGCCCCGTTCGTACCGGTGAACTGTGGCGCGTTGCCGGATACGTTGCTGGAATCCGAGCTTTTTGGATATGTCAAAGGCGCTTTCACGGACGCCAAGAAAGACAAGCCCGGGCGCTTTGCGTTGGCGAAAGGCGGAACGATCTTTTTGGATGAGATCGAAAGCTTGACGTCCGCGATGCAAGTGAAGCTGCTCAGAGTCTTGCAGGAACGCGAGTTCGAGCCGCTGGGCGCCACTGTGCCCATCACAGCGGAGGTTCGGGTCATCGCCGCCACCAAGGATGATCTTGCCGCCCTGGTCGAGCAAGGTGACTTTCGCGATGATTTGTATTTCCGCTTGAACGTGGTCAAGCTGCAATTGCCGGCCTTGGCGGAACGGCGGGACGACATTCCGCTGCTGATCAATCATTTCATCGACAAGTTCAACCGGAAAATGGGGCGCAACCTCGCGCGCGTTTCCGATGAGGTTTTGGGTGTGCTTTTGCAGTACGCCTTTCCGGGAAATGTCCGGGAACTCGAAAACATCATCGAACACGCCTTTGTCATGTGCCGGGGTGAGGAAATCCAATTGCAGCATCTCCCGCCGGAATTTTCCCAGGTGCAGTCCGCGGTTCACGCACCTGCCCCCGCTCCTCAGCCGTTGCAGGATGCCGAACGCCAAACCATTCTCACGGCTCTGCAAAAACACAACTGGAATAAAGTGGAAACCGCGAAAGCGCTGGGCTTGCACCGCACCACTCTTTGGCGAAAAATGAAAGAGTATCGCCTGGCTTGAAACCTGCTGTTGCAGTTTCGCATCTGTTGCAGTGTTAAAGTTGCAGGCGTGCAACTTGACCGCCGGCTGTCCTTCCCCTTCGCTCTCCTCCGCTCACCCCTTATCTTTAATACGTTCCATCATTTGCGCCGACGCACACCATTCTGGCTTGTGAGTTGCCTGCCTCTTTAGACAACCAAAGAAGACAACGGCCTCATGATGACCATCGCGATCACCGTTTTCGGGACGCGGGTTTCTTCGCGCCTGGACTGCTCGGAAGGCGTGCTGCTGGTTACCGTCGCAGACAGCGTCGTGACGAAGCGCGAGCATGTTCGCTTGGTTCCGACGAGTCCCTTGGAGAAGATCAACACCCTGCTGCAATTGGGGATTGACGTGTTGATCTGTGGCGGGGTGCCCGAGATCTATGCCAACAAGCTCGGTGACAGCGGCGTGCGCGTGCTTTCCTGGGTGCGCGGCGAGGCCGAGGAGGTGTTGTCCCAGTTTCTGGCTGGCAAGTTGGTCGCACTTGACTCTGTTCTGCAAAGGAGAACGTAATGCGAAGTCGAATGCTGGGTTTTCTTTTCGTGCTGCTGATTTGGCCCGGGGTGATGGCGGCACAAGATTCCGGCGGGAAAACAGGCGCAGTCGAGCAACCGCCGCTCGCGAATGCGAAGGAACAGGATGAGATTCAGCGCAAGATCGCGGCAATGGAGGCCCGCATTAAGATGCTCGAGCAGGAGAAGCAGCAGGCCGAGCAACAAACCGAGCTTGAAAAACTGCGCCAGGAGGCGGCGCAGGCGGCTGCGGAAGAAGCACGCCCAGCCACAGTCTCCGCCTCCAAAGCCTTCACCAGCGGCGAGCGCCAGCAACAATCACTGAATCCCAATATTAGCGTCACGGGGGATTTCCTGGGCTACTTCAGCGATCTTGAGGTTGAAGAGCACGAGCACGCCGCTGATGAACATGGCCACGGCGTCATCGGCGGCAAACAGTTCATGCTGCGCGAAGCGGAGTTTCACCTCGTTTCGAATTTGGACCCCTACACGCGCGCCAAATTCTTCCTGGGCGTGCCGGGTGGCGGCACGTTGCACATCGGCGAAGCTTATATGGAATTTGTCAATCTGCCCGCAAATCTCGGATTGAAAATCGGCAAATATCGCACGCAATTCGGCGTGCTCAATCGCTGGCATGCGCATGGCTTGCCGCAAGTCGACCGACCGCTTGTGCTCACGCAATTTTTGGGAGAAGGATTGAGCGGCTTCGGCATTGCGAGCAATGTCCTGCTGCCCAGGCTGTGGTCGCATGTGAATGAATTGGATGTCGAAGTGATCTATGGCGGCGACGGCATCAGCTTCACCAATGCAGGCAGTAAGCCATGGGTGGCCGTCGGCCATTTGAAAAACTATTACGATCTCACCACCAATACCTATCTCGAGCTGGGCTTCTCCGGCGCTTACGGCCACAACGATCTCGAAGCAGAGTTGCAGACGATTCTGGTGGCTGTGGATTTGACCTACAAATGGGTTCCTGCCGGCCGTTCGAAATATCGCACGTTTGAATTTCGCAACGAACTGATCTTCAGCCGGCGCGAAGGCCTGTTGCAGGACGTCAACAGCATGGGATTCTACTCCTATGTCGAAAACAAATTGAATGCACGCTGGTGGGCCGGCTTGCGCTTCGATTACGCCCAACTGCCTGAATCCAACGACGAGCATGCTTGGGGGCTTTCGCCTCATCTCACGTTTTGGCAAAGCGAATTCGTGTTCATGCGTCTCCAGTTCAGCCATGTCAAACGGCATGACGGTGACCGGGAGAATGCGCTTTTGTTGCAGTCGGTCTGGTCCATGGGGCCGCACAAGCATGAGGCGTACTGACGGTGGGAGTGATGGAGTTGCATGTAATGAAGCGATGAAGCATGGCAATATTCGTTTGAAGGAGAATTGAAATGCGAAATGCAAACCGGAAATGGGCGACAGTATTTGGCAAGGCACTCGCCGTGGTTTTGGCTTTCGGGGAAACTGGTTACGGTCAACCTCATGAAGAACAGCAAGGCCCGGCGATGCAAGAACGGTCACGCAACGGAATCCCAATAACAGTCATCACCAGTCTGCCGAGCTATGCTTCGATTGCGCAATTCGTCGGCGGTGATTTGGTCGCGGTGGAATCCATTTCCGCGGGAAATCAGGAAGCGCACTTTGTGCAGCCCAAGCCGAGCTATGCTTTGAAGATGAATAAGGCCGACTTGTTCATCACCACTGGCCTGGATTTGGAGCTCTGGGTGCCGGCGTTGCTGGACAAGGCGCGCAATCGCAACATCATGGAAGGCGCAATTGGCTACGTGAGCGCGGCCACCGATGTTCCGATGCTGGAGAAGCCCGAGACTAATCCCGATCGCGCGCTGGGCGACGTGCACATTTATGGCAATCCGCATATTCACACCAGCCCGGTCAACGCCAAAATCATCGCAGAGAACATTCTCGTCGGCTTGAAGAAAGTCGCGCCGGAACATTCTGCCACGTTTACCGCCAATTACGCGGCTTTCTGTGATCGCATCGATCGTTCACTGTTTGGCGAGCAACTGGTGGAGATTCTCGGCGGAGAAATGCTCTCCAAAATGTTGCTCTCCGGCGCCTTGTTTGAATTTCTGGAAACGAAAGAGTACGGCGGAGAAAAACTGATCGACAAGCTGGGTGGCTGGTTGCAGGAAGCCCTGCCGCTGCGCGGCCGGAAAGTCATTTGCTACCACAAGGATTGGAGCTACTTCGCGCGTGATTTCGGTCTGGAGGTCGTGGATTACATCGAGCCCAAACCGGGCATTCCGCCAACGACCAAGCATGTCAAGGAGATGATCGACAAGATTACCAGTCAAAAACTGCAAGTCTTGATCGTGGCAAACTACTACGAAAAGAACACGCCCAACATGATTGCCGCGCGCACAGGTATCCAAGCGGTTTTTATCCCTCTCGACGTTGGCGGCGAGCCGGGTGTGAATACTTATTTTGATTTGATTGATTATTGGATTGATAAACTCAACGAGGCATTCGCGATACAAACGGGAATAATCCGTTAAGAGTGAACTCTTTGCTTTAAGAGCAAAAACTTTCGCGCAAAGACGCAGAGCCGCAAAGGTATCGCAAAGAAAAGCTTTGCGGTTTCTTTGCGTCTTCGCGTCTTTGCGTGAGGCTGTTTCTTTTTGGTCCGGCTCGTCCGGTTTATGGGATTGAGGGCGAGAGCGCGGACTTCCTAGTTCGCGATGCGTTGGGGACTAGAAAGTCCACACTCCATTAAATTGACCTGAGGAGTGTTTCATGCTTGAACTGATCGTCTTCATGTCGCCACCGCTGGTGGCGTGTCTGGCAATCGTGGCGATTCATGCCTACCTGGGCATTCACGTGCTGCAGCGTGAGATCATCTTTGTCGATTTGGCGCTCGCCCAAATTGCGGCGTTGGGCACTACCGTTGGTCTGCTCCTGGGAATTCATGCAGAAGATAATTTGTCGGTTCTGTTCTCCTTCGGCTTCGTGTTTCTCGGCGCCGCCATTTTTGCCATGACCCGCATGCGCCGGCAAATCATTCCGCAAGAAGCCATGATTGGTATTGTGTATGCGATTGCCACCGGCGCCGCAATTCTGGTGGCTGATCAGTCGCCGGGCGGCGCCGAGCATATCAAAGAAATTCTCACCGGCACTTTGTTGTGGATCACCTGGCCGGAGATTTGGAAAATTCTCGCCGTCTATGTCGTGGTCGCCGCATTTCATTGGATGCTGCGCCGGAAGTTCATATTGATTTCGGAGAACTATGAGCACGCCGTGGCCGAACAAGGCGGGCTGGTCAAGTTTTGGGATTTTCTCTTCTACATTTCTTTCGGCGTCGTGATTGTGCTCTCGGTGCGCGTGGCCGGCATCATGCTGGTGTTCTCTTTTTTGGTTGTGCCCGCCGCCATCAGCATGTTGTTCTCCCAGCGCTGGCGCACCAAGATGCTCATCGGTTGGTGCGTCGGCACGATCGCGAGCCTGGCCGGCCTTTATACCTCATATCGTCTCGATTTCCCCAGCGGCCCGACCATTGTGTGCTACTTGGGGCTGTTGCTGATTCTGGCATGGCCTCTCCGGGCCTGGTTGATCCGGCCCGCCCCCAAGATGAAGACAGTGGCAGCGCCGCAGTCAGCAGAAACAGGGTGAGCATGGCTTCCAGAGTTTCAGGTACAGTCGCGGGATGAATCATGACGGCGCTTGCAGACAAATGGTGTTCGCTTCTGCAGAAACCAAGCGTTGAAATGCATGCCCTACTCGCGGTGGTGGAAGAAGGGTATTACCTTCTTGCCGCCCCAAGTTCTTCCGGGATGCCGGTCTGGCTCAGGGAGAGAGCCGAGACCGAAGCAAATGAAAAACTTGCTGCACAGCAAAGTTCGGCGGATCAAGAAGCCTGATGAATTGACCGCTAGCATCCGAAAGAGGCTTGCTGATGAATCAGAAACAACCATGTTCTGACGAAGCACCATTATGTTCATTTTGGAAATAGTCGTGCAAACGCTGCAGGTTACGATCCTCGTGTTTCTCATGATGATCGTGATCGATTTCATCGACGTCAAAACGCGCGGGCATTTTCGCCGGCTGATGCAGGGCGGCCCCTGGCGGCAGTATACGGTCGCTTCTTTGCTGGGGGCCACGCCGGGATGCGTCGGCGCCTTCATGAACGTCAGCATGTACATCCACGGCTTTTTGAGTTTTGGTGCGATCGTGGCGGGCATGATTGCCACCTCCGGCGATGAAGCCTTTGTCATGTTGGCGAAGTTTCCCGCGCAAGCCCTGCTGCTGTTCGGAATACTGTTCATCGTCGCCATTCCGCTGGGCCGGCTCTCGGATTTGCTGGCGAAACGGCTGCACATCGTTCCCTGCAAGGATTGCGATCTTCACGAGATTCATCAGGAAGAAAACGTTCGCGGTCACTATTTGAAAGAGCACATCTGGAAGCACATCATCAAGCGCCACCTCTGGCGCGTGTTGCTCTGGACGTTTTTTGCGCTGTTGCTGGTGCAACTTGGCCTGCGCTACTGGGAGTTGGAGAGTTTTGTCAAACAAAACATGGGCCTGGTTTTCTTGTTGAGCGTGCTCATCGGCATCATCCCGGAATCCGGACCCCATCTGATTTTTGTGATGATGTTCGCGGACGGATTGATTCCCTTTTCCGTGTTGTTGGCCAGCTCCATCTCGCAAGATGGCCACGGCATGCTGCCGCTGTTGTCCTATACGGTGCGCGACACGCTGTTGATCAAGGCTTTCAATGTTGGCGCTGCGTTGTTGGTCGGTGGCGTGGCCTACTGGTTGGGGTGGTGATCAAAGCAGCAAAGCTGACAACTAAAATATCATGCTGAAAACATCCTGTTCATCTCAAGCACAGTGCCCGCTATCAATAAACAAGATCATCTTTGGGATGATATGGAAGTGTTACTTGCCGGACGAATTCCATAGTGGGAGAGAACGCTGGATCGAGAAATGCAAATGACTTTTTAGGGAATCCACCTATGAAAACAAACTCGACACACAAATCCACCAAAGCGATTCATGCTGGAGAGCTGAAAGATTCCGTATTTGGAGAAGTCTCGGTCCCGATCTTTCAAAGCTCGACTTTTTCATTCCCCAGCGCCGAGGACGGCGCGGCGCGTTTTGCCGGAGAAAAATCCGGCTACATTTACACGCGCATGGGCAACCCAACCATCAACGCCCTGGAGGAATGTATTGCGGCACTGGAAAACGGCTACGCCGGCATGGCGACCGCCTCGGGCATGGCTGCCATCACTACAGTTTACCTGGCCTTGCTCGGCCAAGGCGCGCACGTGGTCGGCACGGATTCCGTTTACGGCCCAACGCGCGTGGTGCTGGAAAAGGAATTTTCACGTTTTGGCGTGGCCGCGACGTTTGTCGATACTTCGAATTTGGATAATCTCAGACGCGCCATCCGTGCCAACACCAGAATGATCTTTGTCGAAACGCCGGCAAATCCGACCATGGCGGTGACGGATATTCATGAAGCTGCGGAGATGGCCCACCAGCATGACGCAATCATGGTGGTTGACAATACTTTTGCTAGTCCCTATTTGCAACGTCCTTTGGATTTGGGCGCCGACGTGGTGGTGCACAGCATGACCAAGTCCATCAACGGTCACAGCGATGTGGTCGCCGGAATGATCATCACGAAAAATGAAAAGCTTTGCAAGAGGATCAAGCCGATGCTGAACTTGTTCGGCGGCACGATGGATCCGCATCAAGCGTGGCTGGTCTTGCGCGGCGTGCGCACCATGCCGCTACGAGTGGAGAGAAGTCAGGAGAACGCGCAGAAGATGGCGAGCTTTCTGCAGCAGCATCCCAAAGTGACGTGGGTGCGCTATCCTGGCTTGCCGGATCATCCCCAACACGCGATTGCCAAAAAGCAAATGGACG
Source organism: bacterium (assembly GCA_023150945.1). Lineage (NCBI taxonomy): Bacteria > bacterium. Next base: position 10,478 of record JAKLJX010000042.1, on the reverse strand, counting down.
GTTTCGGCAGCATGATCTGCTTCGGCGTCAAGAACGGCCTTGAGGGCGGAAAGACGGTCATGAACAACGTTCGCTTGTTCACGCTCGCCGTTTCACTCGGCGGCGTGGAATCGTTGATCGAACATCCTGCTTCCATGACGCATGCCACCGTTCCCCGACATGAAAGAGAACAAGCCGGCATCGTCGATGAGTTGGTGAGAATCTCGGTAGGTTGTGAAGACTTTGATGATCTTCGTGATGATCTGGATCAAGCGTTAAACAAAATCTCAGGCTGATCAAAATGAGAGACGAATTTCTCAGCGAAGCCATCCGGTTGTCTTTTGAAGCTGTGCGCAACGGAATCGGCGGACCATTTGGCGCCGTGATCGTGAAAGGGAATGAAATCATCGGCAGAGGCTGCAATCAAGTCACGTCAACCAAAGATCCCACCGCACATGCCGAGATCGTGGCGATTCGGCAAGCGTGCCAGCGGTTGGGCAGTTTCCATCTGAAAGGATGTGAGCTCTACTCCAGTTGTGAGCCGTGTCCGATGTGCCTCGCTGCCATTTATTGGGCCAAAATCGATAAGGTCTTTTATTCACTCACAGGAAGGCACGCCGCTGAAATCGGTTTTGCCGATGATTACATCTCCAGAGAGTTGTCGTTGCCAATTCCTCAACGACAGCTTCCGATGATGCAAGTGACGCGGCCGGACGCTTTGATCGCATTCAAAGAGTGGCAGAATAAGCATGATGAAATCGTGTATTGAGATGAGAAATGAAAGTGAGTCCCTCGATGCCTAAGAATATTTCATCAGGACTGGGAGCCGAAGGCTACTGCCTCTGTCCAAAATGTGGAGAGAAGATACCTCACCGCCAGGGCGTTCCCTGCCAAGAAGAGCGCTGCCCCCGATGCGGCGCCAAAATGTTACGTGAGGGTTCAAAACATCATCAGCTCTGGGAAGAAAAAAGAAAGGCAAAGGAATAGAAATCATGCTGGCTTTTGGTCCCATCCCCTCGCGACGCCTGGGGCGGAGCTTGGGAATCAACAATATTCCTCCCAAGATCTGCAGCTATTCTTGCGTGTATTGCCAGGTGGGCTGCACCTTGAAGATGCAGGTTGCGCGACAGGCATTTTATCGGCCGGAGGGATTACTGGACGAGGTCAAGAAGAAAATAGCCGAGGTCCGAAAAGCCGGAGAGTTCATCGATTACCTGACGTTCGTGCCGGACGGCGAGCCGGCACTGGACATCAATCTTGGTCGTGAAATCGATTTGCTCAAGGCGTTCGGGTTCAAAATTGCCGTGATCACCAACGCCTCCCTGATCTGGCAGGACGAGGTTAGAAATGATTTGATGAAAGCGGATTGGGTTTCTTTGAAAGTGGATGCCGTCAATGAAGAAGTTTGGCGCCAGGTCAACCGGCCCCATCGTTCTTTGCAATTGTCTTCAATCTTGGAGGGAATGATAAAGTTTGCGAGAATTTACAAGGGTGAGCTTACCACCGAAACCATGCTGGTCAAAGGCCTCAATGACAGCCCCAAGCACGCCGAGCAAATAGCCGATTTCCTGGCTCAACTCAAACCCGACAAGGCCTATCTTTCGATTCCAATCCGACCGCCGGCGGAAAAATGGGTGCGGCCGCCCGATGAAGAAATCATCAATGTGTTCTATCAGGTTTTCGACAAAAAAGTCAAAAGCGTGGAATATTTAATCGGTGCGGAGGGAAATGCGTTTGCTGCAACCGGCAATGTTGCCGAGGATTTATTGAGCATCACCGCCGTGCATCCCATGCGTGAGGAAGCCGTGAGAGAATTCTTGGCGCGCGCCCAGGTGGATGCGTCCCTCGTTCAAGAGTTGCTTGCGCGCGGATTGCTGTGCGTGACGGAATATGAGAAGGTGAGGTTTTACCTCAGGAAGTTACCTGAGCGGCGCAATAATCGGATGTCGATGTGAACCACATTTCAAGGAGGTGGAAGTATGAGAAGAGTTACGCCTTTTCTCAGTGTTGTTGCCCTGGTGATTTTGCCGTCCTTGCTTGGCGCACAGGATCCCGGCAATTTCGCCACGAGCTTGCACGGCACGCGGCAGGGCAAGTTTACCTGGTATGGCAGCGTCAACGGCGGGATGGAGCTGCTGACCGGCATTCCCATGTCACAACTCGGATGCCACAGATGCCACCCCGGAACTTATGCCAACGGCAGTGCCGTCGATCCCGCCACGTATCAACCTGGTTGCAACGATTGCCACAATTTTGTTCAGGGCACGGCGGTCGCCGACCAAATCTGTCTCAAGTGCCACAGTCGCCAAGGCACGGAAAGAAATCTCGGTTATCAGGATGTGCATGTACAGAAGGGGTTTCAGTGCACCACTTGCCATACCAAGAAGGAAATGCACGGCGACGGAACCGCCTATGCTTCGATGCTTGAGCCTGGCGCCACAGAAGTGACGTGTGAAAAGTGCCATGCCAGTTTGCCGAGCAATACTTCGCACACCTTGCATCTCGCGAAAGTGCAATGCACCGCGTGCCACGTCAAGTCAGTGGTTTCCTGCTACAACTGCCATATTGAAAGTTATGTCGAGGGCGGCATCCGGCGCCATTATGGTCCGCAGCGTGATTTTATTTTTCTGGTGAATCGCGAGGGAACCGGCAAAGTTTACCCGGCAAGCTTTCAGACCGCATCTTATGATGGTAAAACGTTTCTGGCGATTGCTCCGTTCACACCGCATACTGTCATGAGGGAAGGGCGTGCCTGTGCCGAGTGTCACAACAACGCTGCAATACAAGAGTACGATCAAACCGGAAAAATCACGGTGACAAAGTGGGACACCACCCAGAAGAAGATCATTAGCCCCACAGGAGTTATTCCGATTACCTCAGACTGGCAACAAGCGCTGCAGATTGATTTTCTCGATTATACCGGCGATCCCAAGGTCGCAACGACGGACCCGACAAAATGGGTTTTTCTGAAATCAACAGCGGATGGCCAGCAAATGCTGTATGCCCGGCCCTTGACTGCTGAACAGTTGAACAAGCTGCGCTTGGCAGTGGGCGTGGAGGAGAAGCAGAATCCGCTTCCCAATGATTTCAGGTTAATGCAAAATTTTCCTAATCCCTTCAATCCGGCGACGACGATTGAATTTCATTTGCCCAGCCCGACGGTCGTCACGTTGAAGATCTACAACCTCCTGGGAAGTGAAGTGAAGGCTCTGTTGTCGAATGAAAGGCTGGACGCTGGCGTCTACCGCTTTTCGGTTGGAACGGAGGAACTGACCAGCGGAGTCTATTTCTATCAGCTCATCACGCCGGCCTTTACGCAAGTGCGGAAGATGACGGTGCTCAGATAGGGTCACTTGCGTACTCATTCTCCTGCTCTTACTCATACTCCTACTCCTACTCGCCGTTTATGATTTCCAAAGCGAGTAGGAGTGTGAGTAGGAGTAGGAGTAGGAGTAGGAGAATAAGTTGAATGAACAGAGCCCCCTTGACGCACGAAAGAGTATTTCGTGATGAAGAATTTGCCGGCAGCTACGCGCGGCGGCACCAAAAAATGGCTGCGCGGTTCGGTCACGAGTGCGCCAAAAGACTTTCTTCGCGCGGATTTCGAACCGGCAGGATTCTTGACGCCGGCTGCGGCTCTGGCGGAACGGCTCTGGTGCTGGCGCAGCGTTTTCCGGACAGCGAGATCGTTGGGATCGATTTGTCCGAGCCGCTGTTGCGTTTGGCAAATCGGAACGCGCAAGCGGCCAAAGTGGAACGGCGCACAAAATTTGAAATGGGCGACGTGGAAAAAATACCATACGCAAATCATTCTTTCGACGCCGTTCTGAACATCAACATGGTTCATATCGTCGAAGATCCTGTTCAAATGCTCAATGAGATCGAAAGAGTGCTCATGCCAGGTGGTTTTCTTTTCATTGCCGATTTGCGGCGCTCTGCACTGGGTTTCATCGAGAAAGAAGTTGGAGCGGCCTTGACATTGGAGGAAGCAAAGCATCTGCTCAGCCAGTCGAAGCTGAGAGCAGGGAAATTTTCTTGCAATGCGCTGTGGTGGAGGTACGAGACGTGATCAGCGAGAGAGTGAAGTCCGTGTACCGGCTCAGGCTCTATCCTGATGCAGTTCTGCGAAAAAAATCCCTGCCGCTTGATGACGTCAATGGCGCGGTGCGGGATTTGATGGCCGGCATGGCGGAAATCATGTACAGGTACAACGGCATCGGCCTGGCCGCGCCGCAGGTGGGCATGCTGCAACGCATCATCATCGCCGATGTCGGTGCAGGCTTGCTCACCCTGGCCAATCCGGAAATTCTGCAAAAAACGGGAGAAGGCCGGCTGGAAGAAGGCTGCCTGAGTTTGCCGGAGATTCAAGTGAATATCGCTCGCAGCCAATCGATTTTTGTGCGCGGCCTCGACCCTGAAGGGAAAGAAGTGCAACACGAGCTGAGCGACTTGATGGCCCGCGTCATCCAACACGAGATCGACCACCTCAACGGTGTGCTCATCATCGACTACGCCTCGGCAACTGAGAAAATCCTTCTGCGCAGACAGTTGAAAGAACTGCAGAAGCAGGAAGAATCATGACAACAAGGGCATGCAGAATTTCGAGTCCGCGCTGCGCGTGTTGACGCGACCCCGCACGCCCTCAAGAAAGGATGATCAACATGAAGATTGCAGTAGCCACCGAAGATGGCAAGACAATCTCTGCGCATTTTGGGCGCAGCCCCTTTTTTGCCATTTACGAAATTGCAGACGGCAAAGTCATCAACAAAGAAATGCGCCGAAATACGTTCACCGGGCATTTTCGCGGCGGCGGAGCTCATGGAGAGGGACACCATGATCACAGCAAGGGAGACGAGCATGCCCACCAAACCGTAGCTGAGGGGCTGCAGGATTGCCTGACTGTGATTAGTCATGGCATGGGGCGCCGCGCTTGGGAAGATTTGCGGCGCCGGGGGATCGAAATGATCGTCACCGACGAAACCGAAGTGGAGCGGGCGCTCAACCTGTATCTGGCCGGTGAGCTGAAAGACCGAACCGAGAAGTTGCATTGATCAGCGGCGCAACAGCGGAAGAATCTGCCCTAACCGTCGCCGGAATTATGGCAGTAACTGGCCGTGAGGAAGAGAACAATACATTAACCGGGCATCTCCCATGAAAACCTTCATACATCGTGAGGGATACAGGATCGTCCTGCTGATGACGCTTACGGCCCTCGTCTTTACCCTCGCTTCGTTGAAGCTGGAAAGTGGGGGGCTTGGTTGGAGTTTGAGTGTTGGGCTTTGGCTATTCACCGCGCTGTGCGTTTTCTTCTTTCGTGATCCCGAACGCCGAACGCCAGTCAGCGCCGCAGCGATTGTCTCTCCTGCCGACGGCAGAGTGATCGGCATTGACGAAGTTGATGAAGACGAGTTCCTGCACGGCCGGGCGCGGCGGGTGAGCATTTTCATGTCGGTGTGGAATGTTCACGTCAATCGCGCGCCGGTGACTGGCATGGTCAAATACTGGCGGTACCAGCGCGGCCGTTTTCGCGTGGCCTCGTTGCCCGCGGCCTCCTTGGAAAACGAGCAAGCCCTCATCGGCATTGCGGCGGCTTTGGGAAGAGTGCTGGTCAAGCAAATTGCCGGAATCCTCGCGCGGCGGGTGGTCTGCTCTCTACGCGAGGGGCAGGAAGTGCAGCAAGGAGAGCGATTTGGTATTATCAAATTCGGATCACGGCTGGAGGTTCTTCTGCCCTTGCCTGCGGAAATAAGCGTGAGCATGCAACAAAAAGTGCGCGCCGGAGAGACGATCATCGCTTTTTTGCGGGAGGGTTAGCTCTGCTTCGGCACAGTTGAATCTTGCCCGGGAGACACGCGAAGATCGTGAAATGCTCTTGGACGTCTTTCGTGTATTGCGCGGGTCGCGCAAATCAGTCTGCTGAAGTGGAATAGGGAAGGAATGCGAGGCGCTCAAAAGCGTCCAACGGAAAAGGGAGATAGTCCTGTCCTAGCGGAATTTGGCAAGCGCGCTCAACGAAGATCTGGCCGCCGAATGGGGGACGATCATCCGGTACACGTATCAAGCCGGAAAATCGTTTGGTCTGCTCGGGGCCGTGCTGCGCGAACTCTTTCAACACGAAGCCCAGGATGAGCTTGGGCACGCCGCGTTTCGCACTGATGTCATCATTGATCTCGGCGGCGAGCCGACGACCACGACCAAAGCCTTCAACAAGCCGGAGCAGCTCAAGTCCATGCTGGAACTGGCAAAAGCATCAACAGCGATTTGGCGCTAGGCAAGCACATGTGAATCGCGCAAATTCGTCTTGAGCTATTGTGACAGGGTCAGGTTGGGTGGGGGAATAAATGACTTCTTCCAAAAGCAAAGAGCCCACTTTCGGCTGCTTGCGCTTGAGTTGGCGGACATAGCGCTTCACACAGTCATAGCCGTGCGTGAAGCCATGGTCACTGACCAAGTCTTGATAGATGCGCTGCGCCGTCAGACCCACGCTCAGCTTTTGTCGAATGAAGTCGTTGAAAGGCGCAGCCCCGCTGTGAGAACGAGGGCTTGGCAGGGCGAGGGGACTCGCGGCCGCAAGCTCAAGAAGTGGGTCTTCGGGGTTACTGGGAGTCGGTGGGCAGTTTGGCCGGTTTTGAATGGGGTCGGCGGGCAGTGTGTTCCCGTCCACCGCAGAAGGTTGATACCGGGGATGCCGGGGATCGTACTTGGAGATGGTTTCACGCCGAATGCCGGTTTCGATTTCGATGCGACGGTACGACCACCCAAGCTCCAGCAATTTCTTGATGATCAGTTGGTTTGTCATTTTCAGAACATGACTCATGAGTCTTCCTCCTTGATGAGCGAGGAAAATAAAATTCGTTATCCAAATTCGCTCTGACAATGGCCGGTTTTGAAGTGCCCATCAGTGGCCGCTTTTGGGTGCCCCCCGACAGCTATAGAAGGGACCGATGAATTCCAGGTCACTGGATAGCAAATCTCTTAAATCCTCTGCATCCCAATTTTCGTAAGAAACGCTTAGAAATTTTAACGCAATATCAGTTCTTCTCATACGTTCTTCTTTGTATAATAAACATCAAAAATGTTTTTATCCTGTTTGCATGAGGAGTCATTGACTTTTTGGCGCGTAAGTTCCAGTTGCCGAAAGGGCTCATGCGCTAACTTCGCGATATAAGCACACGCCGATACCAGCACGGCTTTGAAATCATCGCACAGCCCTTGCCGGCAACGGCGAACTTTTATTTTGCCTTTTGCAGCACCAAATGGTGATGCACGAATAGCCAGCGAAAAAGCTTCTCGTAGAACAACTGATTCAAACCACAATTCTGCATTTCAGTTCGAATTTCTCCGAGCGTGTAGAGCCCATAAATCTTGCGCCATGGCCGCAAAAGACTCTTGACGGGTCCAGGTAAGGCAAGGTCAAGCCAGATCAGGTATCCGCCATCTCGAAGCACTGTGGCTATCTCCCGGACAACCTGTTTCCATGCTGCAATATGATGGAAGACGTGTTGAGAAATCACGAGATCAAAACTGCTTTGCTCAAATTTGAGATGTGATGCATCCTGAGTTAGATAATGCAGCAACTCGCTCTCACCATGAAGGCGTCGAGCGCTTTCAATTTGGTCAGGATCGAAATCAGTTCCAATGACATTCATCTTGTATTCCCTGGAAAGATAGGCTGAAACATATCCGACCCCACAACCGAGATCGAGAACGTTTTGGATTGTGTCGGAATCAAGGCTGTCAAGACGTTGCCGGAGCAATTCGATATTAACTCGTGCCTTACCTTCCCGATTCACTAAACGCTTTTCCAATCGTGTCATTTCCATCGTTGCGCTCCTTTCCGCAGCCCGTCATCCTGATGACTTGACATAGATTCCTCAGTGTTCGAGTTCAGTTGTCCAAAGAATGGAGAGCTAAGTAACCACCAGAGTCGATTTGCACGTTTGTCGCGTACCGCTTCGAGTCCCAATTCCATGCTTTCCTGTGGCGCGCGGGTTTCGGTGCGGAACGTACCGAAGACGATATCCCAAATGGGAAAGACAGCACTGAAATTGCTATCCGTTTCCGGTTGCCATGAGGAGTGGTGGACTCGGTGCAGGTCTGGCGTGACGATGATATAGCGCAGCACACGTTCAATGGAACCAGGCAATCGAATGTTCGCATGAGAAAACAAGGTAACGACGGCATCAAAAACTTCATAAAGCAGCAGTACCCATGGCGACAGGCCAAATGCGACCACCAGCGGAACGCCGGGGAGCAGAGCCGCCAGAAACTCAAAGGGGTGAAACCGCACGGTTGTCGAGACGTCCATTTCGGTGTCAAGATGATGCACCCGATGCAAACGCCAGAACAGCGGCACTCTGTGCATCAAATAATGCGTAAAGAATGAGATGAAGCCGCGGGCAAGTAAAGTACCGATTACCAGTACGCCAACAGGCAGCGTGAAGTAATTGAACAGCCCGTAGCCTTGCTTGTCAGCCCAAACCGCCATTCCGAAAAATGTGACCGGCAGCAACCCCATGACGGTTATGTTGAGCGCTGTCATGAGAAGGTTGGTGAGCCAGCGCTCTTTTCTATGCATGGGTCCAGGACGCTTTGGCTCAAAAACCTCGGCCAGACTGAAGAGAAAGAACAATGTGAAAAACAACGCCACCTGAAGATCATTGGCGTTTTGGCTAATCCATTGATCGATCATGACGATCCTCCTTACTTCTTAACTTCTTAGCTGATTCGGACGAGCGGTGGTCTTTGATTTAGGGGGAATTAAAGCTCGCCGCACGTTCGTAAGGAAGATACGCCAAAATATTCTCAGGGATTTGTCCCCTTATGCCAAATCTCTTGTCGATTTCTGCCAGGACTGTATTTATTCGTGGCCATCGTGGATTGTATTACGGGTTGAAGAAACAAGCGCTTCTGCCCGAAACTCCGCAGGCGCTTTCCCTGTCCAGCGCTTGAATGCCCTCGAAAACGAGCTGAGCTCGGCAAAGCCAAGAAGGAAGCCGGCTTCGGCAACGCTGCAACGTTGGTCGGCCAGCAGAGCTACCGCAAGTTCGTGTCGCAGTTGATCAAGAAGCTCCCGAAAGCTTGTTCCTTCATTCTGCAGGCCGCGATGCAAAGTTCGCGCACTCATGTGAAGTGCCCGCGCCGCCGAGGCAACCGATGGCGTACCGCCGCTGAGTTGCTCGCTAAGCCACACGCGCACCCGCTCGGCAAGGCTCGCTTGTCGCGGGAGTTTCTTGAGAAGTCCGTCAGCGTAGCGGTCGAGTAGGTCCAGCAAATTCTCGTCTGCACGCGGGTTGGGCGTGTCCAGAATCTCGTTGGGGACGTGCATTGCCGTGCGCCCGCTTGAAAACCGCAACGGTGCGCGAAACACACGCGTATGTTCGCCGGTGTTCTTTGGCGTCTCGTGAGCAAAGCAGACGAGGCGTGGCGCCCAGTCATTGCCGGTGACCAGGCGTCCGAACCGAATCCACAAGGTTGCAAGAAACTCGGCGGGATGGCGCGGCACTGGGCGTCCGCCGGGCAAGGCATGTTGCAGTACGCCTTCGATGTGGCCTTCTTCGAACGTCAGGTTAGTGGCCTCGTGAATCAGGCGTTGGTAGCCGCAGGCACGGCGAAAGGCGTCACGCAGCGTGGGACTGGAGAGTAGCGCATACGAATGAACTTCGAACGACCGGATAGGCGCTGCTTCGGCAAGGTGAATGCCAAGATCGTCATCGCCGCTGACAACGCAGGCGTGATCCCATAATTTCATCATGGCACTGTGCGGTACCTGTCCATCGGCATCCTGAAGCACCGAGCGTGAAACTCTTGTTTCCTTGAGAAGATCGTCAACTTTGTAGCCAAGCGTTTCGAGAGCAGCAATGACTGGCTGTACGGCACGAACTGTAATGAACGGTTCCCAATTTTTCATTGCCACATATCTTTACAGTATAGGTATCGTTGATATCTAATGACCTACGCCAGGTTGGCGGCGCAGCCGCCAACTGAAGCCGCTTCGCGGCGGCTGCGATTTTGGCCAACGGATAGAGACAACCCAACGGATGTTTTGGACATTTTCATACGCCATGCCCAGACAAGTATTGCCGATAAAAGCACGAATGGCAAGATGATTAGGGGCAAAATGATCCGTTGCCTCTCTTTGCCGATTGCCTGTTTGTATTTTTCTTGACATGTTGTGCCTGTGATCATGGTTCTGAATCAAACACGCGCAGGTGCCACATGGATCATTTCGTGAAAGAATATCGAGATCTTTTGGACGGCGTCTATTGCTCTTTTGATCGTATTGTGATCGGTGCTTATTTCACCATGCTTCATACTTGCGGCGGCTTGTTAACCTGGTTTCGGCGACTACATCCCAATCAACCCTTGGATAAAAACCAACTCATGCGCTTTGCCTGCCGGTTTGGGCGACGCACCCGAGCCTTTGCGAAAGCGAATCAGGTTCAGATTCTCTATCCCGAACGTGGCACCCGCAAGCACGAACTGGCACAAACGTATCT
>JAKLJX010000041.1 GCA_023150945.1 bacterium | reverse complement strand
CGCGTGATGACGGTGCTGAGAACCGCCGTGGCGCTTGCGAAACGACCGGATGGCTTTACCGCCGCTGAGCTTTATGCACAGGTGCGGCAACGCTTGCAGAGCCAGGATTACACGAAATCACAGGTAAGCTATGATCTGCGCAAACTCAAAGCCAAAACCATCCTCGAAAAGATCACCGGACGGCAACGCTATCGTTTTACCAGCGAGGGCTTGAAAACAGCCGTTGGGCTAATCGTGTTCCGTGACGAGATTCTTGAACCTGTCTTAGCCTTAGCTCACCTCGACAAGAAGCGTGGCCCCAAGCCCAAACTTGATCATCGCGATCACCTCTATCGCAATATTCAGATCAATCTTGAAGCATTGTGTGTCGACTAGGGCCTCAAACAGGCCGCTTAAAATGACAAAGAACTTTCAGAATTTTATTCTGTGTTTGAAGAGGTAATCCGCATGATTACTTCTTCCTGCTTCCGGTTTCAAGCTGAGTTCACCGGATGGGAACCTGCTTGACGATCGCGTTGCTCTCTTCAGCAGGTGGGCGGCGTCGAGATTATGGTGGCGAACGGTGCGGCGCTGGACTGAACCGGACGGACTCAACAGGAAGCGACACCCACCGCTCGGTGCGAAAGAGTGCCCCAGCGAGGGCTCCCAGACCCAGGCCCCCGAGAACAATGCCTGCCCGATATAAGCGACAGTTCTCCGCGTAGTTCCCGGAACCGGTGCAGGCGGTAGAGCTGGGCGGGAAAAGTATCGCGCCGACTCCAAAACCCACGGCCGCGCCGACGGCAAGCCCCAACATGGGGTGGCCACGACGGCCACGGGACGATTCGAGTTGTGTCAGCAATCCACGCGGCACAACCCAGCGCTGAACGTCAGTGGCCAGGATGAGCGTGTCTCCGTCGAGCCACTGCAGTTGCCCCACCTGGCGTTGCAGCGCGAGTTGCGGAGCGGTGACCCGGAGGCGTTGGCCAGCGGCAAGTCCCTGCGCTGCGGTCGGAGACGCTGCCATCATCAGGAGGGCCAGTGAAATGAGAATTCGATTTCCGTAGAGAGTGGTTGCCATAGGTAGATCCGACTTTGGACGCGGCAGTCAACTGCTTGCGATTGTGGCACATCCCAATCAAGCTGGCGTCGTGCCGCACGGCGCTCCCCGCGCTAACGGCCCTGGCCTCCCGCTCTCACCAAACAGCAGCGCAGATGCCGCTCCAGCAGTTTTCTTCATCGATTGAATCTTCCTTCCCTTCCAAGAATCCGGTTTTTCGGTTCCTCTGCTTTGCTTTTAGAGTCGTTTCGTCACCTGCTTGGTTCGGTAAAGCTGCGATTCAAGATTTGCCCTTAAGTCAGTACCCTTTTCGAAGAAGAGGGCGGGCAAATCCCGATTCGCAGGCGACGAGGCGGCAGAAACATTTGTCAATTCCACTGTCTCGAAGTTCTTGAGGTGAACGCCGTATTGGAAGCACGCTGCGGTGACATTCCCCCATTTGATGCTGACGTCGCGCAGTGACAGTCCAGTGACATGTTGTGCATAGAGAGCCGAAAGGTCGGAGGCGAACAATTGCTTCTCTTCGCCCTCTGCGCCTCTGAGGTCGAGGTTGCCACAGGCAACCGCATTATGCCTCGTCCTGAAGAATCTTTCCTTACTTTGAGCAGCGCTTGGCCCTCAGCCCCGGACGGACGCTGGGCTCCGGCTCGAGCGCCGAGGCGCAGGCTCAGGTCTCGTCTTGTCCCACGAATCAGCATTGGGATATTGCCAAAACGCCGCGACATAGTCAAGCTGGAATCCTTGGTTTGCGGCGAATGGCCTCAACGTCGCCGGCGGGAATTTCCAAAAGATCCGCCGGCGCGGCGTGCAAAGGCGGGCGCGGCGAGGCCAGAAAAATCGCTTGACAATCTCATTGCAGAATAGTATGGTTTGCCGCAATCGTTTGCACAAATCACCCTTGCATTTCGATCTGAACCGCAGCACCCGTCCTCGAATGTTGAACGTGCTCAGATTGGAATTCTGAAAAATCGTTGACTACAAAGCAGATACTTGAACCGCAGAGAGGCAGAGAGCGCAGCGCTGTAACATCAGAAAAGCCTTTTTCAACTTTTTCCGCTGCTCTGCGGTTCCGGTATTGACCTTGTGTGGCTTCGTGGGATTCCAAATCTGACAGGTGCGTGGCTGCCCGGAGGGTTGCGGATTTCAGCCGCTCTCGGATCGACTGCGGCTTTGCGTGCAAACGTTTGCAAAATCCGGCAGCCCGGTGGCTCATTCTCTGGGATTTCCGCGTTGGGTGAGTTGAACCGGAAGCCTCGTGCGTCGGGCTGAGGCTTCCAAAAGCATTGGTGAGGGTGTGGTCGGGCAGCCGCACTTTCCACCATGCCGTTCCGCCAACTGGCGCCCGCGGCATGGTGCCAGTTGCCCGCAGCAGGAAAGGCAAATCGCAATGTCTACGCGACTGCTTGAGATCGCTGAGAAGACCGGCTTTTCCGTGTCCACCGTTTCGCGCGTCTTGCATGACCATTCCAACAAGTACAAGATCAGCGCGCACACCAAGGAATTGGTGCAGAAAGCCGCCAAGGAACTCGGCTATCGGCCCAACAAGCTCGCGCGCGGCCTGCGGTTGCAGCAGACGCACGAAATCGGCGTGATCGTGCCCGATCTCGCCAATCCCTTTTTTGCCACGTTGGTCAAAAGCATCGCCGGCGAACTGCGCAAGTCGGGTTACAGCATTTTCGTGTATGATGCCGATGAGAACACCATCATCGAAGCGGAATCCACCAAAGTGCTGATCGAAAAAAAAGTCGACGGCCTGATCATCGCGCCGGTGGGCCAGGAGACGCAACATTTCGAACAGATCGAAGCGGCGGGCACGGCCTGGGTGATGGTCGATCGTTGCTTTCCCGGGCTGGCCGTGGATGCGGTGAGCGTGGACAACCTCCGCGGCGCCTATTTGGCCACTGAATATCTGATTCGCGAGGGTCACCGCCAGATTGCCTTCATCCAGGGTCTGCCCGGCACCTACGTCAACGCGGGCCGCTTGCAAGGCTATCGCCAGGCGCTGCGCGACGCCGGCCTGCCGGTTGACGAACGCCTAATCGTGGGTGACGACTTCCGCAATTACAACGGCTACTTGGAAACCAAGCTGTTGCTCAAGCTGCAGGATCCGCCCACCGCGATTTTCACTGCCGGCGACCTGATTGCGATGGGCGCCCTGGAGGCGCTGAAGGAAGATCGCTGCCAGGTGCCGCAGAACATGTCACTCATCACCTTTGATGATCCCAGCTTTGCGACCTACCTCTCTCCGGCGCTGACCACCGTGGCGCAGCCCGTTGAAAAGATGGGGGAGATGGCAGTCAGACTGCTGTTTCGCCGATTGCGCCAGCCCGAGGCGGAACGGCGCCGTATTCTGTTGGAGCCGCGCTTGATCGTGCGCGATTCGGTGATGCGCCGCACTGCGCTTGCCGTCGTGCGGCAAGCCTCCTGAGACCTGCGCTTCCGCTCATTCGCAAGGAGTCTCTGATGAAGCAAAGTACACTGCTCCGGCTGTTCTTGCTGCTGCCGTGCTGTCTGGCCTTCTGGTTTAGCGATCTGCCCGCCGGCACCACCGGCAAGATCGCCGGCAAGGTCATCGACCGTCAAACCAGAGAGCCGCTCATCGGCGTCAGCGTGCTGGTTGACGGCACGACGCTCGGGGCGGCCACCGACGCCAGGGGCGAGTTTTTCATCTTGAATGTGCCCTCCGGCAGCCATGCCGTCACTTTCTCCTACATCGGCTATGAGAAACTGACGCAGACTGAAGTGATCGTGCATGCCGACCGCACCACGCAGTTGCAGGCCGCACTGACCGCCGCGCTGCTGGAAGGCGAGATGATCACGGTCACCGCCGACCGGCCGGTGATCGAGCCGGATCTCACCGCCAGCGAGCAAATCGTCACGGTGCGCGAGATGGAAAGATCCTGGGTGCGCACGGTCAAAGAAGCGATCGAAACGCAAACCGGCATCATCACTTCACCGCCCTCGCTGGCGTGGACGCGCGGCCAGACACAAACCTTCATTCGCGGCAGTTCGATCGTGCAGGCCGTCTACATGCTCGACAATCTCAGCGTAAACAGCGGCCTGCTCTCCGACAATTACACCGGCTTCAACACCTCCACCATCGAGCAAATTTCGCTGCTCACCGGCGGTTACAATGCGGAATACGGCGAGGGTCGCTCCGCCGTCATCAACATCGTCACCAAAGAGGCCAGTGCGGGACTGCACGGCACAGTGATCACGCGGCTGCGGCCGGCGGGCAAGTATCACTTCGGCCGTAATTTCTACAGCCAAGAAAACTACGACTACAAATTCTTCGATCGCAATTACTGGACGCAGCAGTCGCAGGATCCGAACAGCGGGCCGTTTTTCGGGCAGAATCCTGATTCGCTGCTGGCGGCGTGGCGCAGCGCCATCACCCCGAACCGCACGCTGGCGAAATATACCGAGCGCGCCGAGCCCGAGATCGAGGCCACGCTGCTGGGTTCGCTGACGGACGAACTGAGCTTTCTCGCCTCCGGCCGCTACAAGAAAGCGGTCGGCATTTTTCCGCAGCCGCTGGCGTACAATCCCGAATTCAATTTTCAGGGCTATTTGAACTACCGCTTCTCGCCTGCGTTCAAGCTGCGGCTGGGCGGCTTCCACGGCGGCTATGAGAGCGCGGACTATCCCGCGGTGAATTTCAATACCATCGAGTCGGCGCAGGAATCGGCCTGGCTGGCGCCCATGCGCATCGATGAGCAATACGCGCGCGCCAAATACAATCCCGAGGGCGCGATCTACCGGCAATGGCCCGAGCTGCGGCGCTGGTCGCAGGTGTATGCCCGGGTGACCCACGCCCTCAATCCCAAGTCGTTTTATGAGATCAATCTCAGCTACCTGCGCGACAAGATGGATCGCTCCGATCGCGACCATGTCATTCCCGACAGCCTGTGGGCACGGCGCGATGACCAGCAGAAGATGATCAACCGCTTTCTCGACCAGGGCTATTTTCACACCTTCACCAACAATCGCAGCGAGATCATCCAGCTCAAGGCCGACTACACCAACCAGCTCACTGCGCACCATCAGTTGAAAACCGGGCTGGGCTTCCGGCGCTACGATTTCAGCTATCGCCATTTCATGGGCGTCTACGAAGGCGGCAATCGCTGGAATCTCCTGAACCTTTTCGACGGCAAGCCTTATGAAGGCAATTTCTATGCGCAGGACAAGATGGAGTTTCCCGGCCTGGTGGTGAATGCCGGTTTGCGCCTGGATTTCTTTCACCAGAACCGCTCGGCACCGAAAAACCGCTACGACCCGCTGGCGATGCAGCCCACCACACCCGGCCATGACCCGGGCAAACCACTGGGCTACCCCGGCAATCCCGAACGCGAGCGCACCAAGCTGCAGCTCGCGCTGGCACCGCGGCTGGGCATCTCGCATCCCATCAGCGAGCAATCGGTTCTGCATTTCGTCTACGGCCACTTCTATCAGCGGCCGTCGTGGACCAAGATGTTCGGCTTTCCCTTCGTCAATTACACGGAAGATATGAACACCGTGTTCGATCCCTACGCCGATCAGATCACCTACATGGAAGAATGGCAGGGCTGGTATGGCAATGCCGATATGGGCTTCGAACGCACGATTCAATACGAGTTGGGCGTCGACTACAACATCGCTGATCGCCTCAAGCTCGATCTCACCGGTTACTACAAGGATGCCAGCCGCGAAGCCACGGTAATCACCGGCGTGTATGCCGCGCAGTACAGCACCACCAAGGCGCTGATGATCAGCAACTCGGGTTACTCCGACGTGCGCGGCATCGAGACCAAGCTCGATACGCGCTGGCGCGGGCCGTTCAATCTCGGCGCCAGCCACGATATTTACTGGTCCTTCAGCGGGGAAGTGGGGTATCGCCAGTTGTATGAGCCGGGCTCCCCGCGAGTGAACGTGCCCAAGGGCTTGCGGCAAAGCGAAGGCTACTGGAGCAGCTTCCATCGCGTCAAGGCATGGGCAAATCTGTATGTCGAGCCGGGGCGCGGGCCGCGACTTGCCGGCCTCCGGCCGTTGAGCGATTTCAACCTCAACCTTTACTTCTGGTGGCGCAGCGGCGAGCCTTACACCTATCATGCGCCGGGTGATCTCTCCACCAAGCCCAACAACCGGCGCTGGTTCAGTTATTATCAAACCAACCTGAAGGCCAGCAAGGGCGTGCGCTGGGCCGGGCTGCGCGCCGAGCTCAGCCTGGAAGTCCGCAACCTGTTCGATGCGAAGTTCCTGCGCCTGCTCTACGGTGATGACCTGGTGCGCTGGCATCAGAATCCCAATTTGCCGGAACGCGAACGCCTGCCCAAGAATTGGTTTTCCGGCGAGGATGACGAGTGGGAGTGGTATTCCTACGAAGTGCCGCCGCGGCAGATGTACATGCAGTTGCGGTTTGAATTTTGAGGGCAGGCGCGGCGCTACGCAGCTCATGGCGAAGCGATAAGACGCGCAAAGTCAGAATAACGTTCTGAAAGATTCTTAACCACGAAGTAAATATATTAACCGCAGAGTCGCGGAGAGCGCAGGGTTTTGAAATCAAGAAAGTCCTTCTCCGGGTTCTGCGCGTCTTGGCGGTGAGCTTTTGAGGTGAATGGCACGGCAGTGTACCCAAGTCTTCACAAGATCCTTACTGGATGACAGTGGTGGTGGATAAATCGTGTGAGACAACAGTGTGCAAACCGGGCTTATTGCTGCCCGCGGGCTTCAGCACTCAACTTGTCTGAAATCTGGCGTAGCTTATTGCAAGCCGGGGGGCCGCTGTTCTTTGTTGAAATTGCGCAAACGTTTGCATTTTCGCCGCGGCTCGGGCGAAATCGCGTGGAGAGACAACATGACCTGTTCCGTCCGTTGGTTCGTTGCGTCAAGCAAGCCGATTGCCTGCCGGATGTTGCTGGTTTTCTGTCTGCTGTTGCTGGCTGCGGGTAATGCGCCGGCACAGGTAACTTGGGGCAAGCAGACGCTGACGCGCGGGAAGCTGTGGGCCACGGTGTGGAATTCCCTGCAGTACGGCGACCCCACCGAAACCGAAAACGGTTTTCACACGCTGGATTATCCCGGCTATTCGAAGGGCACCAACATCAACGATGCGCTCAACTACGCCGAAGCGGCGGGCTATGCCATCTATGGCGTGCGCAGCGGCCGGGCATATTCCTACACGCTCAACTCCCGCTTCTTTCCCTCCGGCGAGAATGTTTTTCCCATCGAAGAGACGACCCTGCTGCAGAACTACAATCTCGCCGATTTGAGCACGTGGGGCGAGGAAAGCGTCACCGGCGGCCACCACGTCAATGGCCTGGAGGTCGACATTTCCCGGCGCAGCATGGTGTGGAGTTACCCCAAGTATGATGACTTCATCATTCATCTCGTCACCCTCACCAACACCGAGTTTGCCGCGGTGAACGATTTGTATTTCGGCATGCGCTACGGCGTGCGCGTAACGCAGCGCTCCGGCACCCGCGGCGATGAGAAATACGGCTGGGACGGCGCGAACAATACGTTTTATTTCTACGACCACCAGAGCTTCAACTTCCAGGACGAAACGCCGGTGTTGTGGACTTTCGGCGTCGGACCGCAACGGGGCGACATTGCGGACTCGCGCGACATTCGCGCGCCGGGCACGCGCGAAACCGAGCTCGACGCCGCGGGCTTCTTCACCGCCATCGTGCTGGACTCCGCCGGCGCGCCGGTTCATCAGAACATTCTCGAGCACACCGGGCAGGGCGTGACCGAGGGCGCGGCGCGCGAAGACATCATGTTCATTCAGGAAGTCGATAATGCCGCGCGCGTCAAGGAAGTCATGACCCATCAGCAGCCGCGCCTGTCCTGGGATGCAGCGCGCGCTGGCGGCGGCGAGGGCGGCAGCAAATACGAACGCCGGCCGGAATTCCTGCTCAGCGTCGGCCCGCTGGAGTTGCCGCCGTTCGGCTCGCTCCAGCTCGTGTTCGCGGAAGTCATGGGCGAAATGGATCGCGCGCTGATCGTGCAGGGCGGCGTCGCGAACATCGACCGCCTTGCCACTGCCTCGCTCGACTCGTTACGCGCCAATATCGCCGCGGCGCGCGAACTGCATCGCAATTTCTACCTGCCCGCATTTCATCCGCCCATGACGCCCACCAACGGCGAGAACAGTCTGCGCCTGACCGCGGGCCCCGGCGAAGTTGCCATCGAATGGCCGGCGCTTCCCGCCACCTACCGCGATCCGCTCACCGGCATGAATGACTTCGCCGGTTATCGCGTTTATCGCTCCACCTACTTCACCATCGGGCCGTGGACGCTGATCGCCGACCTTCCCCAAGAGGCGGCGCCGATCGTCGACGGTTACGTGCGATACGTCGATGCCAATCTGCCCTTCGGCGTGGGCAACTACTACTGCGTCACCTCCTACGACACTGAGGGCCATGAAAGCGGCAAGGTCAACAACAATCGCTTTCCGGTTTATCCCTTCCGCGGCCCGAATGCCGCATTTCCCAAGAACGTCTACGTCGTGCCCAATCCTTTTCGCCAGCACAGCGGGTTGCTGGGCCAAGGCGAGCGCTTCCGCATGGAGTTCATCGGGCTGCCTGCCAAGTGCACGATCAAAATCTACACC
This sequence comes from bacterium, assembly GCA_023150945.1. Lineage (NCBI taxonomy): Bacteria > bacterium. Next base: position 19,243 of record JAKLJX010000041.1, on the reverse strand, counting down.
CTCACCGGCGATCTGGTGCAGTCGATCACGCACGACGACGGCAGCGGCTCAACTTCCTGGGGCAGCATCAAACAGCTCGATTATCAGCTCAATCGCTGGATGCTGGGCATCGCGCCCGGCATCTACATTTTTCAAGTGGAATCGCAGGTGGCCGGCCAGGAGGGGCAGTCGTATGTTGGCAAGTTCGCCATTGTGAAATGACGCGGCGCTGCACGCGAAGTGAAACGGGTCGCCGATCAAACGGGCGCGGCGCCCATTGGTCTGGAGAAATCAGCATGAAAACCGCAAGCAAAGCTGGTGCGCTGTTGGCGTGGTGGTGCCTGCTGGCCGCAGCGCCGGGCTGGAGTCAAGTCGGCATTGCCCCGAACGACATCGAGCGCGTGGGGCAGTCGGGCTGGCAGTTTTTGAAGATCAACAGCGACCCGCGGCAGGCAGCCATGGGCGGCGCATTCACCGCCATTTCCCGCGGCGACGCCAATGCCGTGCTCGGCAATCCCGCGGCGCTGGCGCACGTGGCAAAATACGATCTGCAGCTCAACACCGTCCGCTGGATCGCCGACATCAATCACCAGTCCGCGGCCCTGGCGGCGAATTGGGAGGGCATCGGCGTGTTCGCTTTGAGTTTTGTCACGCTCGACTACGGCGATATTCCCGAAACCGTGAACAGCCTCATTCCCGGTGAGAACCGCACCGAAGCGGTGGTGACAGGCAGCTTTTTCTCGGCGCGCGATTTGGCACTCGGCCTGAGCTATGGCCGCCGCATTACCGACAAGCTGACGCTCGGCGGCAGCGTGCGCTGGTTGCACCAGGAAATCGCCGAATTGAACATGACCAACTGGTCGCTGGATTTCGGCACGATTTACTACACCGGTTTCAAAAGCCTGTGCCTGGCCATGAGCGCGCGCAACTTCGGGCCGGATTCGCATTTGACCGGCTGGAGCGAGCAGTATCAGGCCGAGCCTGATGACATCCGCATGCCGCTTGATTTTCGCGTCGGCGTGGCGATGGATTTCTTCAACCGCAACGCCGGCCGGCATGCTCTCACCGTGGCGCTCGACGGCGATCATCCCAATGACGGCCCGGAGAAATTGCATCTCGGCGCGGAATACAACTACGAGGGCAAGCTCGCGGTGCGGGGCGGCTATCGCTTCAATTACGACGAGCAGGGCTTGACCCTGGGCGCGGGTCTGCACTATGCCTTCTCCAATCTCTCCGGCAGCGCCAACTATGCCTTTGTCGATTTCGGCGCGCTCTCACAGGTGCACATGTTCTCCTTTGGCATGGCATTCTAAACCAAACGGCCGCATTGTCGCACCCCTGCGCCTCTGCCTCCTGCTTTCAAGCAGACCGTGAGAAACGAACTGCCTGGGCGCTCCCGATGAAAACCCGCGGCTCGGCATGCGACGCGCCCCACGATCGGACTGCCGGCATGACTACACCTTTTCCCCACACTGCTGCACACACCGCCAAGCGCTCCCCGCTTCCATGCCGTGCGCCGGCGCGCCTCGCCTTTTGCCTGCTGCTCTCGGCCACATCGGTGCACGCGCAATCGGCACACACCAGTCGCTTGGGAAATTTTGGTCAGGGAGAGGGCGAGGCGCAGGCTGTTTTTGCCGCCGGCACGCTGGTGTATTTCGGCGTGGGCGCGCAAGTGCGGATCGCCAGCTTCGCCGATCCCCAGAATCCCGCCGTGATGGCCCACCTTGCGCTTTCTGAGAAGGTGGCGGATTTAACCGGCGTCGAGATCGACGGACGGCAGCACCTGGCAGTGGTGGGCGGGCCGCGGCTGTTCTTGATCGATGTTGATAATCCCTTTGCTCCCCAACTTGCTGCCGCCCTCCCACTCGGCGGCAACGGTAGCGGGGTGACCAGCCGCGGCACGATCGTGCACGTGGCTGCCGGTGAAGCAGGTTACAAGATTTTCGATGCCGCGGTTCCGGCCCTGCTGGCCAGCGTTGACTCTCTGGCCTATTGCGCGAGTGTTGCGCTCGCCGGTGACGTCGTGGCCGTGGCGGCCGGCACTCGTTCGCACCTGTTGGACACGGCGCAGCCGGCACGGCCGGTTTGGCTGGGCAAGATCACGGCGGCAGCGGGCGCGTACCAGCGCTATGTGGGCCTGCATCACGGCCATGCTTATGTCTGCGATGACCATTTGGGTCTGCAAATTTTCAACGTGGCAGATCCGGCGCGGCCGCAATTCGTCGCGGCCGCCGCCACCGGACCGCGGGTGGCACGAGTGGTCTTCGCCGAAAACCTGGCTTATGTCGCCAATGAGGAAGAGGGCATCCGCATTTTCGACATCTCGCAACCCGCGACGCCGCTGCCCTTGGGTTGGATCGACACGCCCGGCAGCGCCGCCGCGCTGGTTTTCGTGGCAGATCAGGAACCGCCACCGCCGCCCATTCTGCAAGAGCAAGTTTATGACGCGGGTTCGCTCAACTATCTCCTGTTTCGCGCGCTGGATACCCGCGCGCTGCGCGAGGGCAAATTTCCGTTGCTCATCTCGCTGCACGGCATCGGCGAACGCGGCAGTGATTTGCAGCGCTTGAAAGCCGACGGCTTGCCGCGCCTGCTGGACGGCAACAACAGTTTTCCCTTCTATGTCATCTCGCCGCAATGCCCGGCTCGCACGGAGTGGTATTATGACCGCACTGACACTTTGGTCAAAAAATTGATCGACAAAGCGCTCACGCTCTATCCGGTGGATCGCCGCCGCGTCTATCTCACCGGCTACAGCATGGGCGGCATCGGCGCCTGGGATTTGGGCATCCGCTATCCCAATCTGTTCGCCGCGCTCGCGCCCATTGCCAGCCGCGGCGAAGAAGGATGGAACGTCTGCGCCATGGCGGAAATTCCGGTGTGGGCCTTTCACGGCGAGCGCGATACGGTGGTGCCGCTCGCTGCCGGGCTCGCCCTGGTGAATCGTTTGCGCGCCTGCGGCGGTGAGGTGACCTTTACGATCTATCCCAACACCGGCCATGATGCCTGGAACCGGACCTACAGCAATCCGCAATTGTATGACTGGCTATTGAGCAAGAGTCGCTAGCATGTCCGGCAAAGTCGTGGCCGTCGGTGGCTACCGAACGGATTTGACCATCAAGACCACTGGGAAGCCCCAATCGGGCGAGGCGATGGTGGGCGGCAGTTGCACGATGAAGGATGGATTCCGCGCCGGCACGATATGCGATTCAAACATTTCTGCAGCACAACAATCAACTGTCGTTTCCCGAGTCCTCTCAAGCCTAAGGAGGTCGAACATGCATCGCTTGTCATCAGTGGTTTGCCTGGCGCTGCTGAGCCTGCTGCTCCTCACCGCCGGCCGTGCGCCCGGCCAGGACGCGCTGAACGTCACGGCGGCCGGCAACTTCGGTAAAGGTGAAGGTGAATCGAAGGCGGTGTTTGCCGCCGGTTCGTTGGTGTACTATGCCGTCGGCAACAAGCTGCAAATCGCGAGTTTCTCCGATCCGGCCAATCCGCTCAAAGTTGCCAGCGTCAATCTGCCGAATATCATCGAAGACATCGTGCGCACTTCGATCAACAGCGTACAGCATCTCGTCGTGGTCGGCGGGCCCAATCTCTGGCTGATCAATGTGCAGAATCCCACAGCGCCCAGCCTGGTATCGACCGTCAACATCGGCAGCACGTGCGAAGGCCTGGCCACCAGCGGCGTGAATGCCTATGTTGCCGCCGGCGGCCGCGGCCTGCAGATCTACAACATTAGCAATCCGGCCAACCCGGCGTTTGTGGCCGGTATCGACACGCTGGAGTATTGCGAGAGTGTGGTGATTTCCGCGCCCTACGCTTACATTGCCGCCGGTTCGCGCAGTCACATTGTCAACATCTCCAATCCCGCGGCGCCGGTGGTGACCGGGCAATACCGCGCGCGCACCGATGGCTATCATCAATACGCCAACGTCCGCGCCGGCCATCTCTACGTTTGTGACTTCAACCTCGGGCTGGATGTGGTCAACGTCACCACCCCCGCCACGCCGGCGCTCGCCACCACCCTGCCCACCGGCTTTCGCACCGCGCGCATCGTGTTCGACGGCAATTACGGCTACATTGCCAACGGCGATTCGGGCATGCGCATCATCGACGTTTCCAACATCGCGGCGCCCACCCAGGTATCGTTGTACAACACACCCGGCCGCGCCGCTTCGGTGTATTTTGGCGCGATCACGATCAGTGGCTCGCCCACCGGCCACATCTTTGTTGCCGACCGCACCGCCGGCCTGCGCGCCATCAATGTCTCCAATCCGGCGGCGCCCACGGAATCCGGCGCGATCAACATCGTCGCGCCGGCCTCGGGCACAGCCTTCACTTCTTTCATTCTGGATAACAAAGCCTACGTGGCTTACGGCAGCGCGGGTCTGCGCATCATCGACGTGGCCAATCCCGCCAACCCCACGCTGCTCGGCACGCTGGACACACCCGGCGATGCGCGCGCGGTGGTGGTGGGAAACAATCATGCCTATGTTGCCGACCGTGACGCCGGCGTGCGCGTGATCGATGTCTCCAATCCCAGCCTGCCGGTGGAGGTCAAAAACATCGCCACCCCGCGGGCGCGCGGCGTGGCCATTAGCGGCAACTATGTGTATGTCGCGGCCAGTGACAGTGGCCTGGTGGTGTTGGATATTTCGAATCCTGCCAACCCCGCTTGGATCAAATCGATGCCGGCGCTCTACGGCGAGAATGTCGCCGCCTTCGGCAATATCGCGGCCATCACCGACTACGGCAAGATTCGCTTCTACGACGTTACCAATCCCGCCAGCCCGGTGAGCAAAGGCGAGACCCCGAGCTTCAGCGTGGGCAATGAGGGCTTTGCGATTGCCGGCAACTACGCCTACATCCCCGACGGCGACAAGCTGCGCATTTTCGACATTTCCAATTTGGCAACGCCGGTGGAAGTGGGCAGCGTCACGCACGGCGGCTACAGTTACATGGCGGCGATCGAAGGCAAATACGCCTACGTGCCGGCCGAGGGCGCGGGCTTGCGCGTGATCGACGTGAGCAATCCCGCCAGTCCCCAAGAAGTCGGCTACTATGACGGCCCCTCGGACGCGCGCGGCGTAGCCGTGGCGGGCGGCTATGCCTACGTCACCGAGCGCGCCGACGGCTTGACCATCTATCGCAATGACTTGTTCACCAGCGTGGCGGAAGATCGCGGCCAGGTGGCGCAGCGCTTTGCCCTGCACCAGAACTATCCGAATCCGTTCAATCCCAGCACCAAGATTCAGTTCGAGTTGCAGCGGCCCGCGCCGGTGAAGCTGGAGATTCAAAACGTGCTCGGCCAGACCGTGGCTGTTTTGGTGAATGAATGGAAGGCCGCGGGTACGCACACGGTAGTCTTCAACGCCGAGAACATGGCCAACGGCGTTTACCTCTACCGCCTGGAAACCGCAGGCCATGTGCAAGTTCGCAAACTGGTTTTGATGAAATGATGTTCGGCCGTTGCCGGCCTGCGCACTCTTGCCCCTGCTGGTTTTGCCGCCTGCGGCACAACCGTGGGAGCAAGAGTGCGGGCAGCGGCGCATGCTTTTGACCTGAGGCTGTCCTCCAATTTAAGTCAATGACATGTCAGCGGGGATGACTTCTTTGCGCACACGCCTACTTCTGTTTGCCGCAATCATTCTTCGGTTGGCCGGCCTCGCGCACGCCCAAATCGAGGTTGCCGCCGTGGCGCGTTTGCATTTCCGCGCCGCGACTGATTCGCTGAATTGGTTCGAAGGCTTTGCCCGACCGGTCGCAGGAACCAATGCGCCTTATGCTTCGCATCGCAGCGCCGAGGCCCCGGCGCCCGCGTTGGTGGCGCGCACTCAAGGGCGGGATTCCGCCATCGTCTGGCAGACCGCCACGCTGCCGGCCGGCTGGCGCGCAACCACCGCGACGTTCGTGTGGGTGTGTGGCTTGGGCAGCAATCTCGGCGAGGGGCAATTCGAATTGCGCTTGAATCGCCGGCGCGTCCTGGTCTTTTCCACGCCCAAGCAGCCGGCGTGGGAGATGATCGGTGAGGGCGGCGCGACGCTGGCGTTCACGGCGGTGTTTCAGAATCACCATCGCGCGCATTTCGGCTACATGACGCTCACCATGCCGGCAGCCTGGTTGCAGCCGGGGCGCAGCGCGACCATCACCATCACCGGCCGTCAATCGCCGCAGGAGATTTGGTATCGCACCTTCGCTTATCCCGATGCGCTGACACATCTGCGCACGCAAGAATTCCAAGAGGTTTTTGCTGATCTCGAAGTTTGGCATCTCGGCGAAGCCAAGCTGGCGGCCTATGCTCCCGCTGCCTGGGCCGGCCGCGTGCTCGCGGTCTATGGCGAAGATCAACTGATAGGCCGGCAGGCGTTCGAAGCGGAGAATGATCTCGCTGCCGCCCGGATGGCAATTCCCCGCGCGCTGCAAAACGCTGGCGAAATCAAGCTCCGCGTCGAGGAGAGGGTTGTCGCGACGGTGGATTTGCGCGAGCTGGCCGGCCGCCGCCTCCAGGCTTTTCTCGAAGAAGAACTACGCGCGGAACGCTATGTTTTCCCGCCTGGTGCCTTGCCGGCCATCGCGTGGAAACGGCCGGCAATGGTCGACAATGAGCTGGGCCCGTTCGAGCTGCGCGTGCGCTATTTCAACCGCGCGATGCAGCAAGTGACCGCCGCCGCTGCGCCCGGCCGCTATGCTGCGGTAGTCGAAGGCGCCACGCCCCAGGGATTCACCATCAAGCGCTTTCTCACCCTTTTCTGCGCGCCGCTCGAACTCGACGACTACAGCCGCGAGGCTTCCATTCGAATCAACCCGCTGCCGGCGCTCGGCCTCGCGCCGACGCTGTGGCAGCGCTACGCGCGCGAATGGCGTGTGTTTTCATTCGGGGATATGATTCACTATCTGCACACCAGCGCCGATGCCGCGATTTTTCTCGCCGGCCTGGCAGAAATGGATTCCATCTCTGGAAACTTCGACAGCCCGCGGCTGCGCGATCGGCAATGGTGGATCGAGTTCAAACGCAAACAGGAAAATCTCGCGCAATTGCCGGTCTTGTTCCAGCCTCCGCAGCCGCGGCCTGCCTCCAAAGCACCCGAATTGCTCGCGGCTGGCGGCGAGAGCGCGGTATTCACCCCCTCGGCGCTGCAAAAAATCCGCGCGGTCTGTGAGAATTGGGCGGCCGCCGCCGAAGAACCGCTGACGGCGCTGGTCGTGCACCGGGGCCAAATCGTCTTTCATGAAGCGTTCGGCCGCTTGCCAGACGGCACAGCGATGACCACTGCCACGCCCACCTGGATGGCCTCGATTACCAAGCTGCTCACCGGCGTCTTGCTGATGCAATTCGTCGATCAAGGCCTGCTCGATCTCGAGGCGCCGGTGCAGGAATACTTGCCGGAAATCAAGACCGGCGGCGCAACGGCGCTCACGTTGCGCCATCTGTTCACGCATACCCATGGCGGCGCCTGGCACGGCGAATGGGCCTCGGATTGGAATCCGGCTTTGGAGAATCAAGTGGCGCAGGCGCTGCCGTTGTTCGAAGTCGGCCGCCGCTTTCAATACAATCGCCTGGGCTATGCGCTGGCCGGTAAAGTGATGGAACGCCTGAGCGGCCGCGCCGTGCCGTATTTGTTCGAAGTGTGCCTCTTCGCGCCGCTCGGCATGCAGCAGGCGGTCGCCGACAACACCTATGGCGGCTTGTATGCCACCTGCTTGGATCTGGCGAAATTGGGGCAAATGCTGTTGCAGCGCGGCCGCTACGGAGCGTATGAATTTTTCTCGGAGGAGAATTTTCGCAAGCTGCTGCCCGCGCCGCTGGCTGCCCTCAATCCCGCGCTCCAGCAAAGCTGGGGCATTGGCACCGCGCCGGCAGCAGGCAACGGTCTCAGCGAGCAAGCCTTCGGCCACGCCGCGGCCTCCGGCGCGATCTTTCAGGTTGATCCACAACAAGAATTGATTCTGATCGTGGGCCGTGACCGCACCGGAGCAAGCTACGATCACCACGCCGCAGCTTTTGTAGCTGCCTGCACGGCGCCGCTGCCATCCGCGGCGCGCCGCCAATAATGCGGCCCTGGCCGCGAGCGTAACCATTCGATTCTGGCAAAATCCTTTGCGCAACCGGAAATCACCACCACTCGAACAGCTCAAGCTGTTACTGCCCGTCATCGTGCCGGTGTTACTGTTTTCCATCATCCCGCTGGCGCGCGGCATCTATCTTGGCTTCACGGACTATCGCCTCGGCGATCCGCCCCACTTCAACGGCTGGGATAACTACGTGCAACTGGCGCGCGATACTTTTTTCTGGCAATCTTTCCGCGTCGGCATGTTGTGGACGCTGGCGGTGACCGCCGGCCAGGTGATGCTGGGATTGCTTTTGGCGATGCTGTTGAATACCAGGATCCGGTTCACTTCGATCTACGCCATTCTAATGCTCGCGCCCTGGGCCATGCCGCCCATCATTCGCGGCATTGTATGGCGGCAGATTTATGACATGGACGCCGGCTGGCTGAACGCGGCGCTGGCGAGCCTGGGCGTGATTGCCAAACCGGTGAATTGGCTGGCGAGTTTTGAATTCGCCATTCCGGCGGTCATCGTTGCCGGCATCTGGGGCGAGATTCCCAAAGCGGCGGTGTTTCTGCTCGCCGGCCTGCAATCGATCTCCGCGGATTTATATGAAGCCGCACGCCTCGATGGCGCGGGCGCCGGCCGCGAGTTTCTGCACATCACCTTGCCGATGCTGGCGCCGGTGCTGGCGGCGATCATCTCCTTGACCTTCATGTGGAATTTCAACACGTTCGGCCTGGTGTGGGTGTTGACGCAAGGCGGGCCGGGTGGCCTCACGCGGCTGCCGATGCTGGCAGCCTACGAGGAAGCGTTTCGCTACGGCTATGTCGGTTACGCGGCCGCGATCGGCAACGTCATGGTCATCGTCGTCTCGCTGGTACTGTTCGCCTATTTGCGGCTGCAATTTCGCGAGCGCATGGCGTGAGTCTCGCTGCGCCCTTTGCTCGCTGAGCGCCAAACGATCGCTGCAACCCCAAAGGTGCAATGCTGATCCAATCGACCCAACACGCCTGGCGGCGCGCCGGTGTGCATGTTGCGCTGCTCGCCTTCATGGCCTTTCTGCTCTTCCCGCTGGTGTGGGTGTTCGCGACTTCGTTCAAGCCCACGCCCGAAATCTATGCCGGTGCCGGCCGGCTGCTGCCGCAGCAAGTTTCGCTCGAGCATTACCGCGCGATCACCACCGGCAGCAATCTGCTGCTCAGCATGCGCAACAGCCTGCAGGCCGGCTTGCTCGCCACGCTGCTCGCCGTCGTGCTTGCGCTGCCGGGCGCGTACGCGCTGGCGCGCTTCCGGTCGGCGCTCAATCAGACGATCGTGGGCTGGATTCTGACTTCGCAGATCTTCCCGGCCATTTTGGTGATGATTCCGCTGTACGTGTTACTGCGTAACCTGCGCCTGACCGATTCGCTCTTCGGCCTCGCGCTGGTCTATGTCGTGTGGGCGCTGCCCTTCGTGTTGTGGATGCTGCACGGTTACTTGAAAAGCATCCCGGTGGATTTGGAAGAGGCCGCGGCCATTGACGGCGCCACCCGGCCGCAGATCATTTTTCGGGTGATTCTGCCGACCCTGCTGCCGGCCCTGGCAGCGGCCATGCTCTTCACCTTCATCTCGGCGTGGAATGAGTTCTTCTTTGCCCTGGTGTTGATGAAAAGCCCGGACACCGTGACGCTGCCGGTCGAGCTGGCGCGCTACACCGGCATGGAGGGCCAGGCGCGCACCGGCCCGCTCGCCGCTGCCAGTGTGCTCGCCACGCTGCCCTCCTTGCTGCTGTTCGGCCTCCTGCAAAAATGGTTTGCCGGCGGCTTGCTGGCCGGCGCGGTGAAGAACTGACACGTCGTAAGGCGCTCAGAGCCAGAACAAAACTCTGAAAGATTCTTGACCACAAAGCAACCGCTTGCACCGCGGCGCCGCGGAGAGCGCGGAGTTTTGAAATCAAGCAAGTCCTTCTCCGCGTTCTGCGCGTCTTCCCCGTGAGCTTTTGAGGTGAATGGCACGGGAGTGTGCCCAAATCTTTACAAGATCCTCACTGGATGACCGTGGTGGTGGATACATCGTGCGAGACGACAGCGTACGAATGGGGCTTATCGCTGCCCGCGGGCTTCAGGATTCAGCTTGTCTGAAACCTGGCGCAGGCCGTAAGGCGCTCAAAGTCAGAATAAAAACCTGAAAGTCTATGGCGGAATCATTTTTCGGCAGAATGATTTCGAAATAATTCTGCCGTCAAATCACGCTGTCAAAGTTTTTGTGCTGCCTGCCAGGCGCGGCCTTACAGCTTGTCTGAAAATCCGGTGGAGGCGTTTCGTATTTCAAGCGCAGAGTAGAATTCCATAGAATTCCAACTACCAAGACACCAAGGCACGAAAAAATGGAAGTCCTGTCATGAAGCCTTTCTTGGTGGCTTGGTGTCTTCGTGGTGCTGCAAATCTGACAAATTCGATACTGCCCGGAGGGCTTCACAATTCAGCTTGTTTGGAAATCGGCGTAGGCTGTTCCCATGCGAAACTTCACGATCCTCGCCGCCCTGGTTGCCCTGGCCCTGGTAACGCGCGCGCTGCTCCACCGCGCGCCAGCAGAGCCGGCGGCGCCGAAACTGCGCTTCGTCAGCCTGGCGTGGCAGGAGCAGGCGCTGCAGGTGAATCAGGCGTTGGTGGCGGAATGGAATGCCGCGCATCCCGAACTGCCGGTGGAATACGTGCAGGGCACCTGGGGCGCGATTCACGATTATCTCATCACCGCTTTCGAAACCGGCGAAGTGCCGGACGTGTTTCACTACGAATCGTCCATCATCGTTGATTTCGCCATGCGCGGCTTTCTGAGCGACCTGGCGCCGTTGCTTTCCCCGGAAACCAAAGCGGATATTCTCGAGGTTGCCTGGGCTTCAGTGACACGGCCGAATGGCGAAATCACCGGTGTGCCGTTTCTGATCGAGTCACTGGTGGTGCTTTACAATCATGATTTGTTTGCCGCCGCCGGCCTCACGCCGCCGCCCGCGGCGCAACCGTGGACCTGGCAGGAACTGCGCCGCGCCGCGCAACGCCTCACGCGCGACACCGATGGCGACGGCGTGCCCGAGCAATGGGGCGCGGCCTTCGGCCTGCGCAACTCCGCCAACGTGGTGATGAATCTCGCGATCGGTTTCGGCGGTTCGTTTTTTCATCGCGAACAAGGCCGTTATCGTGTCACCGTCGGTGCGGCCGAGCAGGAATTGCTGCGCACGCTGTACGCCATGCTGTACGACGATCGCAGCGCAGCGCCCGCCAGCATCGGCCAGACCGGCACCGGCATGATTCCGGGCTTCTTCAGCGGCAAGTATGCGATGCTCATCGGCATCGGCGCCTGGGCGCGGCAGCAGCTCGTGGAAAACGCGCCGCCAAATTTTCACTGGGGCGTGCTGCCGCCGCCGCTCGCTCACAGCCAGCGCAGCGGCATCAGCACGCAAACGCTGAGCATTCCCAAGAAATCACGCCGGCCGGTGGAGGCCATGCGGTTCATCGAATTCATGCTGGCGGCCAATAACATGGCCAAACTGGCGCAGAGCGACTGGATGATCCCGGCGCGCAAATCCTGCCTGCAGTTGCCGCAGTTTCAAGACGCTGCTGTTGGTTGGGACATCGTCACCGGCGCCGTGCCCTCCCTCACCACTGGGCCGTGGCTGGGCGCGCCCGGCTATGTCGAATGGAAGAATCGCGTCGCCAATCCGATTTTGCAGGAATTCTTTGCCAATCGCCTGACTCTGGCAGAAGCGGCGCAGCGCCTCGAGCGCGAGAGCAATCTCGTGTTGTCACGCTACCAAATGCGCGGGGAAGCATGGTAATGGATCTGGCAAAGCGCGCCGCCGGCGCGTTGATGGGACTGGCGGTCGGTGATGCCCTGGGCAGTCCGGCTGAAGGCAAAACGCCCGCGGAGATCGCGCAGCGTTGGGGCCGCCTCACGGACTTTCTCGTGGATCAACCTGCCGGCACCGACGACACCGAATACGCGCTGTTCAGCGCCCGCCTGCTGCTGCGCCATGGCTTGAGTTTGAGTTCAGAGCAGGTGGCGCAGGCCTGGCGCGACGAGATCATCTCCGCTGCCAATGAATACAAAGGCGCGGGCTTCAGCGAGATTCTCACCATCAAAAATTTGCAGCGCGGCCTGCAACCGCCGTTCTCCGGACAACACCTGCACAGTTGGAGCGATGGCTTGGCGATGCGCGCCGCGCCCTATGGCATTGCGGCAGCGGGCGATCCTGAACTCGCCGCGGATTTGGCGGAAAGTGACGGCCACGTCAGTCATGCCGGCGAAGGGATCCTGGGCGGCCGCGCGGTGGCGGCGGCAGTGGCGGCTGCCATGACTGCCGCTGATTGCGACGAAGCTCTCGGCGCGGCGCTGCACGTGATTCCCGCGGACTCGTGGTGCGGCCGCAACCTGCGCGAAGGCATTGCGATTGGACGACAGAGCGCAGACGTTTGGCAGGCGATAGCTCCGCTGCACGAAACATTGGTTCTGCAATTCTACCACTGGCCGGATCTCGCGCCGGAAGCCGTGGGCTTGGCGTTTGGCATGTTGGCCGCCGCCCGCGGTGATTTTGAAACGGCGGTGCTGGGTAGCGTCAATCTCGGCCGCGATGCGGATACGATTGCTGCGATTGCCGGCGCCATTGCCGGTGCGCTGCACGGCTGTGATCGCATCCCCGCCCGCTGGTCCGCAAGGATCGCCCACGCGCGCGGTGGCTGCATTCAAACCGTGAAGGGCATGTCCGTGTTGCAGACTGCGGCTGAACTCGCCGGTCTTGCTGCCGGCAGGAGAACACGATGAACGGCGAACTCCGCAGGCGCAGCCGCAATGCCATGTTCGGCCTCGCCCTCGGCGATGCCCTGAGCTGGCCGGCGATGTTTCATCGCAGTTACACGCTGCCGCTTTGGACCCGGCGAATTCGCCGAGAAATCGACAGCGAGGCAGAGTTCACCAAGGCCTTGCCGGTGGCCATGCCGTTCTCGCTCAACCGATCGGCTGCGGCCTTCTCTCTCGGTCCCACGGATGACACCGAGTGGGCGGCGTTCGGCATGCAATATCTCATCAAATGCCGCGGCCGGGTGACAGCCGGCGCGCTGTACGGGCATTGGCTGGAACTGGCTGCGAGCGGCGAAGAGATTCGCGGCAGCCTCGGCGTGCAAATCGCGCTGGAAAATCTCAGAAGAAAAAAAATGCCGCCGATCAGCGGGCATGATAATCCCCATTTCTTTGATGATGCCGCCGTGGCGCGCGCGGTGCCGATTGGAATCCTGTGCGCGGGAGATCCCACCGCAGCGGCAGAATTGGCCGGCTGGGAGGCGCAGATCACCAACGCCGAAGACGGCTTGTGGGCGGCGCAAGCCATGGCTGCCGGCATCAGCGCCGCCGGCGGCGGACAAACGCTCGAGCGTGTGCTCGACGTCATGCTGGCGCAACTGCCGCCGCATTCATGGATCAACAGATCGGTTGCTGCGGCGCTGGCGCTTTGCGATCCGGCCCGGTCCGCCCTCGAGCTGGTGCCGCATTGGCATGAAACCGTGATCAATCGCGAATACAATTACGGCAATGTTGCGCCGGAAACTCTGGCACTGGCGCTGGCTCTGATCAAGCAAACGCACGGCGAATTCGCGCCGGCAATTATGCTGGCGTTGACCTGCGCGAAGGCCGCGGATTCCGTGCCGGCATTGGTTGGCGCTTTGTCGGGCGCCTTGTCTGATCAAGATCTCATCACAGCAGAGTGGCGCGAACAATTGCAGTGGCTACGCGGGATGTGCGTGCCCGCGCTCACCGGCGTCGACTTCCTGGCGTTGGTTGAGCAATTGGCAAATTTGGCGGTCGCAAGGGCGGCAAGATGAAAATCAGTTGGCTCGATCCGCTGGAATGGGTGCCGCAGGAATTGCGGCAGCAAGCTGAAGCCGGCAACGAGGTGGAAGAACTGCAGCAGCGCTGGGAACAGTTGCAGGCCGCCATTCCCGACGAAAACGATCGCCGCCGCGCCGCGCTCGCGCTGCTGGATGAGATGAATCGCACCACTGCCGCTGCGGATGCGGCTTCAGTGTCCGGCGCTCTTACCGAAGCTGTCTCGCCCGGCTCGACATTGTCGCGCCTCACGCTCAGTGCGGATGAAATCGGCGATCGCATTTTGGGCGGCTGGCTTGGCCGCGCCGCCGGTTGTTTGCTGGGCAAGCCGGTGGAAAAACATCCGCGCCCCGTGATTCGGCGCTTGCTCGAGTCCAATGGCACCTGGCCGCTGACTGATTTCATCACGGCCCAAGGCATGCCGCCGGAGTTATTGCAGCAGTATCCGTGGAATCGCCATTACGGCCGCGAGAGTTTGAAAGAAAACCTCGACTGCATGCCCGAAGATGACGACATGAACTACGCGCTGCTCAATCTGCACGTGTTGGAAACGTTCGGTGCGGACTTCACCACCGAGCAGATTGCGGAATCCTGGCTCAGCCTTCTGCCGGTGCTCACGACTTTCACGGCAGAGCGGGTGGCCTATTTGAATTTGCTCAACGGCGTGCGGCCGCCGGCAACCGCCACGCATCGCAATCCCTACCGCGAGTGGATTGGCGCGCAAATCCGCGCGGATGTGTGGGGCTGGGCGGCAGCCGGCCGGCCGGCGCTGGCAGCACAACTGGCTTGGCGTGACGGCCGCTTGAGTCATGTAAGCAATGGCCTTTATGGCGAAATGTTCTCTGCGGCGGCGATCGCTGCAGCCTTCACCTGTACGACGCCGCGCGCGATCATCGCGCAGGCCTTGCAGCAGATTCCCGCGACTTCGCGCTTGGCGCACGCCATTGCGTTCGCCGCCGAGCGGGCGCAACAGCAAGACGATTGGGAAAAGGTGGTGGACCGGCTTTACGAGAAATTCGGCCACTATCATTGGGTGCATACCGTCAACAATGCGGCGCTGGTGGTAGCGGCATTGCTGCATGGCCAAGGCGATTACCAACGCTCGATTTGCAGCGTCGTGATGGCGGGCTGGGATACCGACAGCAACGGCGCGACAGTCGGCTCGATTCTCGGCACGCTGCTGGGCGCCTCCAGCTTGCCGCAAAAATGGATTGGCCCGCTGCGGAACCGTCTGCGCAGCAGCATGCGCGGCTGCGATCATTCTGCTTTTGATGATTTGGCGCGGCGCACGCACGCGCAGATCCTCCGGTAGTGAATCGCGGCCGCAGCAGCTTGACGTGAAAATCCCGCGCGGCGCTCCGCCGGCGCAGAAGAAAAACACCAGGGTGACATGAACAGCAGCAAGTTCACAAATTGAGGTTGTCGTGCTTGTCAAAACCATACCAAGCCATGCCTGATTCAAACAAACTCTATGATCGCGCCTTTGGCTGCCTCATCGGTCTGGCCATCGGCGACTCCTTCGGCGATGCGGCGCGCACCACTGACAATCACTTTCTCTACGGCATCACCACCGATTTTCGCGCGGGCGTGCCGGCGCCGGGCACGGACGACACGGAATTCGCGCTGCTCACCGCCGATACGTTGCTGCAAGCCGGCGGCGAGTTGACGCTCGCACACGTGCTCGCGGCCTGGCGCAAGCATGTCATTTCGCTCACGGCCCTGCCGCGCGGCGGCGCCAGCGAGCGCGAGGCTGCTGCCAACATTCGCCGCGGCATTTTGCCGCCGCTGTCGGGACAATTCAACTCACACCACTTGAGCGACGGCGCAGCGATGCGCGTGGCGCCCATCGGCATTGTGTGCGCCGGCGATCCCGGCCGCGCCGCGCGGCAGGCTGAAATCGATGCCTGCCTGAGCCACTGGCGCGACGGCATTTGGGGCGCGCAAGCAGTGGCTGCCGGCGTTGCCGCTGCCATGGCCGGCGCCACGTGCGACGAAGTCAGCGCCGCTGCCATGCAGGTTGTTCCCGCAGACGCCTGGCTTGCTTTCGCCATGCACAACGCGCTCGAGATTGTCGCGAACTCCGCCTCGTGGGAAGAAGCCTGGATGCCGCTGCATGACGCACTGTGGACGGAATACAAAGCCGTGGTGCCGGAAGCGGTGGCCTCGGCATTCGCCGTGTTCAGCATGGCCAGGGGTGATTTCAAGAAGTGCATCATCTGGGGCGGCAACTTTGGCCGCGATGCCGACACGATTGCGGCCATTGCCGGCGCCTTGAGCGGCGCGCTGCAGGGCGTGACAGCCATCCCGGCGCAGTGGATCGCGCTGACACAGATTGCCGCCGGCACCTGCCTGCCCTGCACCAAGGGAATGGACTTGAGAAACGTTGCCCAACGATTGACCGCGTTGATCAAATGAATACCGACTCGCCACGCCACCGCCGCGGCCATGCCGGCAAACAGGGCGAAAGCGTGCGCTCCGATTGCCTTGTCGAAATCGAGCTGCAGCCGGCCGGCGGCATGCAAATCGCGTTGACCAGCAAAGTGGCTGCGCTCTATGGCGAAGCCATCGCCGAGCTTGCGCGGGCAGTTGCTGCGCAGGCGGGCGTAGCGCATGCGCGCCTCACCATTGTCGATTCCGGCGCGCTGCCGTTCACGTTGGCGGCGCGGCTGGAGGCCGCTTGTCGCGCGGTGCTGGGTGAAGAGGAATTCGAGTATTTGCCTGCTGCGCCGCTGATTCCCCATGCGCCCACGCAGAAAGACCGCTTGCGGCGCACCCGCCTGTATTTGCCCGGCAATGAGCCGAAGTTCTTCGTCAACGCCGGCCTGCACCAACCGGACGCCGTGATTCTCGATCTCGAAGACAGCGTGGCTCCGCAGGAGAAGGAAGCGGCGCGCGTGCTGGTGCGCAATGCCCTGCGCTGCGTCGATTTCTTCGGCGCGGAGCGCATGGTGCGCATCAATGCCGGCGAGTTGGGCCGGCAGGATTTGGCCGCGGTCGTGCCGCAGGGCGCGCAGGTCATTCTCATTCCCAAATGCGAATCCCCGCAGCGTGTCTCTGACATTGCCGCAGAAGTGGAACGCCTGCGCCAAGCGCACGGCCGGGCGCATGAGGTTTATCTCATTCCCATCATTGAAAGCGCGCTGGGTGTGATCAAGGCCTTTGCAATCGCCACGGCCAGTGACAAGGTTTGCGCGCTGGCACTCGGTTTGGAGGATTACACCGCGGATTTGGGCGTGCCCCGCACCGCCGCGGAAACCGAGAGCTTCTTTGCCAAAGGCGCAATCGTAAATGCCGCCCGCGCCGCCGGCGTGCAGGCGTTGGCCAGCGTCTATTCCGACGTCGACAACGTCGACGGCTTGCGCGCGAATGTCCAGGCAGCACGCGCGCTCGGATTCGACGGCCTGGGATGCATTCATCCGCGCCAAATCAAAATCGTGCATGAGGCCATTGCGCCCGGCGCGGCCGAAATCAACCAGGCGCGGCAAATCGTGCTGACCTTTGAACAGGCGCAACAGCAGGGCACGGCCGTTTTCGCGCTGGGCACGAAGATGATCGATCTGCCCGTGGTCAAGAGGGCACAGGCCACGCTTGCCAATGCCCTGGCCGCGGGACGGCTTTCAGCAGATTGGCGAACGCAAACTCCTCATGAAAACAAGCTTGCCTGAAAATGCCGCCGGACGTTTGGTGCCGGTGGCAATCAACGGTGTGGCACAGACGCCCTTTCGAGGCGTGGGCCAGTTCCGGCCGCAGGGCCGTAGAGCGCGACCGCTCATTCGCAGTTGCGCCGACTATCCCGCGGACGGCAACAAGGTTGTGGCCGGCCTGCGCGCTGCACTGGAGCGCGCCGGCGCGGCTGACGGCATGACCATTTCCACGCATCATCATTTGCGCAATGGCGATGCCCTCACCGGCTTGCTCTTCAAAACCTTGCACGAAATGGGCTGCAAGAATCTCCGCTGGTTTCCGAGTGCCTCGTTTCCGGTGCACGAACAGTTGATCCCTTATCTCATCGACGGCACCATTCATCACATCGAAGGCAGCCTCAACGGGCCCCTGGGCCGCTTTGCCTCGGAAGGCCGCATGCGCGGCACCGGGGTGTTGCGTTCGCACGGCACGCGCTATCAGGCCGTGCAAGACGGCGAGGTGCGGATCGATCTCGCGGTGATCGCGGCGCCGGCGGCCGATGCCTTCGGCAATGCCAATGGTGTTTATGGCCCTTCAGCTTGCGGCCCCTTGGGATTTGCCCTGGCTGATGCCGAGTACGCCGAGACCGTGATCGTGGTCACGGACAATCTCGTGCCGTTTCCTTGTGTGCCCTGGCACCTGCAAGGCAATCATGTGGATTTCGTCGTGCCCGTTGCTTCACTCGGCGACCCCGCGAAGATTATCTCCGGCACGACGCAAATCACCAAAAGCCCGGACCGCCTGTTGATTGCGGAATACATTGCGCAGTTCGTCGAAGCCGCGGGCATTCTGCGCGACGGCTTCTCCTTTCAGGCCGGCGCCGGCGGCACCAGTCTGGCGTTCGTGCAATTCCTAAAAGAGCGGATGAAACGCCTGGGCGTGCGTGCCCGTTTTGTGCGCGGCGGCAGCACGCGCTATTTGGTGGAGCTGTTGGAGGAGGGATTGGCAGAATACATCTTGGACGGCCAGGCCTTCGATCAGGAGGGTGTGCGCTCGCTGCGCGAGAATCCCCGGCACCTCAACACCAGTCCTTTCACCAGTTACAATTATCACGGCAAAGGCAATTTCGCTTCACTGGTTGATTTCGTCGTGCTCGGCGCCACCGAAGTCGACCTGCACTTCAATGCCAACGTCGTCACCCATTCCGAAGGTATGTTGCTGCACGGGTTGGGCGGTTGGCAGGATTGCCTGTTCGCGCGCTGCGTGATCCTGGCGCTGCCGTCATTCCGCGATCGCGTGCCGATCATCGTCGATGAAGTGACGACGCTGTGCGGTCCGGGCGAGATGATCGATGTGGTGGTGACCGAACGCGGGATTGCGGTCAATCCGCTCCGAACCGATCTGCTGGCGGCGCTGGCTGGCTCCTCCCTGCCGCTGCGCTCGCTGGCGGAAATCCAGCGGGAAGTTTTTGCTCTCTGCGGCGGCCCGCCTGCTCAACCCCGGCGCGATCGTGAGCATCCTATCGCAGTGGTGAAATGGGTGGATGGTACTCTGCTGGATAGCGTCTTCCGCGTGATTGTATGAAAGCGTGCGCCTGGACTCATATCGTTCTTTCCTGCTTTGGACTGCTTTTGAACGCCTCGCATTCCTTCCCCATTCCACTTCAGCAGACTGATTTGCGCGACCCGCGCAATACACGAAAGACGTCCAAGAGCATTTCACGATCTTCGCG
>JAKLJX010000040.1 GCA_023150945.1 bacterium | reverse complement strand
CTTAGGGCGTGCATCAAAGCGTCAGATCTTCCATGGGAGATCTGATATTCCTATTATTTATGCAAAACTCAATAAGTGGCTTGCAACCCTCAGCCGACGTGCAAAAGAGCGTGATTGCGAGCACGATTGCGGGCGCCACCACTCCTGCCACCGGCATCGAAACCGGCACGCTCAAGCTCATACCCGAGCCGTGGTGTCAGCGCTCACTTTTTAAGGGCGATGATTTCAAGGTGAGCTTTGTGGAACAGGCCGTCCTCGGCGATGTGTTTGCGTATGACAAAATTTTGAACATCACCGGCGCCCTCAAGCTGACGCTGCCGGCCAGCATTATCGACGCCGAGAAAACAGCCACGCGTAATAAGGTCCGGGACGTGATCACTGCCTATCTCGACAACCTGAAATCGCAGGCTGACGTAGTCTTTGCTGATATCATCGCTATTGCCGCTGAAGTGGAACCGGTATTGGCCGTCGATCTCGATCCCGATGATTTCCGCGTGGCCTTGAACGACACCGAGGAAACTGGCCGAATTTCCAAAGAAAAAATCGAGATTAGGGAATTTGAAAAGGCGCGACTGGACAATTTCTGCATCACCGACGGAGTGGAAACAGTTCAAATCGAGGTGACCGCCGTTACCTTGACCTTAACTACTGAAGTTACGGATGGGGTTAAAGATGCGCTCAGGACGGCGGTGGCGAACGTGATTAACAATTTTTTGTCCAGCGCGAAGCCGGGTGAAGATGTGATTTATGCGAATCTCAAGAATGCGTTGTTAAATATACTAGTGGTAGGCGCAAGCTACAATGTGACAGAATTAACATTGTCCGCCATCTCAGCATCTGATGACCGCACGCAGGGTACAGACATTAGCACTGCCAAGGATATTCATGTGCGTTCGGTCGAAATAGCGGTCATGAGCACTTTTGCCGAGAGCGCCGTAACGATAATAGACCCGCAAGCCAGCAATGGATAACAGCTACCAGTCATGGGACGAACCGTCAGCATCATCAGCCGTTTCCCGGATTTCGTCGACTCGCAAGAGTTCGATAATGTCTTGCACCGCTTCATCGATGTCTTCGGAAAGACGCTTGATCAAGCCGAGTCGGATCTCATTAAAGTGATGCGCAGCCATTGGGTGGATTCGGCAGACAACGAAGATTCCCAGGGCTTTGACACGGCGCAAAAAGGCGATCTCGACAAAATCTTCTCTTTGTATCTGGAGAATCTTGGCGGCACTTCACAGTTGAAGCAAGTCGGCCGGCGCCCCGGCGCAGACGGCTTCATTGATGATGCGATTTATCGAGAGCGGATCAAAGGTCTGATCAACGTGCTCAAGAGCGGCGCCTCCACGAAGGGAGGCCTCATCACCATTGTTGCTGCCAACTTGGGAATTGTTGGCGACGACGAACAGGCGAAGGAAGCCCGCAAGCAGATTCGTATTGTGGAATTTCTGCCGGAGGCGGAAATAAAAAGCTTCGATGGGATGGCACTTTTGGCAGAATTCAAGGTGGAAAACACCAACCCTGTTCCCACGACGCCCGAAATTCGCCTGCGGCTCAACGATGTGCCTCTGCCATTGACCAATCCGCGCGTCACTAACCTCACGACGAAGAAATCTGTCGAATATAATGGCACCGTGAACCGCAAGGATGTTTTGACCTTTTTCCCTGACGGAACGGCTTACTTGAATGGCGTGAAGATTGATGAAACGAGCATTGAGCGCAGTACGCCAGTGTTGCCGCCGGGAGAGTCACGCTTTCGGATCGAAGCTCTGATCGGGCAGCCGCAAGCAAAATTTGACCGCACGCTTTTTGACTTCTCGCTCTTTGAGCGAGAGCAGTTAAGTCTGCCGACGCCGGAGCAGGCCGCCACATTCGCCATCGACACGACCGTGACTTTGATGAAGCTTTCCCCGGCTTCGTTCATGGTGCGTGTGCCGTGGGATATTCCCGGCTTTACCGAGAAGTTCGATCAATTAGCGGACAACCCGCGCAACCAAATCAAATATATTGTCGATAAGGTGAAAGCTGCCGGAGTCTTCGCAGTCATCGCCTACGATAAGACCTTTTCCGAAATACACAAGATGGCCGACTCATTCAAGGGCCATGCACAGCGACAGACATTGCCGGAAGATCACACGATCGAGGAGGCCAACTTTGATATTGGCAGCGTGCAAATGCCCTATCCCGGCGGCCTCGAACATGGGTTGTCCGATGCGCTGGTGACCTCGGGCGTGTTTGACTTTACGAGGTTTGATTCACTGAACAGTTTTGCCTAAACGTTGAGTGGACAGTACCAGTGGTCGGTAAACAGTGATCACGTATGCTGGTGACTGACAACTGATTACTGGCGACTGACCACTGACAAGGAGATCATCATCGTGAAACCCTCTGAAAGCATTGACATGAAAGGCCGGCTGACGCTGCAAAAACGCAACGCCGCGGGCGAGCTGGTGGAGCAGGTAGCGGCCGACAATAGCATCATGCTGAGCGGCAGGGAACTGGTCGCCAGGATGTTCATCCACAAAGCCATTGACCCACCCATTGACCCTATTTCTTATGTCGCGGTGGGCACGGGAACGACAGCGGTCGATCCAGCGAATACGCAACTGCAAACCGAGCTGTTTCGCAAGCCGATCAACACCATCGATCCCACGCAACACGTGACGACCACCAGCGACAAAAAAATAAAGTTGACAATCTCGGCTGAGCTGGATTTCAACGAGGCCAATGGCGCGCTCACCGAAGCCGGGCTGTTCAATGCCGCCAACGCTGGAGTGATGTACAACCGGGTGGTTTTTGACCCGATTAACAAAAGCACGGATTTCAAGCTGACATTGATTTGGGAAATCGTTTTTTGAAGGAGAATGAGACCATGTCTTTTCCAACTAAGAAAAACCCTGGTGATTTGGTCCTGTCCGCGGACTGGAATGATACGACAAATGAAATTGTTCGACTGGGGGATGCCAAGGTCAACAAGGCCGGCGATACGATGAGCGGGCCGTTGACCTTGCAAAGTACACTTGGTGTGGCGGGGAATGTTGGCATTGGGACGACCACTCCCAAAAACAAATTGGATGTGGAGGGTGGTGCGGTAATAGGCGCAACATACTCTGGCAACAATACAGCCCCAGAAAATGGTCTTTTAGTTGAAGGCAATGTTGGCATTGGGACGGATACTCCCAATTCGAAGCTAGAAGTTCGTGGCGCGCTTGAGCTTAGCGAAGGTACGGCGGATGAAAACCAAATTCGATTGACCAGAGAAATACTTGCTTTTAGCCTTATCGGCACTCCTGATTCAGTGAATAACTTCAAGCTGGCATTATCCAAGCGCCAATTGATAGGAGAGCCTGACCCAACTTACGAATTTTGGATTGGGCACCCTAGCCAATATCAATTTGGGGGTACGACTCGTAATACTTTTTCCACGAAATTATCTGTAACCAGTACCGGCGATGTCTTCGTCGCCGGGGATCTCAGTGCCAATAATCTCACCATAAGAAGTGGGGCCAAGCCAGGATATGTTGTGGATTATTTCCTCAACAGGACAGGTGAGACTTTAGAGCAAGGCGATGTTGTCGTTGTAAGAAAGGAAAGAATTTCAAATTTTTGGGCCACTAACAATGATATTCCCATACCTGAGGCAGATTTGACTGATCAAGCTTATGATTCTAGTGTTTGCGGTGTTGTTGCAAAAGTTCTGACCGAGAAAGCCTTGCCTTTCGTTGAAGGCGAATGGGCGGAACAAATGGGTTTACAACCGGAAGTCGTCGATCAAGAAACGGGAGTCGTCAAGGGAAAAACGAAAGCCGAACCCAAATCGCAAATACCCGGGCATCCTCTCAAAAAGTTCGTTGCAAAAATTAGTGCGGAATTAGATCAAACCAAAGTTCAAAGCAAACAGCTCGGGATGATAGTTACTATGGGAGCTTACGCTTACTGCAAAGTCGATGCGGATATCGCCTCTATTGAAATTGGCGATTTGTTGACAACCAGCCCAACCAAGGGACACGCCCAAAAGGTACTAGACAAGTCTAAAGCTGTGGGAGCGATCATTGGGAAAGCTCTAGGTTCTTTTAAAAAGGGCAAAGGGAAAATTCCGGTATTGGTTATGTTGCATTAAGGGCGTTGTTTTACCAAGATCGATCTTGTTTTGCAAACGGAGGTTGATATGCGCGAACAATTAGAAAAAAGACTGCAAGAGCTCAAAGCCGAATTCGATGCGGGTCAGAAAAAATTGACTGAGCTCGAGGCGCAAGCCAATAACGTGCGCAACACCTTGCTGCGCATCAGCGGCGCCATTCAGGTGTTGGAAGAAGAATTGGCGAAAAGCGAAAGCAGCAATGGCAAGCCGCTGGAGCAAACCAACGTGCAAGTTGCACAAGCGGCGACAGTGACGGAATAGTAGCAAAAGGCAAATAGCAAAAAGCAACGACCAAGGGTCAACTGTTCACTGATGACGGACAACTGGTTATGATCCATAGTCTCATCCAAAACCTCGTGACCCTCTTGCAGGGCGGTTTTGCAGACGTCATTCCTTCGGGTCATATTGTCGTGGGCGCATCAAGCGCGCCGGCGGCAGATGACTTGCCGCTTATCGCCCTTTATCCGGACAAGCTTGCCATCAACCAAAACGTCAAAGAGACCAACTCCAGCCAGCCCCGGCCGCAGGAATTCCGCGAAGAAATTGCCGTCAACACCACCACGCCGGCTGGGCCTTATGCATTGGCTAAGACGCCGTTGGAGAAGTCAACGATCTGCAAGGCTATTTTCGATAAAGGCACGGTCAAAGAACGGCAGGCGCTGCTGGTGGAAAACAAAGATTTTGAGATCGATTATCAACAGGCAAAGATCGTGTTTACTTACGATCTTGCCAAAGCCAGCCATATTCTGCTGAAGTATTCCTTTGTCGGCGTGTTTACCATGCGCGAATTTCAGCAGGATTTTCTGGTGGATATTTTCGATGACGACATCGCGGAGGTTGAAAAATGGGCGTCGTTGGCCACCGGCATGATCCTCACTAGTCACGATGAGCTGATCGAGCAGTACAATTTTACGACTAAAACCGAATACACCGCTAATCAATTTCTCACTTATCATACGCTCGACCGCATTCAAATGCTGGAAGGAGTTCCCAGCCGCGCGGACAACTGCGTCAAGCTGCAATTAAAATTCAAAGTAGTTGGCCAAATGAAGCTCACCAAAGCGATCACCAGCGACTTTGGCCTGATTGAAAAAATCCACAGTCCGGGACGAATTTCCGAACAGCCGGTTGACGTTGAAATCGAATTGGGATAGGCGATTTGTTGCGGCGTGGCCATAGAGCCCTGTTGGAAAAGGCGACCACAGATCACGGAGGTTATCTACAGGTAATTATTTATGAGGAGTTCAGCCATGAAATCGTTTTATAAAGTACGCTTCGCCGCATACGCCACGTTGATCTGTTCTTTGCTTTTTGGATTTGCCGAAAGCTCGGGGCAGCCAAGAGCGAGGATGAGAGGTGTGCACCCCAATCTAAGAATGCACGCACCTCTTCTGGTGCGGGACAACTTACTTCAGGGCACGAGGAGTTCTACTTTTTTAGCTCAATCTCAATTCAAGCAGCAGTCTTCCAGATCGCCGCGCGCATTGCTTGTTAATGATTTTGTGCAGAGATTCAATGAAAACCCCGCGAAACGAGACTATTTTTTCGGAATAACACCAGGAGACCGATTTAATAAAGTTTTCGCGACGTTCGGCATGCATGAACAACCAACTTTGAATAAGGCTTCTGTTGTTCATGTTGTTAACGCTGGGGAGACGATCTCCGAGATTATCAAAGAACATTATGGACATGTTGATAACGCGTTAGTGAATAAGATTGCCCTGTATAATGACATCCCTAACCCCAATAACATTACAGTTGGGCAGAGAATTTTGCTCCCTAACGACATAAGAGCTCATACCCCGGTATTTCCGGAAGATCTTAATAGGGCGCTTTACCGCTCAAAGTTTTTAACCCAAATCGGAAGTCGAGACGAACAAAGATTTTCTCGCGCAGTGGACGCTGCTGATGTTTTTGCAGAAAGTGATAATGCAAGAATCGCAATTTTCAAACGACGCCCAGCAGACGATGATGATCTGCTCGTTTTTGATGATAAAGGAGAGTCTTCTTCAATAAATTCAAAGGAAGAACTTGACGAAGTTCTTGGAAAATACGCTATTAAGTTTCCGAGACTACATCTAGCCCAACTGAGGCAGAGCATTCAACGGAGCAAGCAGGGCGCTGTCATAGTTCAAAGTGACAAAACTACGGTAAATTCTTCTAGTGACAGGTTGAAAAGGCTGGGGTTAGATGTTATTGGAGATGATGGCGCCAAGAATCCGACCACGGCGACACCGTCGCCGGATGTGATCATCGTCAATAGATATTTGGAAGAAGGTTTTCCTGACGCAGAGGTGTGGAATCATCTTTCCAACAATACTGGCATACTTGGCTTTGAAAGGCTGTCCGACACTAAAAACGTCATTTTCGAAAAGGCCGATAACGGCTACACGATGTATTCTGTTGATCGCGAGACTGGACCCAGGGTATCAAAACTCAATTCTTTAGCTGAATTTTACAGCATCGTGCGCGAGGAAATTATCACAAAAGCCAGCACCGATCAATTTACATTCTTACATGCTGCGGTTGATGGGGAACAAGTCGTCATGCAGAATGGCAAGAAAAGTGCACGCCTTTTCCTCAAAGATATTGCGTCGGTACTTGAGAATCCAGCGTATCCTCTGAGGCAACTCGATGAGTTGTTCGAATCCTCGCCGAATGAAATTGCCGTGTATGTAGATCCCCTTGAGCGAAATCCGCAAGCTAAAAGTCAAGCACTGCCAAATGCAGACGTTTGCGATCCGATCCGAATCTTGGCTATGCTGAGCGCCAGGTATCCGAACAAGATATTCTATCTTTGCCACGAAACAGACCTTGCAAGGGCCAATCACGTTTCGATAAAAATGCTTCAGAGCACTGCGGATCTCGGCGCATTGGTTCCTGATGAGAGTTTTCGAATTGAAGATCATGGTCTCATTAACCAAATCAAAAAACAACTACTCAGATCAGGAATTAAACTCATTGAGTCTAGTGTCGATGCCACCGGAATTCCGAACTTCGTTTTGATCTCAGGACACAACAGCCCAAGTCTGGTAGTAGACTATCTGAACCAACTCGGCAAAAATGGAATCCTGAAGGATAGGATCGTTTTTCTTCATACCTGTTACGCCAATGCCAATCCAGCTCTTTTGCATCGCTTAATCCAATTATATCAGGCAAAAGCCATCTATCTACATACTGAGCCCATCCGCCCAGTTGCGATTGAGAACATTATTCCGCACCTGAACAAAATTCTGATGTCCAACCGAGATATTCATCCCGCCGAATTAGTAAGAAGGGCGGTGAATAGCGCACTACAGGATAGCGGACTATCCCCTACCCTAAAAGATGAGATCAGTAAACTGAAAAAAGGGGGGTTGCTGATATCCCTTTTACTTGACAGCTCAAAATCCAACATGAAAACGATGGAGTATTACCATGGATAGTCAAGACCTGTCTTTTAGCATTCTGGAAGTCGAGGCAAGCTCATTTGGCAACTTGCTCCATTCACCATACGATGTCGATTTTGGCACGGAAGGGGAGGAAGATTCGTCAATATCTGTTAAAGGTCTGCAAATCCGCCTCGGAGATCGTCCGGTGGCGAGAGACTTGCGCCGTCTTTATGAACTTGGTCACAAACAGCTCCCTCATACCCTGGCCATTTTTGATGCCTACGATATTTTGCTAATCACGCATTCGATTGCCGCCATTCGCCAGGAAAGACGAACTCCCATTCATGCCTTGGGCTATGAGGCTGACTTTTTAGAGGAAGATCAGGTCTATACCATTGAATTATTGCCGCAGTCCAAATTCAGCACATCGCTGAGTGGCAAGTTAGAATCAAATGTCGATCTCGGTGTGGAAGGCCATGCCGAGTTGCCCGAAATGACTAAGGCAGTGATGGATTCAATTCACTTTTTGGGTGGAGATGCCAGGCTTAAACTATCCTCGGCTATAGAACTCATTGGTCGGATCTCGTTTTCCGTGATGTCACCGCTGATTCAAGCTATTGGCATTGGGTCATCGCGATGTAACTGGCGATTTGAAGTTGAGCAAAAACCGTTGCTCGGAGATCAAATTATGCTGCAGACTGTGCTTGTGCCTCGTTATACCGAAAAGCTGGCTTTCAAGATTCGCGGTTATGCGCAAATACGGCCAAAGTGGACAAAAGCCCTTGCGATGTTTACAACGAAATGGCTAACGGTGGAATGTCTGTTGTCAGGAAAATAGTGCGCAGCGAAATCGTTTCCTCACGAAGAAGCCGAATCAATCGATTTTGTAATGAGAGAAAATTTTCATGACTCGAAATACCGTGATATTTTTTACTACCATGCTTGAGTTTAGCTTTGTGCCGGCCTGCGCTCGACTTCCGCCTGTTTCACCCGAACAACGTGGTTCCATCGCTGCCGAACGTTCCGGCCTGCACAACGCCGCCAACCTCCACACCGAGTTCTGGAGGTTCGGCATGAGCGGCAATTTTCCGCCGGTTCCTGGCAATTTTGATTTCGGTTTGTTTCGTTCAATGGAGGCGGCCAAAGGCAGCGGCATGAACCACAGCAATGGCATTGCTCTGTTTTTGCTGGTTAAACTCAAACAGCGCATTGGAAAGGATACCTTTATCATGTAAACGGGCTTTTGCGGGCGACAGGGTACCAGTCCGGTCACACAACGCCCCATGCGCTTCGAGCCGCGGCTGATCTTCCTTTTGCAGAAATCATCTTGATCAATGGCAACGGCGATCCGGAGCTGATTGCCGCTGTGGCGTAAATGCTGCCTTTCGCCGGCCCTGCAATCGTGATTTGATCGTCGAACGAGTGAGAAAGGCCAATGACGAAAATCATCCCCAAATTCTTGCTGTATTTCGCGCTGCTGCTGTCGAGTGTTGACCATAGCAGCCTCGCGAGTCCCGCTGCGGACAGAAGCAGCGTTGCCGCCGACAGCTTGAAGGCTCTCTATCCGACGAAGTTCTGCATCACCTGCTGACCAAGGAAAAGGCTATTGCTGGGGACTGCACAGGCGATTTCTCCTGCCAAGACTTTGATCCGCAGATTTGCGCCGACTGCCGCAGATAAACGAACTCAGATGCCGTGTGAATCTGCCTTCATCTGCGCCCGATTGGGTTGCGGCGAGAGGCGCACTGAGGAATAAGCTGATCGCCAGGCTCATGATCTACCGCATTCTGGTCGATGAAAAATGGAATTGGGATGAAGAAAAGAGTGAGGCGGTGCTCAGGCCTGTCCCGATATTGAAAGGACCAGCCTCGGCTTTGGCGGACATCATGTGGGAAATGCATCTTCCCGCCCCCGATCTCTCCAACCCGCGTGTGCGCTTCTACTTCACCGAATTTGGTTGGCGCAAAATTGGCCGTCTCATGACGAGTGTAGGCAAAAAGCGCGGTTATTTGGTGAAGGTCATCCGGCGCAGGACTCCCCAGCGCTCGCAAATTGTCTATCGCGATCAATTGCAGATGGCGATCTTGCCCGACAAGCGTAAAAAGGGATGAAGAGCTCAAGACCAGTGCGGATGAATTCCCCTCTCAAAATCCAGCTTGATTATCTTACCGCTTTTTTGCATTATTCTGCCACGGTGCAGGGATGACGGGTTTGCCCGACTTTCACCGCGGCGGGCGAAATTTGATCGGAACGATCAGGTCTGCTCCCTCGTTTTCCCCGCGTCGATTCTCTGCTGTTCTTCTGAATAATCACGCCCAGTTCACAGCTAATCGGAAAAACGCCCAGCAAAGACTCACCGCACAGGCGCGAAGAACGCGGAGAAGGACTCTCTTGATTTTGGAACTTTGCGCACTCCGCGTCTCCGCGGTTCAAGCGGTTGCTTTGTGGTCAAGAATCTCTTAGAAATTTATTCTGAATTTGCGCGCCCCATGGCTTATTGAGGTTATCTCGCTGCGGTCGCAGTTGCTACTTCTGAAAAAGTCCAACTCCCAGCGGGTGGCGAGCCGTGCGGCTGCATTTGCAGATGCTCACGTCGTGGCCGCAACATGCTGCTCAACAGCAGGACCTGGTACACAAACAAGAAGGACACATGCCATGAAACACATCTTCCCAGCCATTTTGCTCATCGCCAGCGCCTTGGCCTCGGCGGCCTGCGGCCAAAGCAGTGCGCCGGCTCCGATTCTGCCGGACAGTATTCGCTGGACGAATCCGCCTCAGTTGCCGGGCGTGCAAGTGGCATGGATTGTCGGCGGTGAGCAGAAGGCGGGCGCTTATCTCCTGCGCGTCAAGCTGGCGAGCGGGGCGCGCATCCCGCCGCACACGCATCCGGACGAGCGCAACACCACGGTGTTGGCGGGCACCATCTATGTGGGGTTCGGTGAGACCTTCGACGAAGCAAAGGTGGTGGCGATTCCCGCTGGTGCGGTTTATGTGGCGCCAGCCAATGTTCCGCACTATGTTTGGGCCAAAACGGGCGAGGCGAGGTATCAGGAAGCTGGAGCAGGCCCAACCGGTTCGGTATTTATCAAGAGGTAGATTCGCGCGCAGAGGTTGCCTCTGCAGAGGGTTGTTGGAACGGTTGAGCGCAAAGTCAATCCGTACCGGGACAGTTCACCTGAGCGCACCACCCTGCCACTGCGGTGGCGCTCCATGCGGTGCAAGGAGAAAATGAGAGCTATGTTTCGCCGGCAGCTCCTGCAAAGACGTCTGGGTGCGAAGGAATACTTCCGCTGGCGCGGTGGGGAAGTCTCCCGCATCGAAGGCTTTACCGACGCCGTCTTTGCTTTTGCGATCACCTTGTTGGTGGTTTCCTTGGAAGTCCCCGCTTCCTTCGACGAGTTGATGGAGACGATGAAGGGATTTGCGGCTTTCGGGGTGACGTTCACGGCGCTGGTGGCAATATGGTATGCGCACTATCTTTTCTTCCGCCGTTACGGCCTGCAAGACGGTTTTACTTTTGTGCTCAATGCGGCGCTGCTCTTCGTCATCTTGTTCTATGTCTATCCGTTGAAATTTCTTTTCACGTTGTTGATCAACTACGGGCTGCTCGCGCGCGTGCTGGGCATTGAATTCCGCGGTGAGATCACCATCAAAGGCGAGCAATGGGAAGCGCTTATGATCATCTATGGTCTGGGCTTTCTCGCGGTGTTTCTCGTATTTGTCTTGCTGCATGGGCACGCCTATCGCAAACGCCACGAGCTTGCGTTGACCCCGGTTGAAATCCTTACCACACGCGCCAGCATGACAGCGTATGGCCTCTGCGTCGGCGTTGCGCTTTCTTCCATCGGACTGGTTGTTGTGGGCGGCAGGAACTGGGCGGCAATGTCCGGCTGGCTTTATGCCTTGATCGGTCCGCTGGAAGCGCTCAACGGTCTCATCTTTCGCCGGCAGATTCAAAAGTTGAAACAAGATTCTGCCGCCAGGGCTTCGCCAGCGAATGGCTGAAGCCCTGGCGGTAAAAGGGCACAGCCGGTGCCGCTCAACCGAAAAAGGAACACTATGAGTAGAAGCTACGGCACCACCAAGCAAAGCGTTCTCGCCCGTCGCAGAATGAAACGCAGCCGGAGCGGAGAACGGATCATCCCGAGGGTCATCTCACGCCGGCCGCGGGCTGGCGACATCCACCCGATGGGGAGAAGTCTCATCCTCCGTCTTCTGCGCCAGATACCCGAGAAGTACATCTATGGCCTCGCACGAGTGGAACTGCGCGCGCGCGCAGGAGAAATCGGAAAGCCGTTTGGGCTCTATCAACCTCGTGACAAAGCCATCTATCTCTACTCACTGCCCACCACTTGGCATTTGCCGTCGATTGGTA
This sequence comes from bacterium, assembly GCA_023150945.1. Lineage (NCBI taxonomy): Bacteria > bacterium. The sequence continues at coordinate 22,093 of JAKLJX010000040.1, read as the reverse complement.
AAGGTCTGCTCGCTTCCTTGCAGCAGTACTATGCCCAGATCGAGCAGAAGGAAAATGAAGTGATCGTGCACTGGCCGTGCGAGCCCATCCTCATGCTCTGGTTCTTTTTGGAAATATTCGCCCATGAACTGGGCCATCATTGCCGGAATCAGTACCGCAGCAAGCGAAAAATCTCGCTGCGAAGGCTGGACAAAGAATTGGTGGCAAACCTGCATGCCCGGCGCATCAAGGAGCTTGTTTTCGCTGCCGTGGAAAAGAAATTGCACGAGCAACAAGAGAGCGAGCCGGACAAGTAGGCAAAATGGAAGTTCTCTCCGGCCGCCGGGTAGTGCTACGTAGAGGGACTTTCATACATGCCCAGACCTTTAAGGCGCTCAAAGTCAGAATAGAATTCTGAATGATACTTGACCACAAAGCAACCGTTTGCACCGCGGAGCCGCGGAAAGCGCGGAGTCTTAGAATCAAGAGAGTCTTTCTCGGCGGTCTCCGCGTCTCGGCGGTGAGCTTTTGGGGTGAATGGCACGGGAGTGTACTCAAATCTTCACAAGATCCTTACTGGATGACAGATGGATGACCGTGGTGGTGGAGGCATGGTGCGAGACAAAAGTGTACGAATCAGCCTTATAGTTGCCCGCGGGCTTCAGGTTTCAGCTTGTCTGAAATCTGGCCCAGACTTTTGGCGAACTCAAAAAGCAAAGACATACCAGGTCCGCCGCTGGCGAAGCTTCAGTGCTCTTGAACTTGGAATCCCAAAATGGTGAAACGAATCATGCCCACTTCATCCAAACCTCAAGACCTCCTGGTCTTCATGATTCGCAACGACTCCCAATGCAGCGAATGCGGCAGGGAGTTGTGGCAGGGGAGCTTCATCACGTTGAACAAGGAAAAAGGCGCCCTCTGCCTTGCCTGCGCGGTTTTGGATTATCTCGTTTATCTCGCCGCGCGGCGACGCTGCCTTGACGCGGCGCGCGATCAAGCATGCGCGGCTGCACGCGAAAGTGCTGCAGTGGAGCCGCACGCGCAAACAATACGAGCGCCAGGGCATTCTGGTCGAATCAGAAGCATTGGACAAGGCGGAAGAAGAATGTCTGGCGGATGAAGAAGTGCGGCGACGGCGGCGCGAGCGTGAAGCGGAGCGCCGCGCTGAGCTGGATGCGGAGTACGTGCAAGCCTTTGGTGAGCACACCCTGCGTGTGTTTCCCCGGTGTCCGCCGGAAACCGCGAAAAAGATCGCAGAACATGCCTGCCTTAAATACAGCGGCCGCGTCGGGCGCAGCGCGGCCGCCAAACAGTTCGATGATGAAGCGATCGTGCTGGCGGTGCAGGCGCATATCCGGCACCAATTCACCGGCTATGACGAGCTGCTCTCCCGCGGAATCGAACGGCCGCAAGCCCGCGCCATGGTGCGAGGGGAAGTCGAGCAGGTTTTGGCGTCGTGGCGGTAATGTGGTGCCAATCGAGGTGAGACTGCCAGGTCCACACTTCAAGAAGCACAACAGCGGCAGGCCCGCCGTGATCAGCATGTTGTCGAGAATGGCAAGGCCATTGCCCTGTCTCCAGCGCGCTGCTTCAAGTTGACCGATGCGGCGGAATGGGATTATCCCGAGCTGATTGTGCGGGAGGCGGCAAGCTTACCGTGCCTGTGCGACAGCCGATGCCTCTTCCGCGCATGATGTCTGCCTGCCGAACGATGGCCCGCTGCCGGGAGAAAATGAGCGGCCTAGCGGTTGGCCCAACACAAAACTCCCACGGAAACGAGCACCTCTTTCTGTGGGAGTTTTTTCGCGGCGTGATTGTTTGCGGGGAAGAACCAGCCATGTCCCTCGTTACTGCCATTCAGGCCACTTGACCTTATTTCGCCAATATCATCTTCTTCGTTTGTACCAATCCTTGCGCCTCGACACGATACAGATACATGCCGCTCGGCGCACGCTGGCCGGCGTTGTCCTTGCCATCCCACGACACTTCATAAGAGCCAGCAGGCTTGAATTCGTCGATCAGCGTTCGCACTTCCTGCCCCAGCATGTTGTAGATTTTCAAGGCAACGCGATCCGGGTTCGCCAGTTGATACCTGATTCTGGTCTCCGGATTGAAAGGGTTGGGATAGTTTTGCGAGAGCGTGTATTCGAGCGGAAGGCTTGCCGGTTCTTTCACGCCGGTCACAAATCCCAAGCGCTCGCGATAATTGAAAATCTGTCCGCCGTGAGCGAGTGTATTGATATCGAGAGTAATCCCGAAAGCTTGGACGCTATCGCTCGAAGCCCCGATGGTCACCGCCGACAGGTGAAAGATAGGGTACTCGACGGTGCCCACAATCGGCTGCCGTTGCCAAGTCACGCCGCCGTCGGTGCTGGACAAGATGAATGGAGCATCCGCTTCACCGTAAACCCAAAGCTGATTGAGGCTCGGCGTATTGACGCCCGTTGCGGCAACCATCTGCCGAATGTTTGCAACCGGCAGGCCGTTGACCGGCGTCCAGGTTTGGCCGCCATCCACAGAGCGCGTCAAAAATGGAGCAGTATTTGAAGTGCGAATGCCGACGGTGGGTGAAATGAATCTCACCGCATTTACGCTATTGCCATTTCCTGAAGCAAAAGGCGTCCAGGTGTTGCCGCCGTCGGTGGTGCGAAATACTCGTCCGGCGCTGCCGCCCGGAACAAACGGCGGGTGACCGGTGCCGAACCAGCCATTGAGATTATCGTAGAAATGGAAGCTGTTGGAAACACCATACTCGTTCGTATTTGCATCGGGCGGGTTGGCGATTGGCGTCCAGGTTTTTCCGCCGTCGCTGGTTTTGACAATCAAGAAATTCCCGCCGGCCACGGGCGGATCGCTCTGAGCAATGCCGTTTTGGCTGTCGAAAAAGTGAATCCAGTTCCAGAAAGAGTTGGCGCCGGTTGCGGTGTAAACGGCCTCCCAGCTCTGCCCGCCATTCGTGGTGCGGTAGATCTTGGTGTTTCCACCTCCCCAATCTGGCCCGCCGCCTCCGGCAAACGCCGTCGTGGCGTCGAGGGCCGCAATACATGCCAGGGCTTCGGTGGTCGAGGCCTTGGTTGCCGTGGGAATCCAGTTTTTCCCGCCGTCCGTGGTGCGATAGACCGTGCCGCCAAAACCGGCAATCCAAGCCACGTCTCTGCTCACGGCTTTGACACTGACAAGCGGAAGGTTGCCGCTCACAGTGGTTTGGAGGCGCCACACCCCCACAGCAAGAGGCGAGGTGATTTTCAGAATTTGTCCGTCGGCAAAACTGGAAACGAACAGATCGCCATTCGGGGCAAAACGCAATCCAGTTGGAAAATTCAATCCATACGCGATGGTGTCCACTTTTCCTGCCTTCAGCTTGAAGACGCCGCCCGTGTTCGGCACAAAGGGAAATTCCCACCGCGCATACTGAAGAAACACGAGATTGCCGTCGCTGGGATCAATCGCCAAATCGACCACGGAGGTGAGGCCGTTTCTAAGAGTGGTGATCCTGCCGCCAAGCTCGACTTCCATAATCCGCGACGAGTCGGGCAAAAAGGGAAATCCCAGGAAAAGTCCGACATAGAATTTATTGCCGGCGGCAACGATTCCCGTCGGCACGGGATCGATCATGGGCGGGCCTTCGGTGGTCGGGTTGGAGATGGGATCGAAGCCGACAAAAACGCTGAGATTGTCCGTGCAGCGGTCAAGCTTGACGATGCCATTGGCGCCGGAGTCAACAATGTAAAGATTCTTGTCCGGCCCAAAAGCCATTGCATAAGGGTTGGTGCTCGGAGCGCCATTGCGCAAAGCGAAAGGCCCAATTCTATGGACCGCCGTCAAATCGTTGAGGCGGCGCGCCGTATCGCCGGGCACGAATCCGGAAACATCGATGGTGAGCATCGACTCCGAAAGCCAATCCGAACCTTCACCTTGCATGATCAAGAGATTGCCGTTGCCGTCGAAATGGAGATGCTCGGCGCCCAGCGGATCGCCTTCAACCAACTCGGAAGGAAGGCCGGTGAGAAACGGATGAACGTGTCCGTCAGTTGTCACGACTGATATCCGGCTGTCGTTATTCCCTGTGCCTTGTTCTGCCACCCAGAGGCGGCCTTGCGCATCAATCTCAAGTCCCATGGGCGAGACCAGTCCAGTGGCATAGACGCTGACATTGGTTTGCGCGCGGGCTGTGCTGGCGGTGACGAGGCTCAGCAGGACGATAATGGCCGCCAAGCGTTGAAGACATTGGGATGAGTTCATGGTTGCTCCTTTGTGAAAGATAATTCAAAAGACTTTGCAGCCATGCTATCCAGAATTGTGCCACAAATAAAAAAGCCACTTGCGATGGTCACCGACCAAGCGAAGTGGCTTTTTTAGAAACGGTTATGCGAAATTTTAGAAATGCCGCGTTGGCAGAAGTTTCATCGCATTCGGAGATTTTTCCGAATCAACTCGGAAGCTTTTCCGAATTATGGCTTCTTAACCCCAAACTTCTGCATTTTGTACCGCACGCTCTTCTCATCCACCTCAAGCTCGCGCGCGGCGGCAGATTGGTTCCAATCATGTTTCATCAAGGCCTCGAGCAGAATCATTTTCTCATACGCATCTTTCATGGTTTTGACGCCTGGCGAAGGCTTGCCTTGCTGCAGCGTCGCCTCGCCGTCGAGATTTGGCGGCCGGATTTCTGCCGGCAACAGTTCGGGCGCAATCAACTCGTTTTTCGGCTCGGAAAGAATGACCATGCGCTCGACGACGTTCTCCAGCTCACGCACATTGCCGGGCCAGGCGTAATTTTCAAGATAGGCCACGGTTTCAGCTTTGAAGCCTTTGAGGGGCCGATTATGCTTCTCTGCGGCTTTCTTGAGAAAGTGATTCGCGAGGAGGGCGATATCCGCTTTGCGCTCGCGTAGCGACGGCAAGGCGACGTTGACGACGTTGAGGCGATAAAAAAGGTCCTGGCGAAATTTTCCGGCTTCGACCTGCACGCGCAGATTCACGCTCGCTGCGGCGATGAGGCGCACGTCGACTTTTTTCACCTGCGTGGAACCAACCGGGCGGATTTCTCCCTCCTGAATCGCGCGCAGAAATTTGGCTTGCACGTCGAGCGGCATGTTGACGATTTCATCCAAGAACAACGTGCCGCGATGCGCTTCTTCAAACAAGCCTTTTTTATCGCGCAGCGCGCCGGTAAACGCGCCTTTCACGTACCCGAACAATTCGCTTTCCATGAGATTGGCCGGCAGTGCGCCGCAGTCGACAGCCACGAATGGTCCATCTTGGCGCGGCCCGCCGTAATGAATCACGCGCGCAATCAACTCTTTGCCGGTGCCGCTTTCACCTTCGAGCAAAACGCGGCCCTCGGTGGGAATGATTCTTTCCAGCAGCGCAAACAGCGCCTGCATTTTCTGGCTGTGGCCGATGATGCCGTGAAACTGATATTTGTCGCGAATCTCCTGGCGCAGGCGATCGGCCTCGGCAAACACGGCTTCATGCAATTTGGCATTGGCAATGAACTGCGCACATTGCGAAGCCAGAATCTTCATCAGCCGCAGCTCGCGCTCGCCGAATTTTTTATTTTGATCGAGCGAAAGCAGATTGATGACGCCGATGATTTCCCCGCGCCATTCCAGCGGAGCGCTCAGCGCGGAAGTGATGGACTGATACTTCCCTTTGATCTGCTTCGCGCCAAACGTCGCCGCCAAATCGCCGGTTACTTGCGGCGCTTTGTGATCGAGCGCCCATCCGGACAGCAACGTATTGAGGGAATGATCGAGCAATTCACCCTCGGCTTGATTCTGCCGAATAAGCGTCTTGGCAATCTCCTGGCTCTCCGGGTCGAAGAGCATGATCGCGCCCTGCTGCGCGTTGCACAGGCTCAATGCGGCTTCGATAAGCTGCCGTAAAATGACATCGACGTCGAGCGAGGAGCCGAGGCTTTGCAGGACGCTGATGAGTTTTTCATAATCTTCGAGTTGTTGATGGAGGTTCTGGGTGTCGTTGGGAGTCATGCTAATTTTTCACTCCGACCTTATCAAGTATTGCCGCCAGCCGCGGATCAGACTGCTGATAGTAAGAATAGGAAAAAACTTTGTCCCAGAGAAGATAGATGCAGCGTTGCTCATAAGCCGCTGCAAACCATGGCAATGCTTCATCTTTTTCGCCCAACGCATAATGTATCATGAAAAGGAAATAAGGTGGGACATAACCTTTCTCAGCGCGTCGCTTTAATTCAAACAAAATTTTCCGGGATTCATCGACCTTTCCCTGCCGCGCATAACAACGGCCGAGGTTTGCCAAGCTCTCTGAGAATTCGCCTTCAAGCGCGCTGGCCTTCTCATATTCCGCGCAGGCTTTGACAACTTCTCCCATTCTATTATAAACTCCTGCCAACATCAGGCGCGCAAACCAGAAGTTGGGATCCAATTCGAGCGCGTTGTTGAGCTGCGTCATGGCAAGATCATTTTGGCCCGTCATGCTCAAAATCCATCCCCAATACGTGTTGCTTTCGGGCGAGAGGGGTTCGATCTCATACGCGCGTTTTGCAGTGGCAAGGGCTTCGTCCAACCGCCCCGTCGCCACCAAGTACTGCGCATAATATTGGTACGTCGTGGCATAATTCGGATTAAGCTGAAGCGCGCGCTTAAATTCGCGTTCTGCGGCGGGCCAATCCCAGTCATAAAAAAAATAGACCGCGCCGAGTGAAGCGTGCGCCTCCGCGAGCGTTTCGTCCAATGTCAAAGCCTTCAGCGCGGCGGCTTTGGCCTGCGGCAGAGCCTCGCGCGGAGATAGCAGCCATTCAAACGCAGCGATATAACAGTAGGCAAGCCCGTCGTAAGCGAGCGCGTAGTTTGGATCTTTCTCGAGGGCTTGATGAAGATACGCGAAACCTTTCTCGAAGCTCTCTTTCTTGTATTTCGCCGCGTAATAACGGCCTTTAAGATAGAGCTGATGCGCTTCAAAGTTTTGCGTGTAGCGTTTGGTCGCGCGCTGCTTTTCTGCCTCGCTTATATGGGGCTGCAATTTTTTCGAAAGCGCCGCGGTGATGTCATCTTGCAATCCCAAAAGCTCGGTGAGCTTGCGATCATATTGTTCGCCCCAAATGTGATGATTGTCCTCCGTATCGACCAGCTCAGCGCTGATGGACAATGTTTCGCCGCGTGGCGTGACACGCCCGACGAGCACGGCCTGCACCTCAAGCTCGCGCCCAATCTCTTGTACATTCTTATCTTTTCCTCTGTAACGCGACACCACGCTGAACGACATTACTTTGAGGCGGGGCAACTGTGAGAGGCTGCGAATCAGACTCTCGCTGATGCCGTCGGAAAGATATTCAGCTTCGGGATCGGCGCCGGTATTGACGAAAGGCAGAACGGCGACGGAGTCAATCGCCTCGTGTTGCGGCAGGAAGCGAGAGAGACCGAACGCCAACAGCAAAATCAGCAAGCCGGCGATTCCCGCGTAAAGATAAGCGCGGTTTCTCTTGGTGGCGTGCCGCGAAGCCGTTTGGCGTTTTTCCACTTGACCGGCTTCGCGTTGCTGTTTGAGAATTTCAAGCTCATCAAGCATGTCCTCGGCGCGCTGATACCGTTCCTCCGCGTTTTTGGCCATGGCGCGATTGATCACTTGCTCCAACGGCGCGGGAGTTTCATGGCGCCATTCGGTCACGGGCGTCGGCTCTTTGGTGAGAATCCCGTAGATCACTGCCGGCTCCTTTTCTCCTTTGAAAGGCAATTGGCCGGTGAGCATTTCATACATCAAGACGCCCAGCGACCAAATATCGGTGCGATGGTCGGTGTCTTCGCCGCGCGCTTGCTCGGGCGACATATAAGCCGCCGTGCCCTTTGTCGCGCCCTCTTTGGTGAGCCGCGTGTGTCCGGTTAATTTGGCCAAACCGAAATCAACGATCTTGGCGATGCCCTCTTTCGTGATGATCACGTTTTCCGGCTTGAGATCGCGGTGCACGATGCCGTGTGCATGCGCCTTCGCCAGACCCTGCGCGATTTGCATGGCGATGCCGATCACCTCGGCTATCGTCATGGCGAAAGGGGAAGGGCGATGAGCGATGGGCGCGCCTTGCTCTTCGCCTCTCGCCTCTCGCGCCTTCAGTGTTTCGCCGTCGTAATACGCCATCGCAATGAACATCTGCCCATCTTTCGTTTCAGCGATTTCATAAATCGTGCAGATGTTGGGATGGTCCAGCGCCGAAGCAGCTTTGGCTTCGCGAATGAAGCGCTGCTTCTCTTCCTCGTTTCCGGAAAGATGCGGCGGCAAAAATTTGAGCGCGACAAAGCGGTCGAGCTTGAGATCTTGCGCCTTGTACACGACGCCCATGCCGCCCTGGCCCAATTTCTCTGAAATTCTATAGTGTGAAACGGTTTCGCCGATCATTGAATCGCCCAGACATTGACTCGAGGCCAAAGGGTAATCACTTTCCCCAGAAATGCAAGGACAATTTTGAACCTTCGGTATCACCTCAGTAACGGATTGATAGCAAAGACACCTTGTCTCAGATAGGGTGATTGCGCTGCGATTCTCCACCGCTAAACCAGGCATGACAACCGTCGTGGTACAATCCATTCATGCCAAAACAATAAGACGATTCCCGGGCATGAGATCACCTTCCTCGTGCCGCTTGAGCGATGAATGAAAAGCGAAAACCGAAAAGCGAAGGGTGCGCCTTCACCCTCTTCCTTTGATTCCATTACTGCATCAACACCAGCTTGCGCGTCGCCGAGAAATCTCCGGCCTGAATGCGATAGACGTAGACGCCGCTGGGCACAACCTGAGTACGATCATCCTTGCCGTCCCACTTCACTGAAGCGTAACCGGCCGTCATGTCTTCGTCAACCAGAGTCCGGACTTTCTGGCCCAGCAGATTGTAGATTTGTAGCAGCACATGGACCGGTCGAGGCAGGCCGAACGCGATCGTCGTTTCCGGATTGAAAGGATTCGGATAGTTCTGGCCGAGCGAAAACTGCGATGGAATCGAAGGCGAGCTTGCCACCTCTGTGCCCTGCCAGCGCAATCGGCGCGGCTCCTGGCCGGTGGGTCCGGCATAGGTCGCCAGGCTGTCAGGATCAACGGCTTTCAGTCGCCAGAAAATTTCGCCGGCGCCGGCCGGCCGAATGAAGCGCAATTGCGTCGCGGGTGCGCTGATCGCGGCGCGATACACACTCGAGAAGGTCCGCTTCAGACTCCATTCCAACACATAACGCAAGCTATCAAAGGGATCGGGGTCTGCGCTCGCCTGCCACGCAAACATTACCGTGTCGGAAGGGGAGAGGTAATCCGGCGGCGGCGCCATGATCGCAAACGCGGCCGGTGGCTCGCGGAGCGCATTCACCCAAAAAGTCTGCACGCCGGACCACGGAGAAACGGCGCCTTCGTCATCACTCGCTTGCACCCGCCAACTGTAGCGCGCATTCTCGCGCAAATCCTGCGTGGGAGGATAGAATGTCACGCCCGGATTCGTTTGCACCGTGATTCCCACGTCGTTGTTGAACTCGCCGTCATCGTCTGCCTGCAGACGATAGCGCAAAACCTCGGCGCCATCACTCGGATCAGGATCATCAGCCGCCTGCCAGGAAATCGTCGGCCGCGCGGTGCGCACTTCCACATCGCCGGCGGGCGTGAAGCCGGTTGCCACGGCTTGCGGCGCGGTGTTGGTCTTGTTCATGAAAAAGCGCGCCGTGCCGCTCGCAAAGGCCGACACTGCGTTTTGCAGATCACGCGCGCGCACCCGCCAATTATAAATCACATCATCCTGCAGATTGGTAAAACCGGCGAGGCGATCCAACCGCACCGCCAGCACATTTTGCCCCGCCAGGGTGAGGCCTGCCTTGGCGGACTCTGCAATCACTGTGATGCGCGAGCTGTCGATATTGTCCTCCACCAGCTCTGGCGAGAGGAAATTGGCGTTGTTGTCGATTTCCAGACGATAAACGATCTGGTCGAAGGGATTGGGATCGACGCTGGCCTGCCAGATCAGCAAATCATTGCCGCGCATTTCCTCGCCGGCGAGCGGCCGCAGCGGCAGTGGCGTCGAGGGGGGATAGTTGACGCTGCTGCCGGAATCGACGATCGCGAAGAAACTGTCCGAGACATCGAAACGTTCGTTGCCGGCGGCATCACGAGCCGTCGCTTTCAAAAGGCAGCGCGAGGAGAGTGGCCCCGCCACCGTCCACGCATATTCCTCTTGCTGGCCGGTGAAAGAGGTGAGTGGCTGAAAAGTCTGGCCGCCGTCCCGGGTGAGCGAAACAGCGACTTGGGTGACGGCGAGGTTGTCACGGGCATACCAGCGCAGGGTCACGGCGCTGCCGGCGAGCAGCGTCTCACCGCCATTGGGAAACAGCACGGATATTTGCGGCGCCTCGCTGTCTCCAGCAGGATTGAACGGTTGAAAAATGACCTCGCCTTTGGAAGCGTTGTCGGACTTGTCATAAATCTCCTGCGCAATGGCAGCGACGGTGGAGCCGTCCCAAGTGTTGTTCCGGGCAAAGATCGTTGCGCTGCCGTCATTGAACACGGCATAACGGTCGGCAGCAATATTGAAATCAAGAAGAGAATTGTTGCCCGGGCTCGAATAAGCGCCTCCGCCCAGATCCGGCGAAGCATTGCCGTTCGCGTAAATCCCGTGCCAGCGCACCTGCCGCATCTTGACATGGTGGATTTTCTGGCTGGTGTTTTCAAAGCGCAATACCGCGTCCGAACTGCGGAATCCGGCTCCAGCACCATACCAAAACTCACAGTGGGCCACTTCGCTGACACCGGGGAGGCTCTCGGATTGAAATACGATGCCGCCCCAGTCGCCGGCAACGCCGTTGCTGACACCATCGTTATTGCTGTCGCCCGCGAGGCGATCATCACGAAAGGAGGTGAAAACGATCGGCGCCGAGGGTGTCCCCACGGCCGTCAGGCGGCCCTTAATGAAAATGTCCGTTTCGCCATAGCACTTCAATAACGTGCCGGGCGCGATGGTGAGGCCGGCGGAGGCTTCGATGCCGTAATCGCCGGAGAGCAGATAGGGCACAGCAGTCTGGTCGAGAACGATGCTCGATGCATAAGAACCATCGACAACCCGGATGCCATTACTGGCGTTTTGTGAGAAACGAAGGTTCTCGAAAACCGGATTCACCAGCGCGGAAACTTGCATGGTCCATCCGAGGTTGTGAATGCCGCCGGCGCCGCCATAGCGAAACTGGCAATGCCGCAGGCGGCAGTCCCTGGAGGTGGCACTGTTGCTAAACGATATGCCGCCCCACCGGCTGGCCACCCCTTGACTGTTGCCGTTGTTGTTGCTGTCACCCAACAGGGAATCATCCGCGAGTGAAGTGAAAATGATTGGCGCGGCGGCCGTGCCTTCGGCCAGCAAGCCGCCGTTGATGTGGATATCGGATCCTTCGCTGAGCTTAATCACACAGCCGGGATCGATGGTCAATTTAGCGCCGGCGGCAACCGAGAGATCGCCGAGCTGCACGTAAGGAGTCTGGCCGGGGAAACGCAGCCGCGCGTCGCGGTCATAGTTGGTCGCGAGGATGGTGATGCCGTTGGTGGTGCAATTGCCGAAGGTCAAATTGGCGAAGGTCACCTCGGCGCGCATGTCCAGCAGCAGCGGACTTCCCGTTTCATTGAAACCACTGCTGCCACCAAAATGGAATTCGGTAAAACTCATGCTGCTGCCTTTGGCGTCGACCTCGATGGAGACGCCGCCCCACTCGCCCGCGCTGCCGGCGGTTTCGCCGTCATTGCCGGTATCGCCGCCGCGGCTGTCATCATTGATGGAAGTGAAGCGGACCGGATTGCCGGCCACGCCCTGGCAAATCAGCCCGCCGTTGATGCGGAGGTCACTGCCGTTAGCCATCTTGAAGAGCGTGCCGGCGGCGATGGTCAACACCGCCGGCTTCTCCACTTTGAGATCGCCACGAATCAGATATGGCACTGCGGTTTGGTCGAGCCGAATGTTCGTGTTGTATACGCCCTTCACCACTTCGATACCGTTGTAACGACAGTCACTGAAGCGCAGGGATTTGAAGGTGGGATTGGCGCGCGCATCGAGGCGAACGGGCACCTCCAAGTCGCCGTAGGCGATGCGCGCGGCGAATTTGATGTCACAGTATTGCATCGTGCAATTGCCGTCATCAACAGTGTCCCTGAATTCAATGCCGCCCCAGTCGCCCACGCTGCCGGCACCGGCGCCGTTGCCGTCAGTGTCGCCGTCGAGGGCATCGTCGCGAATCGAGGTAAAAACGATGCGCTGTGCGGGCGTGCCATTCGCAATGAGTCCGCCCTCGACAAGGATGTTGGCGCCCTCGGTTAGCTTGAGGTGCGCGCCGGGCGCGATGGTCATCACCGCGCTACGGCTGATGTAGATCTCATCCACGATCAAAGGCAAAGCCGTCACGTTCAGGGTGAAATTGTTGTCGTATCTGCCCGAAACGACTTTGACGCCATTCCGGCGGCAGTCACGAATGGTGCAAGCGGTGATCTGCGGTTCGGCGTAACCGCTGATTTCGAGCACATCATAATTGGTGTTGAGACTGACTTGGCCGCCGTAGGAGAAATCACAGTAACTCAGGCTGCTCCGCAGCACGCCTGGTGGCTGATTGATGACCAGACCACGCCAGGCCCCGACGTAGGGATTGGCTGCAGAGGAAGTGAAATTGATGTGCTGGCTGGCGGTGCCATTGGCCAGAAGCGTGCCATTGATTCTCATATCTGCGCTGCTGTTGAACATCACGGTGACGCCGGGTTCCATTGTCAGCGTGATTCCAGGTCTGACATCGATATCGCCAGTCACCTGATATGGACTATTCGCCAGGGTCCATGTGGTGTTGGTCGTGATCGTGCCGGAAACCAAAGTCGGGTTGCTGTAAACCGAAACCGTCGTCGTTCCAGGAGCCAGTCCCGGCGAGGAAGCCTGAATGGTCACCAAGCCCGGCGTGGTGGTGGATCGCAGCGTGATCGTGGCCACGCCGTTCACCGCGTTGATTGGGTTGGGCCCCACCAGTGTGGCGGAGGCCGCGCCGGAGGTGAGGGTGAAGGTGATGGGGTTGGTGGCGGACGTCAATTGATTGCCATCGCTGTCGAGAATCCTGACACTGAGCTGGGTCGTTGCGGAATTGTTGGCAGGAATCGCAGCACTGCTGGCGCTCAGCGCGAGTTGTGCTGCCGCGCCCAAACTGCGGACGGAAAGAGACACCGGCGTTTGCCAGGAAACCTCCGTCGCCAGCGTCTCGATTCTGAGATAGTAGCGGCCGGCTTGGGAGAAATTCCGGCGCCAGAGCACATAGTCCTGTCCCGCCTGGGACTTCACCGAGTCAATGGCGGTGGTGGGATCCCCTCCGGCATACAACCACATGCGAGCAGCGCCTGAGGCCGTGAAGAAAGGAAAGTCTCGCAGGGTGATGTCCTTTTCACCCGCGGACGCGAGATTGAGCACAAACCAATCGCGATCACGAATGCCGCCGCGCGGCTGTGGCGCGGAAATGAAATGCTGCGTGGTTCCGGGCACAATCTCATAAGCGTGCGGATAAGTATCCGGCTCGTCGAGCGCCTTGATCACCTCGGCGACTTCATGCGTTTCCCAGGTGTCCGGTTTGGTGAATGGGATTTTCGTGAAGCCTTCAGAGTGCCATGCCGCAATGGGAGGATCAGTCATTTTCCAAGTGTAGCTGCCGCGATAATAGCCGTTCGACAAATCGAGCCACTGCCGGCTGACCAGCACCACGCCGTCATTCGGCGCCTCGACTGCAATGCGCCGGGCTTGCTTGTCCTTCGTGGCAATCGCCGTCTCGTCGCGCGCCTTTCCCACCAGAAAGAAGTATTCAAAATCGTTTGGCAGCGGCCCCTGGTTCAGGCCCCGAATGGCATCCCCTTCGGTGCCGTTGGCATTGATGTCGCGATTGATGAATTTGCCCGCCGGCACCCCGTTTTCATTTCCACCGAAAAGAAAAATGCCGTTATCCCGTGTGTCAGGCACGCCCGGGGCGGCGAGGTCGCGCGTGTGCTCGAAATCATACCAGTAGGCCAGATCCCGCACGGCTTCACTTCTCGCATCGATTGAATTGACGAACAACTGCACGGCCTCGTCAAAATAGATATCTTCCTTGATGGCGCCCAGGTTAGGCGTGCCGATGGTCACGATTTTGGCCACGTCGCCTGCCGAGAAATTCTGGGCATAATATCTCGCGGCCAGACCGCCCATGCTGTGCCCGACCAAAACAACTTTGGTCTTGTGAGTCGCCGCTTTGATCGCGTCAATCGCCAGTTTCAGACCCCAACCTTGTTTGGCAATCGCCGCCTGATTGCTTTGATTCGAGAGAATAAAGATCAAGCTGCCTTCGCCGTGGCTGCGCAGGGCGCTATTGTACAAACCGCGCAAGACCACCAGGCGGTCGCTGCCCACGCTTTCCATCCGCAGGTATTCGTCATCGATGCGAATGATGTCACCGGCACGGAAAGGTTCCAACAGGGTAGGAAGAACTTCGGCCTCAAAAGCATTCATCGCAGAGGATAGAGTCGTGATGTTGTCACCATCCCGGGCAACCCGCGTGTTGGTGGCATCTACATCAAAATTGATCAGATAAAAATCTGCAGCCGGTACGTTGGTGGTGAAGAGATGCACGTCTTTCTCTTTGGCATCCGAGGTGTTCAAGTGATTGCGGTAGTAATCCAGGGTCACGTGAACGACCCCGCCATTCCTCCAACCATAACTTTGCAGTTGCTGCGCAACGCCGCCGGCCTCCGTCCAAGTGGCATAGCTGGCATTGAGACCGTGAATGAGAATGATCGGATAGGGCGGCTGCTGGGCCTGAAGTTTTGGTGCAAGGTGTAACAGCGCTGACAGCAGCAAGGTGGCGATCAATTGCCAGGTGATTGGCCTCATGGCATGTTCTCCCTCATAAAAGCACCCACGGCCTTTTGTTTAACTTCGCCGTGCGCCGCGCATGGCGATGAGTCGATACTATGAAATTCGCAATCATTTCCTGGTTGAAGTATTGAGCAGCACCTGACACACGTGCTGACGCGGGATGCAATCGCCGGCCCTGGCGCGCGAATTGGCGCTCGCGTGCTAGAAAGGATTTGGTGCGGGAATGGTGTGAAGAGTTGCCCGCAAAACAAAACGGATCGAACATGATCAAGCGCCCCATGCAGATGAGCGTCGGCGGAGGAGGCCACAAGCAGCCCCCAAGAATGACGACGAAAATTTGCAAAACTTGAAGCAAGAAGCAAGGTGATTCTCTATAGTCGGCACGGTTTCTTTGGTCATACCGCCGGGAGCATCGAAGATCAATGGGCCTTTTCAAGCAGCGCCAGATCTGCCGGCCCGGCCACTCGCGCTGGCGCCCGGAGAATTTTGCGTTTGTTTTGGATGACAAATTTCCTAATCTTTGCTCGATTTTCAGCATCATTCTCCACGCCAACTCGCTTTGAATCAGGACAGAAGTTCTACTTCGTTCCAAGAATCGTTCCTCGGCACCGCGTGCACGGAGATGAAATATGAATACAATCACACTGGAATTGAAGCTCCCTGAGGAAATCTACCTGGCGCTGCAATCAGCGGGTTTGAGTCGGGATGATTTGGGCACCCACGCCGCGCATGACCTGGCGGCGCAGTTGTACGCCGAAGGCCGGCTCTCGTTTGGGAAGGCAGCAAAACTGGCAATTCTGTCGCAACAGGCATTCTGGGCCATGTTGAGCCTGCGCGGTCTGCCCGTTTTCAACTATACCGATGACGATTATGAAGCTGACCTCGAGGCCATCGGTCGTTTTGCAGACCGGAAGCACGGGGCAAGATGATTATCGTCTCCGACACGACTCCGCTGATTGGGCTGGCGATCTTGAGGCGCATCGAGCTGCTGCGCGTGCTGTTCAGTGAGGTCTATCTGCCGCGCGGTGTCTATGAGGAGATTGCGGTCAAGGGTATTGGTCGAGTTGGCTCGCGGGAAATAACCGAAGCAGTAGAGGCGGGATGGAGGCATGTCGAAGATGCCGCAGATGGCGCGACGCTCGCGACACTGAAGATCGATCTCGATGAGGGAGAGGCGGAAGCAATTGCGTTGGCGCTCACCAGAGATGCGGCTCTCTTGCTCATGGATGAGCGCAAGGGAAGAGCGAAAGCGACGTCGCTCGGGCGCATGTTGTGGGAACCATGGGTGTACTGTTAATGGCGAGTGCGCAAGGCATCGTCATCGATTTAGCGGCAGACCTGAAGACCCTGCGGTCCAATGGTTTCCGAATAAGCGACGGTCTCTTGGAGCGCATACTAAAGGAGAGCCAAACGCGGTGAGCATAATCTCGAGTGAACCGCACGCCTGACGCTGCAACGGCGCTGACTATCTTGTTTCGTCCTCCAAAACAAGGGCTTGCGCGCGAAAGGGCCGCTTCGCCGTTGGGCTCATAACCCAAAGGTCGCGGGTTCAAATCCCGCCCCCGCAACCAAGCCAAGTGCATGATTTTGATCAGAAAGGGAATCCCCGCGATTCCCTTTTTCTTTTTGTGGCCGGGACAGAGATGGACAAGTTTGTACACCTTTTGGCGCTGGAATGACGCTCCCGGAGCCTGGGCCAGGATTCTCTGACTCGGTGGGCGTGGATTCCTTGCCCTGCAAGTCGACAGCTTGCTGATGGGAGCGGTTCCGCCCAGTTTGTTTTCACCCCCGAACTTGTTCCACTGCCCGGTGTCCATTGCCGGCCGTTCCGTGCGACTCTTAACAACTCCCGCCAGTCGTGGTTGTTCTTTTCATAAGTATTTCGTGTAAGACCCTTTGCGACGACCGCGTGACTCCCGATACCCTGACTGCAGGGCCCGAGGAATCTTGCTGGGCCGCCTCGCTTTCTCCGCGCGCTCCAACCGTCGCAAATGAGGCGTCGTGAAGGCTGGAAGATGTGCCTCCGCCAACCAACTTGTTGCGCCTCGAAGAGTGTTGCGCTGCCAGCCGGAATCCCGTTTCCACCGGCAGACCGGTTTTCCTCGAACTTCGCCCACCGTAAACGCGGGAGTGCCAGAGAAACCCATTTTCTTCATTTGCATCCAGGAATCTGGCTTGCTTCTTTCTTTGTGCCTTTGCATCTTCACACCAATGTAGTTGGACGACCGCATGATGCCGCTGTCTGGAAGGCTAGCGGAATGCACGAGACCGGCAGAGACAATCGCAGTTCAAGGGGTATCTCCATGAAAAAGACTTCCCAAAAGAAGACTCACAAGAAACGCGACCGGATCGTCACCTCTACTCTCACCGAGAGGTTAGCAAAGGACGACCGACGCGAAAAACGCATCATGATGGAAATCATCGTTGATGCCTACGGTCCCGAAGAACAGGCGATGGGGTGGTATTACTACCTCGATGAGAAATTGCAGTTTCCTTTTTTGGCCAGGTGCATCTCCGAAAGAGCCATTTCACCACTTCGCAAAGGTGATGAGATTGAAATTGTCGGCATGGCCCCTGAAAGCGAGTGTCAGCACGAGATGTTTGTGACAACACCTTGGGATGGCCGTACCCTGGCTATTCCGCTCGCGCAGATCCAAGTTATTGCCATGGCCAATACGGATACGAAGGAAGCCGTTGCGGACTGGCACTACTGGCTCGCTCAAGGCTACGAGCTGTAGAACGAAGTCGAGTGCTTTTTTGCTGTTCCCATGAGTTCAAGGTACAATGAGTATTTGCTGTTGGTGAGCTGTGCCGGGCAGTCTGAGCGCTCATGCCGTGCGGTAAGCTCCAGGCTGGGAGGCAATGTCGCGAGCCGGCTTCAACCCCGTCAGACTTTGTCTCCGCGACGCAGCACGGTAATTTTGCCCTGAGACGGCCTCTTTGTGCCGAAGCACTTCGGCGTCTTACTATCCCGCCAATGGAAGTCCATGCGGAGACGTGAATAGCCCGAATCGCTCTTTCGCGTTGAGCGTGGCATTATTGAGAAGTGGAGACGATTTCTGTCAGTGGTATCCGGGCAGGAGGGCATGGGTGACAGGCAGAAGTTCGCACCACAAAGGAATGCCTCCCTCAAGCGGGCTTATGGCAGAAAGACGAAATGATGATCGCCAAAGATAATGCCTGGAAGGGCTTGCATGTCGGTTGCGGGATCGGCGTTGGTTCCGTCTTCATCGGCAAGCGTTACGGCTGTCAGGTCGTGGGCCTCGATATATCAGAGAAATGGTCTGGAAACACTGGCTCAGTCAAAGCCGCGCGAACCGATCCGCCGCTTTCATTCAGCAAGTAACTCTGAGAGGTGAATCACACGGCTCTCCAGTATTGGAGTTGGTGAGGACACAATGCACGCGCGAAGAGGCCTCATTTCCAAGCTCGGCGTCAGTCTGTTCTTGAACTTCCTCTGGCAGACTCCCGCGATTCTTCGCGCCCAGACAGACGATCTGCGTTTTGATCACCTCTCGGTTGAGCAGGGGCTTTCCAATTTCTCCATCACTGCGATCGCGCAAGATCACCACGGCTTTCTGTGGATAGGCACGGAAGACGGGCTGAACAGATACGACGGCTACGAATTCACGGTCTACAAACCGGAACCAGGTAACGAGCAGTCGCTGCCCAATTCATTTGTCACGAGTCTCTGCGTTGATCGCCATGGCAACCTCTGGATCGGAATGGAAGACGGTGTGCGACGCTACGATCCAGATACTGATGGTTTCGTTCTTCCCACAGTCGCAGGCGACAGCACGACCAACCTCTCCGACAAATACGTCACGGCGATCGTCGAAGATCACCTCGGCACGCTGTGGAATGCGACCGGAGAGGGCCTTTATCAGTACGATCAAGAGAAGCGTGCGCTTGTCCATTTCCGGCATGATCCCCGTGACTCAATCTCAATTGCCAGTGACGGCGTGTACTCCGTCTTTGAAGACCGCGCAGGGGGTCTGTGGATTGGGACAGCCGTGGGAGTTGATCGCTACGATCGCCGGAGCAACAGCTTCACGCAATTGCGCTGTGATGGCCCTCATCTCAGTCATTTGAGCGACCACAAGACTCTTTGTATCGCCGAAGACCGTCACGGGACGGTGTGGTTCGGGATGGCGTCCGGGCTGCATCGATTTGATCGCCGCGCCAACGCCATCGTGCCCTATCACCCTGATCCTCAGCATGCCTCACGCGACCTCGTTTTTGACATCTATGACGACAGCCGGGGACAGCTCTGGATTGGGACCTTTCATCACGGACTGTGGCGCTACGATGCGGCGACCGGTGGCTTTTCCCGCTTTCAGCATGACGTGCAGAAGCCCCGTTCGCTGAGTCAGGACCGCGTCACTGCAATCTTCGAAGATCGCTCCGGCCTGCTGTGGATCGGCGTCTATCGCGGCGGGTTGAATCGCTTTGAGCGCCGGCACGCGGAATTTCGCCACTACAAGCTCGACTACGATGTCTCCGCCATCCTTGAAGACCGAAAAAGTGATCTCTGGTTGGGGACGGAATATGCTGGTCTATTCCGGCAAAGTCGAGCGGATCGCCAGCGTGGCCGCTGGGTTCGCTATGGGCATGATCCGGCAGATTCCCAGAGTCTCAGTAACGATCAAGTCAGGGTGATTTGTGAAGATCGGCAAGGTCACATTTGGATTGGCACAGCGGAGGGATTGAATCGGTATTCTGGCGCAGATGACTTCATTCGATACTATCACGAGTTGCGCAACGATCAATTTGTCACCAACAAAGTCATCTATGAAGACCAGGAGGGGACATTGTGGGTTGGCACGCTGGAGCGCGGCTTGAGTCGACTGGATCGCGAGAAAGGGAGATTTACTTATTATCCCTTGAATGAACAAACGGGTGAGCATTATGAGGTCAGAAGCATCATCTCAGGCGGTAAGAATGATCTCTGGGTCGGGACGTTTGGCGCCGGCCTCCATCGCTTTGACAAGACATCGAACACATTCGTCCGCTATCAACATAACGACGAGGCTCCCTATGCGGGCCGCATGAACGCTATTTACAGCGTCCATGCCGATGCCAGCGGATTTGTTTGGGCCGGCACGTTCGGCGCCGGACTGAACTGCTACGATCGCCGCACCGGGCATTTCAACTACTACACCGAGCGCGATGGTCTGGCGAACAACTACGTGAAGGCCATTCTGCCCGATGCGGCCGGCAATCTCTGGCTGAGTACAGACCGGGGCCTGTCACGTTTCAACCCGCAGAAGGGGAGGTTCACGAACTATACAGTCGATGATGGACTGCTCAGCAACGTCTTTCTTGCGGGCGCCGCCTTTCGCAGCCCAGATGGCCGGCTGTTCATCGGAGGTGAAAAGGGGTGCATTTCATTTCATCCTGACAGCATCCAAGACAATCTGCAACCTCCACCGGTCGTCATCACCCGTTTCAAAGTGTTCGAGCGCACAATGCCGTTGCCCAAAGCCCTCGTCTCCCTTGATAGAATCCGGCTTTCCTATCGGCAGAGTTTCTTCTCCTTCGAATTCGCGGCCCTGGACTTTGCTGCGCCGGCGCGCAACAAATACGCCTATAAGCTGGAAGGGTTCGATCCCAAGTGGGTGCAGGCGGGTGACAGACGCTACGCCAGTTACACGAACGTCGATCCCGGAGAATATATCTTTCGCGTCAAAGCGGCGAACCATGACGAGATCTGGAACGAAGAGGGCGTTGCTCTTCGCATCATCATCACGCCGCCGTTTTGGAAAACCTGGTGGTTTACCGTCCTGCTCTGGGGGAGCATCGTATTGCTGGCGGGCGGTAGCGTGTGGTACACCAAAGTCAGAAAACTGCGTGAGAGAATAAGAGCCTTGGAACGAGTGCAGGCGCTGGAGCGGGAACGGCTGCGCATTTCGCAGGATATGCACGACGAGGTCGGCGCCAGTCTCTCGGAAATCGCCATTCTCACAGAGTTGGCGCAGCGGGGTCTGGCGAAGCCGCATCCGGCAGAAAATCACCTGAACAAGATTTCCGAGCGCGCGCGGGAGGTGATTGACAACATTGGTGAAATCATTTGGGCGCTCAACCCCAAGTATGATCTGCTCGACGACCTGGCTGCCTATCTGCGGCATTATGCCGGACGTTACCTGAGCATGGCCGGCCTCAGCTACCGTTGTGACTTTCCCGAGAAGCTTCCCAGTTTCCATCTGACCGCGGAGGCCCGTCGCAGTCTGTTTCTGGTCTTCAAAGAGGCCTTGCACAATATCGTCAAACATGCTGCTGCCACGGAAGTGGTACTGCGCCTTACCGGCACGCCGCTGGAACTGGAGCTGGTCATTTGTGACAACGGCCGGGGTTTTGCAGTGGATCAGCCTCAATTTTTTGGCAACGGCTTGGAAAGCATGAAGAAACGCATCACAGACCTGCAAGGAACGTTTCGTATTCAATCTCAGTCTCCGGGAGGTACTCAAATTTGCGTCGTGCTGCCGGTCAGTATACCGCATTTGAAGTATTGACATTCCCCCAGGGCTTTTGTATTCTTGCACGGCATGAATGAAAACGAACAAACAGCGATCAAAGTCGCCATCGTCGAAGACAATCGTGAGATTCGCGAAGGGCTGGCTATTTTTATCGGCAGCTCAACGGGTTATGTTTGTACAGCGACCTACGGAGATGCCGAGAACGCCCTCGAGCATCTGCCCGACGATCCTCCGGATGTCGTGTTAATGGACATTCGCCTGCCCAAGATGTCGGGCATTGAATGCGTGGTCCGTTTGAAGGAGCAACTGCCGGAGCTGCAGATCATGATGCTGACCATGTACGAGGATGATGAGCTGATTTTCAAGTCGCTGGTGGCCGGGGCTACCGGTTATGTGCTCAAGAAGACCCCGCCTGCTGAATTGTTGGATGCGATCCGCAATCTCCACAACGGCGGTTCGCCGATATCGAGCCAAATCGCCCGCAAGGTCGTGCAGGCCTTCCAACAGAGCGGCCGGCCCCTGCGGGAGGCTGAAGCTCTGACCCCGCGCGAGAGCGAAATTCTCTCCTACCTGGCCAAAGGATATCATGATAAGGATATTGCCAACACGCTCTTTGTGAGTCTGGAGACGGTTCGCACGCACGTCCGTAACATCTACAAAAAGCTCCATGTTCGATCCCGTACCGAAGCTGTTTTGAAGTACCTCGGCCGCTAGCCCAACTTCCGCAGTTGCTGGATCTAAATTTAGTATTTTCAATAGAAGGGGTCAAAAAGTCTTCACTACAACT
>JAKLJX010000039.1 GCA_023150945.1 bacterium | reverse complement strand
AGGCCTTTAAATTGTGCATGTCTACAAGATAACACAAAATATTTAATTGTAAAGCTTATTTTTTAACAAACCCTTAGTTGACGGCGGCCGCCCAAGCCAATCATGAAAAGTGCATCAGCAGGGAGGCACATGCGCACTCTTCCAGTTCAGACTTCTCCGCAACCAGAGCACGCCGCGTTTCACCTCGATTTTATCTGGGTGGCGCTCGCTGCAGCGCTGTTTGTCGGTTTCGCCATCGGCGCGCACGTGGCCGCGGTCATTGGTTTTGACTTTCCGCTCGGTCCGGGATTCTACAGCTTCATTCAAGTGCATGGCCACGTTCAGCTCGTTTCCTGGGCCGGGCTGTTCATCATCGGCATCAGCCTGCACTTCATTCCCCGGCTGGCGGGCATTCCGCTGACAAAGCCGCACTGGCGGAATCGCATTCTCTGGCTGCTGGCTGCCGGCTTGTTGCTGCGCAGTTTGGGCCAGAGCCTGCTGCCTTATCTGCAGGAGAGCGCCTGGCAAGTGCCAGTAGCGTGGGCCGTGGCAGTTTCCGGCTTGCTGGAGTGGGCCGGCATTCTGGCCTATGCCGGCTTGCTGGGGAGTACGATGCGACACGTCGCGGACGCCGAGCAGCGGCCCGCGCTGGCGCAAGTCAAGCCGTTCTTTCTCATGATGCTCGCCGGCTGGAATCTCTACAGCCTGATCAATGCTGCCCTGCTGATCCAAATGGCGCGGCAACGCATGATCGTCGTGCATCAAGCGTGGAATGAGTTTGCCATTCAAGCGCTCATCGGCTTGGTGCTGCTGCCTGTGGCGTTCGCGTTTTCCGTGCGCATGTTTCCGCTCTACCTGCGACTGCCGGCGGCCTCTTGGCCGGTGCGCGGTTTGGCATTTGCCTATGCGCTGGCGCTGAGCCTGCAATTGATTCCCCTGCTACCGCCCTTGGCCGTTTTGCCGACGCAAACGCCGCTGTTGCTCTCAGCAACCGGTGTCATTGCCAAAGGCGTGGTGATTCTCGTCTTCGTGTGGCAATTGGATTTGCTCACGCGCTGGCGCCTGCCCTGGACGGTGAATCGTGTGTTTCACCCGGGGCCGGAGCGCCCGCCGACGCGGCCCGGCCTGCCCGACTACGGTGAGTTCGGTCGTTTCGAACGGCTGGTTTATGCCGCTTACTTTTGGCTGGTGCTGGGCGCGGTGCTGGATATTCTCTCCGGCGCCAGCAAGATTTTCGATTTCTCCCTGACCCACAGCAGCGATGCCAGCCGCCATGTCTATTTGCTCGGTTTCATCACCTTGTTGATTTTCGGCATGTCGGTACGCATGCTGCCCGGCTTCCTGCAGAAGAAGCAGGTCTGGAGTCCGCGCCTGGTGGGCGCCACCTTTTGGCTGGGCAATCTTGCCGTCGTGCTGCGGGTAATGCCGCTGCTCATGCCGATGGCAGTGTTCGAAGCTTGGCCTGCCATTGCCGTGGTGACGCAAGCGGCGTTTGGCATGTCGGGCCTCGCGGGCCTGGCCGCGATTCTGTGTTTGACCATCAATTTGATGAAGACGCTGTGAACCGACACGCCGCCGAATTGAGTTTTCTTCCGTTGGATGAGTGTAATTTCGGGCAGTATTGATGCGGGTTTCAGGGCAATTCCGGAAATCTCCAAGGCTTTCGGGTTTGGGCAGAAGAATTCACGCGCAGCAGCGAAGGCGTAAAGGCGCACGCAGATTTCCGCGACTGCGACGTTCGCGGGCCGCGTGCAATGGCTTGCGGGCAGTGTCCCGGGAAACGATAAGGCCTCTCGCACATAGCCCCAAGCGGCGGCATATCTGAGGTCATTCCACGGCGCCCTTTTGGGCCTTACAGTTTTTTATGATTACCAACTCCACAACGCGACGAGCCGCAACCAAAAAAGAAAAACAACAGCGCACGCAAAGACGCAAAGATACGCAAAGAAAATCTTGACTTCAGACTTTCATGAAGAGAACAAATGATTGAAAAACCTTTGCGGGTCTTTGCCGCTCTGCGTCTTTGCGTGAATTCTTTTAGCAAGAATCTCAAAAGTTGGAGATTTGAAAAAGTGTTACGAAACCCGTATAAACACAGATCAAAATGGCACTCCTTGAAAAAATCTTTGCTTTTTTTGCACAAATTTGACTACTAAGGCACTACGCCAGATTTCAGACAAGCTGAAATCTGATGCCCTGCGGGCAGTAATAAGCCCGATTCGTACACTGTTGCCTCGCACGAGGTATCCACCACCACTGTCATCCAACTGTCATCCAGTAAGGATCTTGTGAAGAGTGAGGCACACGCCCCTCGCCATTTACCTCAGAAGCTCACCGCCGAGACGCTGAGAACGCAGAGAAAGGCTTTTGGGATCGTGCAGCTCTGCGCTCTATGGGTCTCCGCGGTTCAAATGTTTGCCTTGTGGTTCAGAATTTTTCAGAATTTTATTCTGAGTTTGGTTGACCAATCCGTCTAGGGCGTCGCCCTTCGCTTTTCCATCTCGCTCCAGTGGAGCTTTTTGCTGTGTCCCAAAATTCGCTTAATCGTTGCAGTTCCAACTTGTCTCCTTGTCTCCTTGTCCAACTCGTCTCCTTGCCTCATGAATGACGTGACCCAGATTCTGCTCGATCAACCGCTGTTGCTGCTCTTCCTGGTGGCGGCCATCGGCTATCCGCTGGGGCAGATTCGAATTCACGGCAGCAGCCTGGGCGTGGCCGCGGTGCTGTTCGTCGGTTTGGCCTTTGGCGGCCTGCACCCCGAGCTGAAGCTGCCCGAGATCGTCTATCTGCTCGGACTCGTCATCTTCGTCTACACCATCGGCCTGAGCAGCGGCCCCGGTTTCTTCACCTCCTTTCGGCGCAGCGGTTTGCGCAACAACCTGCTTGTGCTCGGCATGCTGGTGCTGGCGTTGTTGGTGACCGTGCTCTTGCATTTTGCGCTACGCCTGCCACCGGCGCTGACCGCCGGCCTCTTTGCCGGCAGCCTGACCAACACGCCGGCACTCGCGGGCGTGCTCGATCAAGTCAAACGCTATGCGGCCGGTCCCGAGAATCAGCATCTGCTCACTGATCCGGTGATCGGCTACTCGCTCGCCTATCCCATGGGCGTGATCGGCGTGATCCTGGCGATTTATCTGCTGCAGCGCTTCTGGAAGATCGATTACGCCCGCGAGGCCGCCAGCCAGCGCGAGCTGGGCGCGATGGGCGCCCGTCTGCAAAACCGCACCATTCGCGTCACGCGGCCGCAATTCCTCGGGCAGACACTGCGGGAGCTGAAAGCGCAGGAGGGATGGCAGGTTGTCTTCGGCCGGATGAAGCGCGAGGGCAGGTTCTCGCTGGCCGGCGAGCAGACGCGCTTTCAAGCGGATGATCTGTGCAGCGTCGTGGGTACTGCCGAAGACTTGGAGCGCGTCACTGCGGCCCTGGGGGAAGCGAGCAACGAACGCCTGGATTTGGACCGCTCCCAGCTTGATTATCGCCGCATCTTTGTCTCCAATCCCCAAGTTGCCGGCCATCGTCTGCGCGATCTCAATTTGCCGCAGCAATACGGCGCGGTGGTGACGCGCGTGCGCCGCGGCGATCTCGAATTCCTGCCGCACGGCGATACCGTGCTGGAGCTGGGCGACCGCATTCGCGTGCTCACCCGCCGCGATCACATGGAAGCGGTGAGTGCATTCTTTGGCGATTCCTATCGCGCGCTCAGCGAAATCGACATTCTCACTTTCAGTCTGGGTCTGGCGCTGGGTTTGTTGGTGGGATTGGTGCCCATTCCCCTGCCCGGCGGCGTGGTGATCAAACTCGGCTTTGCCGGCGGCCCGTTGCTGGTGGCGATGATTCTGGCCACGCTGCGCCGCACGGGACCGTTGGTTTGGAACATGCCCTACAGTGCCAATCTGACGCTGCGGCAAATCGGGTTGATTCTTTTTCTGGCGGGGATCGGCACGCGCTCCGGCTATGCCTTCTTTTCCATGCTCACGCAAGGCAACAGTCTCGCCGTGTTCGCTGCCGGCGCGGCCATCACGCTGGTGGTGGCGTTTCTCACCTTGCTGATCGGCCACCGCCTGCTCAAAATACCGATGAGCGTGTTGATCGGTGTGCTCGCCGGCTTGCAGACGCAACCGGCGGCGCTCGGCTTTGCGCTCGAGCAAACCCGCAATGATATCCCCAATCTCGGTTATGCCTCGGTTTATCCCCTGGCGATGATAATCAAAATCATTCTGGCGCAGGTGCTGCTGACGGTGCTGCCTTGAAGCGGGAGGCCGGCGGTCTTCCTGTAAGCTGCCGTCTTTGTGCTTTGATATTGCCGGCCGATTCCTAAATTGTCATGCAAGCAATTCGCACTGATCGAGTCTGAATCATGCGCGGCTCGCGGCCCTCTGCTAGCCAGCTGCTGAAACAGTGAAGGACGGAAGTTGACGTTAGAGCATCTCCTGCTGATCGGTTCCGTGCTGATCCTCTTCAGTCTCGGCATGGCCAAGTTCTCTGATAATCTCGGAGTGCCGGTATTGTTGCTGTTCTTGGCGATTGGCATGCTGGCCGGCTCTGAAGGCCCGGGTGGCATCTACTTCGATGATGCCGGCACGGCGCAATCAGTCGGCATCATCGCGCTCGTTTTCATTCTGTTTGCCGGCGGGTTGGACACGGATTGGAAGGCCGTGCGTCCGGTGCTGTGGCCGGCGGCGGGATTGGCGACGGCCGGCGTGTTTCTCACGGCCCTGATCGTCGGCGTGGTGGCCCACCTGTTCTATCCGTTTTCCCTGCTGGAGGGACTGCTGCTGGGTGCCGTCATCTCCTCGACGGATGCCGCGGCCGTGTTCGCCGTCTTGCGCGCGCGCAGCGTCAATTTGCGCGGCAGCCTGAAGCCGTTGCTCGAGCTGGAGTCAGGCAGCAATGATCCCATGGCCGTCTTTCTCACCGTCGGCCTGATACAAATCCTGACCATGCCCGAGGCCTCGTTCTCAAAAGTGGCGCAATTGTTCCTGCTGCAGATGAGTGTGGGCGCGCTCTGCGGCATTGGCCTGGGGAAACTGTTGACCGTGCTGCTCAACCGGGTGAATTTTGCCCAGCAGGGCTTCTATCCGGTCTTGGTGCTGGCTTATGCTGCGCTCGTTTATGGCCTCACAGCGCTGTTGGGCGGTAGCGGTTTTCTCTCCGTCTATCTTGCCGGCATTGTGGCCGGCAACAGCGAATTCGTCCACAAGAAAAGCTTGCTGCGTTTCTTCGATGGCCTGGCCTGGCTGAGCCAGATCGGCATGTTTCTCACGCTCGGGCTGCTGGTGTTTCCCTCGCGCATCGTGCCGGTGATCGGCGCCGGGTTGCTGGTTTCCGCCGTGCTCATTGTGGTGGCGCGGCCGCTGAGCGTGTTTCTCACGCTCGCCTTCACCAAATTCAACTGGCGGGAAAAGTCCTTCATTTCCTGGGTGGGATTGCGCGGCGCGGTGCCGATTATTCTGGCCACCTTTCCGCTGCTGGCCAACCTGCCCAACGCCGAGTTGCTGTTCAATCTCGTTTTCTTCATCGTCTTCACTTCCGCGCTGTTGCAGGGATGGTCAATCCCGGCGGTCGCCCGCTTGCTCAAGGTCGATGCGCCGATGGCGCGCCGGCGCGAGTATCCCATCGAGTTTGCGCCGGCGGTAGGTATGGATACCGACCTGGTTGAGTTCGTGGTGCCTGCGCGCTCCGCCATTGCCGGGAAATCATTGGTGGAAATCGGCATGCCGCGCGACAGTCTGATTGTGCTCATCAGTCAAAATGAAGAATTCATCGTGCCCAGCGGCGGCACGGTGATCAACGAAGGTGACGTGGTTTTGGCGCTGGTCAACAAGCGCAACCTGCCGGAGGTGCGGGCGATCTTTTCCAAAAAAATGGAGGGCGCGTGAGGCGGGAGAACATCTTCGCCACCGACAGCCGCGTCAGCCCGTGCCGTGCTTCAACCAGATCGGCACCTCCATCCAACTGCAGAGATGCGGAAAACTGTGAATGGCCTGGAGTCGTATCCAAATCTGCACAAGTTCCTTTCTGGATGACACGGGCGGGGTATTCCTTTTGAGTGGACTGCACCTCAGTCGGCAGTCTCGCCGATTTGACGCCGTGC
This sequence comes from bacterium, assembly GCA_023150945.1. Lineage (NCBI taxonomy): Bacteria > bacterium. The sequence continues at coordinate 29,526 of JAKLJX010000039.1, read as the reverse complement.
TTCAGAAACCCAAGACAGCACTTGCCACAATCATGCCCTCCAACCTCAGCAAGCAGCCGGCGACTGCACCGGCAGATCACAAAGCCAGCCTGGCGGAACTGGCGCGAGTCTTCTTCAAGTTGGGCGCCATTGGTTTTGGCGGACCCGCGGCGCACATTGCCCTGATGGAAGAAGAAACCGTCAAGCGCCGCAATTGGCTGAGCCATGAACAATTCCTCGATTTGCTCGGCGTCACCAATCTCATTCCCGGGCCCAACTCCACCGAGATGGCAATTCATCTCGGCTACGTGCAAGCCGGCTGGCGCGGTCTGGCGGTCGCGGGCCTGAGCTTTATTCTGCCGGCAGTGACGATCACGCTGGGGTTTGCCTGGCTTTATGTTCGGTTTGGCACCGTGCCGCAGCTTGCAGCTTTCATGTTTGGAATCCGTGCTGCCATCATCGCGGTTATCCTGGCTGCGGTTTTCCGGCTGAGCCGTCCGCTGCTCGGGAAATGGCAGCTTGTGGCCATGGGGTTGGCGGTGACGGTGCTCAGTCTGTTGCGTTGCGATGAAATCGCCTTGCTGTTCGGCGCCGGGCTGTTGAACGTGATCGGCGAGCAACCTCGCTTCCTGTGGCAACGCTTGACCTCCCGCTTCCATATCGCAGTGCTGCCCGCATTGGCCGCGGTTTTTCGGGGAGTGGGAGCAGAGGTGAGCCCTGCGGCCGCGAGCTTGACCGGATTGGGATTGTTCTTCCTCAAGGTCGGCGCGATTCTCTATGGCAGCGGCTACGTGCTGGTGGCTTTCTTGCAGGGCGGTTTGGTGGAAAGTCTGCACTGGCTCACTCCACAGCAATTGCTCGATGCCATCGCCATCGGCCAGTTCACACCCGGCCCGTTGCTCTCGACCGCAACCTTCATCGGCTACCTGTTGCTGGGATTCCCGGGCGCGGCGGTGGCGACGATCGGCGTGTTTCTTCCTTCCTTCGTTTTTGTGATGCTAAGCAGTCCGCTCATTCCAAAACTGCGCGCCTCGCGGATCGCGCGCAGTTTTCTGAACGGCGTCAATGCCGCGGCGCTGGGTTTGATGCTGGCCGTGTGTGTTGCGCTCGGCCTCGGCAGCCTGACCAGCTTGGCCGCCTGGCTGATTTTCGGCTTGGCGCTGGTGGTGCTGGTGGCCAGGAATGTCAATGCGGCGTGGATCATTCTCGGCGGCGCGATTCTCGGGCAGTTGCTGGCTCCCGCGCTGCCCTGAGCCGTTTACGGCCATTGCATCTTTAGGCAACGCCGCTGGGCAGCGCAAACCATTCGTGTGATAATTTTCCCGCGCCCTTGCATTTCTCCTGCCGGCATGTTTACTTTCGGCCATGAATTTCAATCTGCAAAAAAGCGAAACGCTGCTGGAGCTGGCTGAGCTGCTGACGCAACAGAGCGACTATCGGGAAAGTGTGCATCTCATCTCCCTGACCGCCGGCGTCTTGTTCGATGCCGACGCCGCTTCGATCATTATGATCAATCCCAGCACGCAACAGACGGTCAAGACGATTTTCCGGGGCGGCAAGGAGTTGGGGGTGGAAAAGCATCGCCTGGTGCAAAACCTGGTGATCGGCTGGATGATGCGGCATGAGCAGCCGTTCCTGAGCGCGGATTTGAAAGCGGACCCGCGTTTCCAGGGCGATGTGTTTGAAGACGATGTGGTGCGGGCGGTGATGTGCGCGCCGCTCCGCATGCAGCGCGCCGCCCTCGGCTATCTGCTCGTGCTCAGCGAAAGCCAGGTCGGGCAATTCGACGAATGCGCGCTCAAGCTGTTGCAGCAGATGGCCGCAGTGTGCGCGCCGTTCTTGAGCAATGTGCAGCATATTCAGGAGTATTTCGAAGCGCCGCTGCCGGAGGAAGTGCTGCTGGCGCAATACGCCGGCCTGGGCATGCTGGGCCGGTCGAAGCCGTTCGTGGAATTGCTGCGCGCCATCGAATCCGCGGCGCGTTGTGACGTGCGGGTGTTGCTGGAAGGGCAGAGCGGCACCGGCAAGGAACGGGTCGCGCGCGCCGTTCATCAAGGCAGCCTGCGCAAGTCGCGGCCGTTCGTGGCGGTCGATTGCGGCGCGATTCCCGAAAATTTGATCGAGAGTGAGCTGTTCGGCCACGTCAAGGGCGCCTTCACCGGCGCGAATTATGAGCGCCGGGGCCTGTTCGAAGAGGCGCATGGCGGCACGCTGTTCATGGACGAGATTGCCAACCTGCCGTACGACATGCAGGCCAAGCTGCTGCGTGTGCTGCAGGAGGGGGAGATTCGTCCGGTGGGCAGCAACAAGCCGAAGGCCGTGGACGTGCGCATCATCGCGGCTTCCAGCGCTTCGTTGCGCAAAATGGTGGCGCAACAGAAATTCCGCGAGGATTTGTACTATCGTTTGCATGTTTTCCCCGTTTATGTTCCCACCTTGAACGAACGCCGCCAGGATATTCCGCTGCTCGCCGACCATTTCCTGAAGAAATTTGTCCTGCAACAGCGCAAGCAGGCGGCCTCTTTTCATCCTGCGCTGGTGCGCTTCATGCAGCAGCGGCAATGGAGCGGCAACATCCGGGAGTTGGAAAATTTCGTCGAGCGGCTCGTCACGCTGGCCTCGCCGGAAATGCGTGTGCTGCATCACAAGATCCTGCCGGCAGAATTCCAGCGGGAATTCAAGAAGAACGCAACGATCACCGAGGAGCCGGCGCCCGCACCTTCGCTGACGGAACGCGTGAATGCGCTCGAGGCGCAGTTGATCCGCCAGGCGCTGGCCGAACACGACTGGAATCAGTCGCAGGCTGCCCGTTCGCTGCAAATCTCGGAATACACCATCCGCTACAAGATGGAGAAGCTGGGAATCGTCAAGCCGGAAGAGCCCGCGCAATAAATTCTCTCTCTTGCGACGCGGCCGCCCGCCCGACGCACAAGCCGGCGGAGTTCGCCACGCCATTCAACTCTCATTCTTCATCTCTGCGAGGCATCCACTTTGACCGGAAAAGTCATCTCACATTATCACGTGATGCAAGCGCTCGGCAGCGGCGGGATGGGGATCGTCTATCAGGCGCAAGACCTCAAGCTCAAACGCCCAGTGGCATTGAAATTCCTCTCGCGCGAGCTGACCAGCAACGCCGAAGCCAAGCAACGCTTCGTGCAGGAGGCGCAGGCGGCCGCGGCGCTCAATCATCCCAACATTTGCACCATTTACGAAATCGAGGAGAGCGAGGAGAATTTTTTCATCGCGATGGAGTTCATCGACGGGCACAGCCTGCGCGAACAGCTCAACCAGGGGGCGCTGCCGCTGGCGCAGGCGCTGGCCATCGCGATCCAGGTCGCGGAAGGCCTGCAGGCCGCGCATGCGAAGGGCATCGTGCATCGCGACCTCACCGGCAGCAACGTCATGCTCAGCAGCACGCAACGCGTGAAGATCACGGATTTCGGCCTGGCGCAGTTGTTCGGCAGCTCACTGCTCACCCAGCGCGGCACGGTGATGGGAACCGTGGCCTACATGTCTCCGGAGCAGGCGCGCGGGAAGAAAGTCGATCCGCGCACGGATCTCTGGGCGCTGGGCGTGCTGCTCTACGAAATGCTCACCGGCAGCCTGCCGTTTCGCGGGGATCATCCCCAGGTGGTGATCTATTCGATCATCAATGAAACACCGGAGGCAGTCCTTGCCCGGCGGCCGGACACGCCGCCGGCCTTGGAGCAGATCGTCACGAAGCTGCTCACCAAAAATCCCGACGAGCGTTATCAAACCGCCGACGAAGTGCTGGCTGATTTGCAGCCGCTGGCGCAGGCACAGCTAGCCGGCGTCGCCTCGACGCATCGCCTCGCCGCCACCCCGGGAAAATTCACAAAAAGGATGTTGCTCGCCGGTGTTGTCGGTGCGTTCCTGGCATTGGCGGGCGCGGGTCTGTACTTTCTTCGGCCCGCGGCAAGCGTGATCGATTCCGTGGCCGTGTTGCCGTTCGCCAATCTCAGCAATGATCCTGATACCGAATACCTCAGTGAAGGCCTGACCGAGAGCCTGATCTACAGCCTGTCGCGCTTGTCGCATGTGAAAGTGCGCTCGCGCAGCGCGACGCTGCGCTATGAAGGCCGCGCCGTCGATGCCGGGACCGTGGGCAAAGAGCTGGGCGTGAAGGCGGTCTTGACCGGCACGGTGCTGCAACGTGGCAATCAACTCGCCCTCAGCGCCGAGCTGGTGGATACGCGCGACCAGAGCGTGATTTGGGGCGAGCAATACAACCTTCCGATGGCTGACCTGCTGGCCTTGCAGCAGGAGATCACCTCCGAGATCACCGGCAGAATGCGGTTGCGTCTGTCGCCCAGCGAGCAGATGCAACTGCAGAAGCCTCACACCACCAACAGCGAGGCCTACCGCCTCTATCTGTTGGGGCAACATTATGCCAGCCAGTACACACGCGCCGGGTTGGATCGGGGCATCGCTTATTTCGAGCAAGCCATCGGTCTGGATTCCAGCTATGCGTTGGCGTATTTCGGGCTGGCCTATTACTATGTCGGCATTACCGACTGGTTTGCGCCGGCGCAGGAAGCCATGCCCAAGGCCAAAGCCGCTGCCGAGCGCGCTATTCAACTCGACGAATCGCTGGCCGAAGCCCACGCCTGGCTGGCCGTGGTGCATTTTTGGTATGAATGGAATCAAGCCGCGGCGCAGCGTGAATTTCAGCGCGCGCTGGAATTGAATCCCAATAATGCGCTCACGCGCAGCTATTATGGCGCGTTTTTGGTTGCGACCGGGCATCTCGCGGCCGGCATTGCCGAAGCCGAGCAGGCCCGGCAGCTCGACCCGTTGTCGCCGGAGACCAACTCTTTCCTGGGCGTTTGCCTGTACGCGGCGCGCCACTACGAAGAGGCGCTCGCGCCGCTGCGCACCACCATCGACCTTGCTCCGAGCTACTGGTTCGCGCGCATGTATTTGGCTCGCACCTATCAAAAACTGGGCAGGTGGGAGGAGGCAATGGCCGAGATTCAAACCTCGGCGCAGATGGATTCTGTTTCGGAGATTGCGGGGATGACGGCGCGCGCCCACGCGCTGGCCGGCAATCATCGCGCGGCGCGGCGCCTGCTGCAAGAGATGCTGGCCTGGCCGCAGGATCGTTTCCTGGCTCCGCCCGATGTCATCAAAGTCTGCCTCGCGCTCGGCGACACCAGCATGGCGTTGGATTGGGTGGAGAAAGCTTATGCCGCGCGCAGCTTCATGTTGATTGGAATGAAAGTCGACCCCGAGTATGACCCACTGCGCAATCAGCCGCGATTCCAAGCCGTCCTGCACCAGATGGGGTTGGATTGAGGCGGATTGATCCACCAGACTCCGAAAGAAATGTGAAAGCGCTCGGCAGAATCATGATTTGAAATCACTCTGCCAAAGGTTTTTGTGCCGCCCAGAGCTTCAATATTCAACCGGTTTAATTCTCAAAAGAGCTGCTTGTCGACAGGATTACAGGATGTGCAAGATTTCAGAGAAATCATGTTGATCCTAATATCCTGTCAAAGGGAATGGCTGCCGTGAGGCGACGCCAGTTTTCGGCTTGTCCGAAAACCTGGCGCAGGCCGTGGCCTTGAAAGGAACACCGGCCTTCGCCGTCATCGCACAAAGAATTTGAGAAGATTCAGAAACATTCCCCGGCCATGTGCCGATTCGTCAAAGCCCGACGATGATCAACAAAACAATATCACACTATCGCATTAAAGCAGCGCTGGGCGCCGGCGGCATGGGCGTAGTCTACCAAGCCGAAGACACGCGGCTGCAACGCCAGGTGGCGTTGAAATTCCTGCCTGAAAGTTTGCGGCGTGACGCCGCCGCCAAAGCCCGGCTGATGCAGGAGGCACGCGCCGCCGCGGCGCTCAATCATCCCAACATTTGCACCATCTACGAGGTCGAGGAGAGCGAAGATCATCTGTTCATTGTGATGGAGTTGATCGCAGGCCAGACCCTGCGCGAGCGGGTGGCCGGCGCCGCGTTGCCCCTGGGCTGCCTGCTCAGCTACGCCACGCAGATTGCCGAAGCCCTGCAAACGGCGCATGAAAGCGGCGTCATTCACCGCGACATCAAGAGTTCCAACCTGATGATCACCAGTCAGGACCGGATCAAAATCATGGATTTCGGTTTGGCACGGCTCTCCGGCAGCACGCACTTGACCAATGAAAAAGCCACGGCGGGCACGGTAGCCTACATGTCGCCCGAGCAAGTGCGTGGCAAGAAAACCGATCACCGCAGCGATCTCTGGTCGTTCGGCGTAGTGCTCTATGAGATGCTGACCGGCCGCCTGCCGTTTGCCGGTGAGCATGAGCAGGTGGTGATCTATGCGATTGTCAACGAATCCCCGCAACCGGTGAGTACGTGGCGTGCGGAAACGCCGCCAGCGCTGGCCGGAATTGTTGCGCGGGCGTTGCAGAAGAATCTCGTCGATCGCTATCAAACCGCCGCTGAGATGCTCCGCGACCTGCGCGAATTCGCGCTGACCTCCAATCTGCAAACCTCTTTCGTCAATACCGCCAGTGCGCCGCCCAGCCATTTGCCCGCGCCTGCCACGCCGCTGATTGGGCGCGCTCGGGAACTGGAGACGATTACACAGCTTTTGCTGCGGCCGGAGGTGAGGTTGGTGACCCTGACCGGCCCCGGCGGCACGGGCAAGACCCGCCTCGCTTTGCAGGTGGCCGCCGCGGCGCTCGCCGAGTTTGATGACGGGGTGCATTTTGTTTCGCTGGCACCGGTTTCTGATCCCGGCTTGGTATTGCCCACCATCGCGGAGGCTCTCGGCATCTATCTCAGCGCGCTGCGATCCGTGTCCGAAAGTATCGTTGCGCACTTGTTCGGGAAAAAACGGCTGCTTGTGCTCGATAATTTCGAGCAGGTGGTGGCGGCCGCGCCGCGTGTGGCGGAGATCCTGGCCGCGTGTCCCCAACTCAAAATCCTCATCACCAGTCGCGTGGTTTTGCATCTCACCGCTGAGCACGAATTTCCAGTGCAGCCGCTGGCAACGCCGAATCCTCGCCAGGCGCTTTCTCCGGAGGCCTTGGCGCATTTTGCGGCGATCGAATTGTTCCAGCAGCGCGCCCAAGCGGTGCGGCCGGATTTCATCATCAATGAAGAGAACGCCGGCGCTATTGCCGAGATTTGTTATCGTCTCGACGGCTTGCCGCTGGCCATCGAGCTGGCTGCCGCGCGGCTCAAGATTTTTTCGCCGCAAGCGATCCTGGCGCGCCTGGAAAGGCGCTTCGAGCTGCTCAAAGGCGGGCCGCGCGATATGCCGGCGCGCCATCAAACACTGCGCCAGGCGATTGCGTGGAGTTACGATCTCCTGAGCGGCGATGAGCAAACCTTGTTTCGCCGCCTGGCGGTATTCACCGGCGGCTGTTCGCTCGAGGCGATCGAGGCTCTCTGCCGGGTCCTGGGAGAGCTTGGCGTCTCCAGCCTCGACGGCGTCACCGCGTTGCTCGACCACAGCCTGTTGCGCCAGGTTCAAACCACGGAGGAAGAACCCCGATTCGACATGCTCGAAACGATTCGGGAATATGCCTTGGAATGCCTGCAAGCCAGCGGCGAATGGCAGGCGGCGCGGCGCGCACACGCGGAGTATTTCGTCGCGCTGGCGGAAACCGCCGGGCCCAAATTGACCGGCGCAGAACAAAAAACCTGGCTGGCGAGGCTGGAGCACGAACACGACAATTTCCGCGCGGTGTTCAAGTGGGTTGAAGAAACCGGTGAATACCGCACGGGCTTGCGGCTGGGCAGCATGCTGTGGCGTTTCTGGATCGTGCGTGGCTACTTGCTGGAAGGCCGCGAGTATCTTTCCACCATGCTTGCCCTTCCCGGCGCAGCGGAACGCACCGCGCTGCGCGCCGGTGTCTTGAATGCGCTCGCCACGCTCACTTTCGAACTCGGCAATTTCGATGCGGCGCGCGGTTTCCTCGAAGAAAGCCTCGCAATCGCGCGCGCGCTCGGCGACCGCCGCAACCTCGGCGTGGCCATCAATCATCTCTCCTGGACGAACTTGATTCAAGGCCGCTACCAATTGGCACAAGAGCTGGCCGAAGAAAGCCTGGCGCTGGCACGCGACCTGAACGACAAACGCGGCATGGCGGTGGCCTTCAACAATCTGGGATGGGCCACGGGATTCCGCGGCGACTTGACCGCATCGGTCGCCTATGCTGAAAATGGCCTGCAGCTCCGCCGTGAAATCGCGGATGAACGTGGCGTCGGATTCTCACTGATGAACCTCGGTTGGGTGGAAGGCATGCTCGGCCGCATCGAGGCCGCCAACGCCTTCATGGCACAGGCGCACCACCTGCTGCAAGCCCTGGGTGACAAACAGCTCATCGCCTTTTGCCAAAGTTGGGGAGGCTATACCCTTCTGATCCAGGGGGATTTTGCGGCTGCGCAAGCGCTGCTGGAAGAGAGTGTCTTGATCATGAAAGAGATCGGCAGCAAGTTGGGGTTGGGCTTGAGTACGTTTTGCCTGGGCGTGATTGCCCTCGAACACGGCAACGTCAAGCGTGCGCAGGAACTGGCCGAAAGGAGCCTGGCACTGTTTCGCGCCAATGGTTTCAACTGGGGCATTGTGCGCGCGCTGGCCACCCTCGGCCATCTTGCGCTCGATGCCAATGAGGTGAACCGTGCCTGGCGTTGCTTTCATGAATGCCTGCAGCAATCGCGCGAATCGAATGACCGGCTCGGCCTGCCCTATGCCCTGATGGGAGGCGCGCGCCTGGCGCTTACCGTCGGCGATCTCGCCGGCGCCGCGCGGTTGTTCGCAGCAGCAGAAGGGTTGCATGCCGCTAGTGGCGCGATGATGCCGGAATTCCAGCGCCGGCGCTGCGAGGCCGTGCTCGCCGCAGCTGCTGCCGGCCTCGGCGAAGAAGCTTTTGCCGCTGAATCTGCGGCCGGCAGGGCAATGGCGCAAGAGCAGGCGCTAGCGGTTGCCCTGAAATATTCCGGCCACGCGCCTGCTTGATGACCAGCTCGTGCCTATCCACTAATGAAGAAACCGCCCGGGCGCTCGGCACCAAAGCATGCACCAATCGAATGGAACTCGCTTCTGCTCATGATGAAGTGCCCGGGCGGTGGTGATTTGGGACGGACACGAACGAGTGCGCCGTTCCCTTGAAAAGCGTGTCCGCTATCATTCACATCCCGCTGGGATCCTGTGAAGATTTGGGCACAGTGCCAGGCATTTCAGAAGATGCGTACGAATGACCTAGCGCGAGACCGCTTCGACGAATGCCAGCATTTTTTCGTCGGATAAGGCAAACTCTGCCTTTTGCCGTTCCGCGCCAATCTTCTTGGGTATCGGGTCACATCTTCAATTGAGCGATCATTCCGGTGCCGGGCAGGAGGCTTGCAGCAGGACAAACGAGGCAAGGATTCTTCATGCCAACGCAAAGCGCAACAACACAGAAAAGTCAATTGCAATGACATTTACTCCGCCCTCAGCCGCCTTTTCTCCGGAAACAAGAAATGCTTCCGGGCAGCCCGCCGAGCTGAACAGTGAGGACGCCGCTCGCAAGATTCATGCAGCCGTAGATGCCGTGTATCGCGCCGAGTCGCGCCGCGTGCTCGCCACCCTCATTCGTGTGCTCGGCGATTTCGACCTCGCTGAGGACGCGCTGCATGACGCCTTTCGCGCCGCGTTGGAGCAATGGCCGCGCGACGGCATGCCTGCCAATCCCCGCGCCTGGCTGGTGTCGGCCGGCCGTTTCAAGGCCATCGACGCGCTGCGCCGCCGCGCCCGCTTTGATGCCGTGCAGGCAGAGCTGGCTGCGCGTCTCGACGCCGACAACGTTGCCTCGGTCGAACTGGATGAGGAAAGCGTTGCAGATGACCAATTGCGGCTGATCTTCACCTGTTGCCATCCGGCCCTGTCTCCGGAAGCGCGCCTCGCGTTGACGCTGCGCGAAGTCTGCGGCCTCACCACTGAAGAAATCGCCCGCGCTTTCCTCACCGCTCCCGCGACGCTGGCGCAGCGCATCGTACGCGCCAAGGCCAAGATCCGCGACGCCGCTATTCCCTATCAAGTGCCGTCACGGGTGGATTTGCCCGACCGCTTGGACACCGTGCTGCATGTGATCTATCTGGTGTTCAATGAAGGCTATTCCGCCTCCTCGGGCGAGTCCTTGACGCGCGCCGATCTTTCCAGCGAAGCGATTCGCCTCGGCCGGCTGCTGCTGGAATTGCTGCCCGAGCCGGAAGTGACGGGCCTGCTCGCCTTGATGCTGCTGCACGAATCGCGGCGGCCGGCGCGCACTTCACCGCAGGGTGATTTGATTCTGCTGGAAGATCAGGATCGCTCACTCTGGAATCGCGAACAGCGCGCCGAGGGTTTGGCGTTGGTGGAACGCGCGCTCTCGTCCCGCCGTTTCGGCCCTTACACGCTGCAGGCCGCAATCGCCGCGGTGCATGCCCGCGCGCAGACGGCTGCGGTCACGGATTGGGCGCAGATTGTCGCGCTTTACGATCTGCTGCTGCAGGTGCAGCCCTCGCCGGTGATCGAATTGAATCGCGCGGCGGCCGTGGCCATGCGTGATGGTCCCGCCGCAGGTTTGGCCTTGATCGACGCCATTCTCAGCCGCGGCGATCTGGCCGGCTACCATCTGGCACACTCGGCGCGCGCCGAGCTATGCCGCCGGCTGGGAAGAACGGCGGAAGCGCAAGCTTCCTATGAGCGTGCACTCGGCCTCACGCAACTGGAGCCGGAGCGCAGGTTCTTGCAGCGCCGGTTGCTGGCACTGCGCCAGGCAACGTGAAAAAATGTGTGACCATCGCGTTGCAGCTACGAGCGCACAGAGGTCAATGCTCGCATGAGAGAATCCCCGCCCCAACCTGATCTCGTGTCATCTTCCCAGCCGGCTCCCGGCCGCGTGGATCCCAACCAACGCCCGGCGTTGCTGATTGCCTCGCTGGCCTCCTTCCTGACGCCGTTCATGGGCTCCGCGGTGAATCTTGCCCTGCCCCTCATGGCCCGCGAATTTGCCATGGACGCCGTGATGTTGAGTTGGGTCGCCTCCTCGTTCCTGTTGTCTGCCGCCATGTTTCTCGTCCCTTTTGGCCGGCTCGCCGACATTCACGGCAGAAAAAGGATCTTCACTTGCGGCGTCGCCGTTTTCACGTTTGCCTCATTGTTGACGGCGGCTGCGATTTCCGGCGCCATGTTGATCGCCATGCGCATCCTGCAGGGATTCGGCAGCGCCATGATCTTCGGCACCGGCGTTGCGATTCTCACTTCCGTTTTTCCTCCCGGCGAGCGCGGCAAGGCTTTGGGGATCAATTCTGCTGCGGTCTATTTGGGATTGTCACTCGGCCCGTTCTTCGGCGGCTTCCTCACCCAGCACCTGGGTTGGCGCAGTCTCTTCCTCATCAATCTGCCCGTGGGCGTGTTGCTGATTGCGCTGGTGCAACGGCTGCAGGGCGAATGGGCCGAAGCCCGTGGTGAGAAATTCGACCTGCCGGGCGCGATCATCTATATCGCCGCGCTCACGGCGATCATGCTGGGGTTTTCTCTGCTGCCGGCATGGCCGGGCGCGGTGCTGCTGGTGGCGGGCCTGGCGGGCCTCTTTGCTTTCACGAAATGGGAGCGGCAGACTCCGAGTCCGGTGCTGCGCCTGCAACTCTTCGCCAACACGGTTTTCGCCTTTTCCAACCTGGCCGCGCTGATCCACTACAGCGCAACGTTCGCATTGACTTTTCTGCTGAGTCTCTATCTGCAATACGTCAAGGCACTGCCACCACAATCTGCGGGTTTCATTCTGGTGGCCCAACCGGTGATGATGACGGTTTTTTCTCCGATCGCCGGCCGGCTCTCCGACCGCATCGAACCGCGGCTGGTCGCCTCCTTCGGCATGCTGTTGTCCGCGGCCGGACTTTTTCTCTTCACGTTTTTGCAGGAGAACAGCACGCTGCCTTTCCTCGTCGCGGGCTTGCTGCTGCTGGGGCTGGGGTTCGCGCTGTTTTCCTCGCCCAATACCAATGCCGTGATGAGCGCGGTGGACAAGCGCTTCTACGGCATCGCCTCCGGAACCCTGGGCACGATGCGGCTCACCGGACAGATGCTCAGCATGGGCATCGCCACGTTGATCTTCGCCATTTACCTCGGCCGCGTGCAAATTGCGCCGGCCAATTATCCTCTCTTCATGAAAAGCATGCACTCTGCCTTCACCATTTTTTCCCTGCTTTGTCTCGCCGGCACGTTTGCCTCCCTGGCGCGGGGAAAGGTGAGGTGAAAGAGCCGCGGGCTTGCAATCCCTCTGCCGATCACCGCCGTCACCGAACCCAAACTACACTGGCGGAAGGGGTTTCTCCACCGTTCGTTTGCCGGCAGCGCGAAACGGCGGCAATTGTGGCCAAAACCTCGTGCTGGCCTGTGGCAAATAAACGTTTACAGCCTTGCTCGCACATGTCGATTTTGCTCATCTCCAAACGACTACGCAGTAGAATCAGCCGGAAACTGCAGCTTGGCTCCCGCCAAAGGCTGTGACATAAGGTTGACACAAGCCGCTTTTATATTCCAAATCCGCGTTGAAGCAGAAAGTGGCGTGCCCATTTTTTAGAGTCTTAGCGAGATACAATATGCAACCATCAACTCACCAAGCCCTGTTGCTGCTCGCTGATATCAGCGGCTTCACTCAGTTCATGAAGTCACACGCGCGTGCCGCCGACCACGCCATGCACGTGGTGGTCGAACTGCTGCGTGCCGTCATTTCTGCGGCCGGCCCGCCGCTCAAGCTCGCGGAAGTGGAAGGCGATGCCGCCTTCTTCTATGCGATTTGCCCGGAAGGGGGCGGCGCTTCCGCTGAGGTTGCCGCAATCAAAAAGCAGGTGAGAAATTTCTTTCGATCCTTTCATCACACGCTCGACCGGCTTTGTGCCGCCTATCCGTGCGTCCGCGATGCACGGGAATTGAAACTCAAAGTGATCATTCATGCCGGTGCCGTGGCCCTCGAGCACATTCATGGATTTGACAAGCTCTTCGGCGTGGACGTGATCCTGGCGCATCGCCTGCTCAAGAATTCCGTACCTGCGCCGGAATATGTGCTGCTGACCGAATCGGCCCACAACTGGCTGGGCGATTTTTTTCAGATCAAACCGGAGAGGCAGATCGAATATTGTGAAGGCATCGGTGTGGTGGATACTGTCGTCTTCTTTCCGCCGGCGCATTCCGCCCGGCCGGTCACCGCGCCGGTGGCAGGTTGCTGGGGAAGTCCGGCAAAGCGTCGGCCTGCCGCCCTCAACGCGACGCGGCCGCGCCTTGACCTCCAGCGTAGCCCGTGGCGCAGTGGCGCATTCATGCCGCCACGCCCCGTCTCGTTTCGGCCTCTGCCGGTGCGCCGCCGCGCCCGGCCGGCAGCAACGGTGTGGATTGCCCAGCTTCAAACCAAATGGCGACGCGATGATCCGATTCCGCGCGGCAGTGCCGGCCGGCAAAGGCTGAGCTGCGGGCCGGCACCGTAGAATTCGCGCAGCGATCTGCAACGCCGCGGAGGCCATTCCAGTCAGTCGGCATGAGGGCTGCTGGTTGGCAGTCCAATTCCGCATTCAACCCTTGAATAACAACTGGAGGCCCAGATGAAATATATGCTGCTGATCTACTACGACGAAAAGACCCTGAGCGAAACCGAGCGGCAGGAATGCTTCGGTGCATCTACCGAGTTGGCGCATGAACTGCATGCGCAGGGACAGTATCTCGGCGCCAACCCGTTGTATCCGACCACGGCCTCGACCAGCGTGCGCGTCCGCCAGGGCAGGCGTTTGGTGACCGACGGCCCATTTGCCGAAACGCGCGAGCAGCTCGGCGGCTATTTCCTGATCGAGGCAAAGGATCTCGACGAGGCCATCGGTATTGCCGGCCGCATTCCCATGGTGCATACTGGCACGGTCGAGATCCGGCCGGTAGTTGAGCTGCCGGGATTGCCCTGATCGCAAAATCATCGGCAAACGGTGTCACTGCCACTTGCGCAGGTTGTCCGTCTTCACGAATTCGTGATCCACAAACAGAGCAGAGACGGTGACGCCAAACCCGCGGCTCCTAGGAAATTGCCTTGTGACATACTTGCCTCTGCCATTCTGCGCGATCGTCTTTGGCCTGGCCTGTTCACTTGGAGCATGCGTGCGTCAAAATTTATCGGTGCACGAGTTGGCGCGGATGTCGAAAGTGAGCGTCGTCGAACGACTACTAAAGGCAAACGACAGAATCTCACAAACAGGAGAAACCGATGAAGTATTTGTGTCTGGCTTACGAAGAAGAAAGCAAGCTCAATGCCCTGAACAAAAGTGAGTGGAGCGCATTGAGGCGCGAGACGCTTTCGTATGTCGAGGAGTTGCAGAAGGGCGGCTATCTCATTGCCGCAGAACCTCTCCAAAGCGTTCGCAACGCCGCCACCGTGCGCGTGCGCAGCGGCAAAGTCTCCATCACTGACGGTCCGTTCGCCGAAACCAAGGAAACGCTCGGCGGATTTTTTTTGATCAATGCGCGCGACCTGAACGAGGCCATTCAGGTGGCAGCAAAGTGGCCGTCCGCGCGCCTCGGCAGCATCGAAGTGCGGCCAATTGAAGATGGGCTGAAGGAAGACAAACGTTATTCTTGAGCATCGTGAAGGGAAACCAAGATGCGATTCATGATGATGGTCAAAGCCGACAAGAATTTCGAGGCTGGCGTTCCTCCCGATCCGGAACTCATGGCGAGAATGGGAAAATTCTTCGAGGAAATGGCGTAGGCGGGTGTGCTGCTCGCAGCCGAGGGCCTGCTTCCGAGTTCGAAGGGTTTCCGCATAAAATCGTCTGGAGGGAAGCTGACCGTGACCGACGGGCCATTTGCCGAAACAAAGGAGTTGATCGCCGGCTACGCGCTGGTGCAGGCGAAGTCGAAGCAAGAAGCGATGCAATTGGCGCAGCGCTTCTGGGAGATTCATGGGGATGGTGAAGGCGAGGTTCGCCAGGTCGCGGAAAGGTAGCGCCTCGTTCGAAAGGCATTTGCAGTGCTCCGGCGCCGCCGGCAGTGATTTCATTCGTTTGCGACTAAACTTATTTGGAGAAAACTCATGTCAGCACGCATTCAAGCCACTCCTGTTTCAAGGAAAAATCTCTGGGCCGGACGAATCATCAGCGCACTGGCGATTCTGTTCTTGCTCTTCGACAGCTCCGGGAAGTTGCTGAAGCTGGCGCCAGTCGTGGAGGGAACCGTTCAGCTCGGCTATCCCGAAAGCGCCATTCTCGGCATCGGGATCGTCGAGCTTGTGTGTCTTGCTCTCTATGTGATTCCGCGCACGTCGATATTCGGCGCGGTTCTGTTGACCGGGTTTCTTGGCGGCGCCGTCGCGACGCATGTGCGCCTCGGCAATCCGCTTTTCAGTCACGTCTTGTTTCCGGTCTATATCGGCGCACTTGTCTGGGGAGGGCTTTTCTTGCTCGATGGGCGGTTGCGGACACTTGTTCCGCTGCGGAGTTAGCGCCGGAATCAACACAAAGAAAACTGAGCAAACAGCGTGATGGGCCACGGAAAGCTAATCTCTGCTTACTCCTGTGTTGAAGATTTTTGTTTTCCATTTCTTTTCGAATAAGGTTCTGCCGCGAAGCGACTTTTTTTTGCAATGCACCATGCCTAAAACCGTTTACACCATCGAACCCATTGGCGTCATCCGTTCCGAATTGACCAGCCGCGCGGCGGCGCCGCGGCAGGGAGATGAAGGCGCGCCCGAGGCGTGGCTTGAGATCGAAGAACGGATGGCGCCAGGACTTGCCGGCCTCGCGGCCGGCGACGAGTTGATCATTCTCACCTGGCTGCACCGCGGCCAACGCGACGTGCTGCAAGTGCATCCGCGCGGCCAGCGCGAACGGCCGCTGATGGGCGTGTTTGCAACGCGGTCCCCGGATCGTCCCAACCCGGTGGGACTGCATCGCGTTTCGGTGTTGGAAGTCGCTGGAAGAAGACTGCGGGTCGCGCCCATGGAAGCAATCGATGGGACACCCGTTGTTGATATCAAACCGGCGCTCAAGGCGTTCGATGAGCGTTGATCTGCATCCAATCAGCCATGTCGATTTTGAGCGTCGTCGAACGACAAGAGTGTGAACGATCAATCAGAAAAAGCATAACGAGAATGGCAAATGTTATTCAACATAAGGAACTTGAACTGCGTGGCCTGAAGTGCGTGAGCCAGCCATCGGTGCTGATCGAATACAAAGGGATCAAGGAGAAAAATCATGAAAGACATCTGCCTCGGTTACATGGAACAGAAAAAGTGGGATACGATGTCCGAGGGCGAGCGCAACGCTTTCATGGACGAATGTCTCACTTATGATGATGAACTGCGCCGGAACGGCCACTTTGCCGGCGGTGAAGCGCTGCAAAGCGCGCAGAATGCCATTACTCTGCGCTGGCGCAACGGCAAGGTCGCAGTCACTGATGGCCCCTTCGCCGAAACCAAGGAACAATTGGGCGGCATCCTGGTGCTCGAAGCGCGCGACTTGAACCACGCCATTCAGTTGATGTCAAAACACCCCGGCGTGAAGGCGGGGCCTTTTGAGATTCGCCCGGCCGCGGACTTGACTGAGATGGTGGCAGAAAGCGCGCGGCGGCGTTCTGCGGGGAAGTAAGAAACGTAATTCGCATGCATGCGACTCGATCTTGTTGGACCAGAGTGGTCTTTAGACGACTTATGCCTCATAGCCTGCGATTTTGATCGCAGGCCCCCGGCTGAAAGGAGCAACAAATGAGAAAAGTCATTTTCGGAATCAATATTACCATGGATGGTTGCTGCGGCCATGAAGACATGATCGCGGATGACGAGTTGCATGCGTACTACACCGATTTATTGCGCAGCGTGGATGTCATCCTCTTCGGCCGCAAAACCTATCAACTGATGGAATCCTACTGGCCCGTTGTGGCAAAAAATCAGTCAGAGACAAAGGCGGTCAACGAGTTCGCGCAGACGATTGATTCGCTCCCCAAGATCGTTTTTTCAAAGACACTGAGCCGTGTCGATTGGAAAAACACCAAGCTCTCCCGCACGAACATCGAGGAAGAAATACCGAAGTTGAAGCAGCAACCGGGCAAAAATATCTTCATCGACGGTCTGAGTATCGCTTCGCATCTGACACGGCTCGGCCTGATTGATGAGTATCGCATTGCGATTCACCCGGTTGTGGCGGGTAAGGGACCGCGCCTGGTGGAGACGACCGATCTTAAGGAGCGGCTGCACTTGCAACTGGTCGAATCACAGACATTTCGTTCTGGAGTTGTTACGCTTTGTTACAAAAAACATTTACGAAGTTGAAAGGAGATACAATTATGCGTTTCATGATGTTGATGATTCCAGCAGTCTATCAACCTGGCAAGAAGGTGGATTCGAATTTCACCCCGAACGCCGAGGCCGTCACTGCCATGATGAAGTACAACGAAGAGCTGGCCAAGGCCGGCGCGCTGATTGCCCTCGATGGCCTCCAGCCGCCGGTGAATGCCGCGCGCGTTGCGTTTTCCGGAGGGAAACCGGTGGTGACCGACGGACCTTTCATAGAATCGAAAGAAGTGCTCGGCGGCTATTGGATGGTTCAGTTCAAGTCAAAAGAAGAAGCAATCGAATGGGCCAAGCGCTGCCCGGCGGAAGAGGGCGATGTGATCGAGATCCGGCCGGTGTTCGAAACTTCCGATTTTCCACCGGAGGTGCAAAAGGCCGCAGACAATCCCACCGTGCGCGCGCAGATTGAGTATCGCCCAAAAATCTTCGTTAATCTGCCCGCAAAAGACCTTAACCGTTCCGTTGCGTTTTTCACCAAGCTGGGTTACAAGTTCAACCCGCAATTCACGGATGAGAAGGCGACCTGCATGATCGTTGGCGAAGACATCTTTGTCATGCTGCTGGTCGAGAAGTTCTTCAAGACCTTCACGCCCAAAGCGATTGCGGATGCGCAGCGCAGCACTGAGACGCTGGTGGCGCT
Organism: bacterium; assembly: GCA_023150945.1. Lineage (NCBI taxonomy): Bacteria > bacterium. The sequence goes on along the minus strand of JAKLJX010000039.1, from coordinate 11,598 downwards.
TTCGGCAAAGTCGCGTGAGGAAGTGAATCGCATCGTCGAGACCGCGCTCGCAGCCGGCGCCCGGCGCTATGCCGAACCCAAAGACCACGGCTTCATGTACCAATGGGGCTTCGAAGATCTCGACGGCCACATTTGGGAATACCTGTGGATGGACCCCGCGCAGGTTCAGGGCTGATGTACTCCCCGAAGCGATCTCATCAAGAAGCAGCGAATACCGGCATGGTCATTATCTGAATTGTTTTGTCTGAAATGATCATGCCGGATGCACTGAGAACCGGGCGCAAAGGTTTTTCCGTGTTTCATCTTTCTTCAAGAATCGAGGAGAATCACCATGGCCACCGTCAAACCAAGAATCGTTCCGCATCTTTGGTACGACAAGGAGGCGAGGGAGGCAGCAGCGTTCTATTGCTCGATCTTCCCTGATTCCAAAATCACGAACGTTACCACACTCCATGACACACCCACGGGCGACTGCGACATCGTCTCGTTCAAGCTTTCCGGCCAGCCATTCATGGCGATCAGCGCCGGACCGCTATTCAAGTTCAACGAGTCGATTTCGTTTATCGTGTATTGTGACACGCAGGAGCAGATCGACCATTATTGGAATAAACTCTCTGCGGTTCCAGAAGCCGAACAGTGCGGCTGGCTCAAAGACAAGTACGGTCTCTCGTGGCAGATCGCGCCGGCCGGCATGGACGAGATGATGCGCCACGGCAGCCCGGAACAGATCGCGCGCGTGACCCAGGCTTTCCTCCAAATGAAGAAGTTCGACCTCGCCGAGTTACAGAAAGCGTATGAGCAGGCATGAGCAATGGCATTTCACCAACTCGCCCGATAGGACGTCTTGCGGCACAGTAATTCACCTCACGAAATCGATCACGGAACGGAAAACGAAGCAGGCGTTATGAATGGAATACACCTACAAAATTCTTGCTGACACCGATGTGCCGCTGCTCAAGAATCTTCTCACGGTTTTCGGCGAGGCATTTGGTGAGCCGGATACTTATCAAAGCGCTGTACCAAGCGAGCAATACCTGCAAGCGCTGCTGGGCGAGCCACACGTTGTCGCGCTTGTCGCTCTCGATGGCGAAACCGTCATCGGCGGACTGGTCGCCTATGAACTCCAAAAATTCGAGCAAGAACGAAAAGAAATTTACATTTACGACCTTGCCGTCTCAGCGGCGCATCGCAGAAAGGGTGTTGCGACGAATCTCATACGGGAGCTTCAGCGGGCTGCCAGAGAGCGCGGCGCTTACGTCATTTTTGTCCAGGCCGATCAAGGAGACATTCCCGCGATACGCCTGTACCAATCCCTGGGCAAGCGTGAGGACGTCCATCATTTTGACATTCCAGTTTGACAGAGGAAAAGAGGGCTGACATGCAAAAATTGATCGCTTTCAATCATGTGTCGCTGGATGGTTACTTCACCGACGCGAACGGCGACATGAGCTGGGCCAAGGCGGATCCCAATGACACGGAGTGGAATGCCTTTGTCACAGAAAATGCCAGCGGCGGAGGCACGCTCGTGTTCGGCAGAGTCACCTATGATATGATGGCCAGTTTCTGGCCGACGCCGGCAGCCATGCAAATGATGCCGGCTGTTGCCGAACGCATGAACAATCTCCCGAAAGTGTTGTTTTCGAGGACGAAGGACAAGGCCTTGTGGAACAATACAAAACTGATAAAGGACAATATCGCGGCGGAAACCAGAAAACTGAAGGAAGCGCCGGGCGACGGCATGGTGATTTTGGGAAGCGGCACCATCGTCGCGCAATTGGCGCAGGAAGGTTTGATCGATGAATATCAAGTTGTCGTCAACCCTCTCATTCTTGGCAAGGGCAGGACGATGTTCGACGGTGTCAGAGAGAAGCTGGCGCTGAAGCTAACCAAGTCGCGGACTTTCGGCAATGGGAATGTCTTGCTGTGTTTTGAGCCAAGGCGGTGACGCACGCGCGCATCGACGGAATTCACAAGCCCGAAAATTTGCAGCAGGCTTCAATAAACGGACCTCACCAAAAAGGCCAGGGTGGTAGAAGCAATTGACCCAAAAGGAGAAATCATCATGACCAAAGAAATATGGATTAACCTGCCGGTAAAGGACGTCAACAAATCAAGGGAGTTTTTCACCAAGATAGGATTTACTTTGAATCCGCATTATGGCAACAATGAGGAATCGGCCAGCTTCTATGTCGGAAGCAAGAATATCGTGCTGATGCTATTTGCGGAACCGGCGTTCAAGAACTTCACGCACCATGACATTGCCGATACGAAAAAGGGCACGGAAGTGCTGCTTTCCATTGACGCGGAGAGTCGGGCCGAAGTGGATGAACTGGCCAGGAAGGCGGAAATGGCAGGCGGCACCGTCTTTGGCAAACCCGGAGAACATCAGGGCTGGATGTACGGTTGCGGATTTACTGATCTCGACGGCCATCGGTGGAATGTGCTGTACATGGACGTGAGCAAAATGCCGCAGGGGTGAGAAATGGAAGAGTGATGGGCGATAGGCGCGCCCCTCGCTCGTCGTCCTTCGCCTGTCAACCAATGCCTGTTATGCAGCGCGGCATCTTCAACGCTCGCACTAAAATAATCATTAGGGATCAAGCATGAAGACAACAGCTTTTATCCTGACGATGTTCCTGTCGTCTGTCGTATCGGCGCAGCAAAAACCAACTACGGGCTACGCGCCGGTCAACGGACTCAAAATGTACTACGAAGTCCACGGAAGCGGCGAACCTGTGGTGTTGCTCCACGGAGCGTTCATGGCAATTTCAGGCGACTGGGAAGCGTGGGTCCACGAACTTTCCAAAACCCATAAAGTGATCGCCGTCGAAATGCAGGGACACGGGCGCACGGCCGACATCAACCGCGATATTACTTCCGAAAACCTGTCCGACGATGTGGCAGGGCTGCTCGATTATCTCAAGATCCCAAACGCGGACATCATCGGTTACAGCTTGGGCGGCGGCGTCGCGATCGAGTGTGCGATCCGACATCCGGAAAAAGTGCGAAAAGTTGTCAGCATTTCAGCCCCGATCCGCCGCGACGGCTGGGTCAAGGAAGCGGATGACTTTTGGCCGACACTCACGTGGGAAATGTTCAAAGGCACTCCTCAAGAAGCCGAATATAGGAGGCTAAACCCGACGCCCGACAAATTCCCTGATTTTGTCAATCACATCAAAGCGACAGCTTTGAAACCATACGACTTCGGCGCCGACAAACTCAAGGCCACCCAAGCGCCGATGTTCTTTATCCACGGCGACGCCGACGGCGTACGGCTCGATCACATCGCGGAAATGTACCGCCTCAAGGGCGGCGGCAATATCCATGGCGACATGAGCCCGCGATCGACATCGAGATTGGCCATATTGCCCAACACCACACACGTCACGCTGATGGAGCGCATGGCCATTATCGTCCCGATGATAAATGACTTTTTCGACGCAAAGCCGCAAGAGCAATAAAGGAAGCCCGGCGTATGGCGCAAAGTCAGCCCTTGAGCCGTTGCGAAGGCTGCAGAACATTTACTCTGTAATCCGATAGAGGAGAATTACCATGAGAAAAATTATTGTGTTTGAACATATCTCACTGGATGGTGTCATGCAAGCCCCAGACGGGCCAGACGAAAACACCGGCGATGGCTTCGCGCATGGTGGGTGGGCAAGTCCATATTATTCCGATGAGATTTTTGGAACGACGCTGAAAACGCAGATGAACATGCCGTTCGACCTGCTGTTAGGACGCAAAACCTTTGAAAGCTGGGCGCAGTTTTGGCCGCAACATGCAGACGAATATGGATGGCCGGGCGTTAACACGGCGACCAAGTACGTCGCATCGAATACCATGACATCCAGTGAATGGAAGCCGTCAGTGTTTTTAAATGGAAACATTGCAGAAAAAGTGGCCAAAATCAAAGGACAGCAAGGCCCCGACTTGCACGTTCGGGGAAGTGGTCATCTCATTCAGACGCTTCTCAAACATGATTTGATTGATGCGTTCTCGCTGGTGATATATCCGATCACGTTGGGCAGTGGAAAGCGGTTGTTTGCCGATGGCACAATTCCGCTGGCGTTCAAGGTGACGGAAAGCATAGTCGGCTCGAGTGGCGTCATGGTCGTGAATTACGAGCGTGCAGGCGTAATCATAACCGGAAGTTGAATAAGCGTGGATATTAGCGCACGAAGAACGGCGTGCGCGAAATGTCGCATGTCGAATAAATCGCCCGACTGCGATTTGATTACAACAGAAACAAAAAGAGCGGAGTTTGTGGAAATGGCAGAAGCCGCATAACCCAAACACCGCCCAACAATGTGGACACCTGACGCTGGGGTGTCTGCAACAATCCCAGACAGTCTCCTACGCCTAAGCCTTCTTCTGGTTGAACGGCCTCGCCGTCCCCGCCCCAACGCAGGTAACGCAAGCCGTTGGCCGCGATCAAAAGGAGAGTGTAAATGAGAAAGATCGTTGCGCATCTGATCATGGCACTGGAGGGAGTCGTGAAGTTTGATGCGGTCATTGGTACGATTATGAAACATCGAAATGCGGAAGAGGTGTTGCCGGATTTCTTTGCAAAAGTAGCTCAGGAAGATGCCATGCTGCTGGGGCGCGTCACCTATCAGGAGTGGACGGACTATTGGCGGCTTCGACGCATGAGCCATTCGCCAGCCATATCAACACCGTACCGAAGTATGTGGTGTCCAACACGTTGGATTCAGCAGCCTGGGGATCGCGGGGGAACGCAATGTTGGTCAAGGGCAACCTCGCCGGCGCGATCGCAAAACTGAAGCAGCGGTCCGGCAAAAACATCGGCATCCACGGTAGCCCCACATTGGTGGAATCCATGCTGCATACAAACCTGCTCGATGAGCTGCGACTGGAAATCTACCCGGTGGTCGCCGGCAGCGGCACGCGTCTGTTTCAGGACGGGCGTGCGATCAAGCAACTTCAACTTGCTGATTCGAAGATAACGAAAAATGGCGTGGCGATCTTGAACTACCAGCCGGCGAACAGTGCCAAGGACGCCTCACCGAGTCGATAGAGCAACAATTCCTATGAAAAAAGTCGCTTCAAATCCCGGCGCAAAACAGAGTGTTCAGGCCAAAGACGTCGACGCTTATCTCGCGTCGGCGCCAAAAGCGTTACGCACAGTTCTCGAAAATCTGCGCAAAGCCATCAAAACCGCCGCGCCGAAGGCCGAAGAGGTGATCAGCTATCAAATTCCGACCTACAAATATCACGGGCCGTTGGTTCACTTCGTCGCACGCGCGAGCTATTGCAGTTTCATCGCGGTGAGCAAAACGGTCTTGGAAAAATTCAAAGGCGAGCTTGAAGAGTTTGACACTTCGGGAACCACGATTCATTTCACGGTTGAGAATCCGCTTCCGGCGGAGCTCGTGAAGAAAATCGTCAAAGCGAGAGTTGCTGAGAATGAAGCACAGGCCAAGCTGAAACGAAAGTGATGAGGATAGCGATGACTTCAAAAAAGGCGCGGCCCACAAACATCACGGAATACATCGATGCTGCGCCCAAAGAGACGCAGAAAAAGCTGCGTGAAATGCTGGCGTGTATTCGCAAAGTCGCACCCGGAGCGAAAGAAGGCCTAAAGTGGGGAATGCCGGCTTTCTCCTATCAGCGGATACTCGTCACATTCAAAGTCTTCAAGCATCACCTCGGCTTCTATCCCACGCCCTCTGCGGTAAAAGCCTTTGCGAAAGAGTTGGCGAAGTTTAAGACGGCGAGCGCTTCGATCCAGTTTCCGCTCGACCAGCCGCTGCCTCTCACGCTGATCCGCAAGATCACCGCATTCCGCGTGAAAGAAAGTCTCGAGGAAGACGCGAAATGGCGAACATGATCTCACGGCTGCGGCTTTCTGCAACAGCTTCGGTATGAATTGGCTCAACTCAAGAGGAGAAAGTTTTTCATGTTCGACCATTCGACTCTCGCCTTGTTCATGGGCGCGACATTGGTGTTTCTGCTCACGCCTGGCCCCGCGGTGTTTTATATCGTCGCGCGCAGCATCGATCAAGGCCGTACTGCCGGCTTCGTTTCAACGCTCGGTCTCAACACCGGCTCGCTCGTGCACGTTGCCGCCGCGGCTTTTGGCGTCTCCGCAGTGCTCATGTCTTCGGTTACGGCGTTTAACCTCGTCAAATATCTCGGCGCGGCCTATTTGATCTATCTTGGCGTGCGCAAGCTGCTGGTGCGCGAGGAGGAAGAAACGCTGCACACGCGCCGGCCGCAAAAGCTTTCGCAGATTTTTTCGCAGGGCGTGCTCGTGAGCATTCTCAATCCGAAAACCTCGCTGTTCTTCTTTGCGTTCTTGCCGCAATTCGTCGATCCTGCTCGCGGCAGCGTGACTGCGCAAATTCTGTTGCTGGGCGGCATTTTCGTGGCGATGGCATTTATGAGCGACAGCCTTTATGCGATACTCGCCGGAACGTTAGGACAATGGTTAAAAAGAAACGTGCGCTATCTGCGCTGGCAACGATATTTTGCGGGCAGCGCCTATATTGCGCTTGGCCTCGGCGCGGCGCTGGCCGGATCAAACAAAGGCAAATAAGCGATGGCAATGGAAATGACCGCCAGGCAATTCGTCAAAAAATTAGAAACACTGCGCTCCGCGACGGAGCTGAAGAAGATTCAGCGCTATTTTAAATCCGGCGAAGGCGAGTACGGCGAAGGCGATGAGTTCATGGGCGTGCGCATGGGGCAGGTCTTCGCGCTGGCCAAAGAGTTCATGGAAATGCCACCGAACGAAATCGAAAAACTGATCGAGAATCCGATTCACGAAGTTCGGGTTGGCGCGGTGAGCATAATGGATTGGCAGGCGCGCAGCAAGAAAATTTCTGCTGAACGCCGAAAAGAGTTGTTCGATCTTTATATCAAGCGCCATGATCGCATCAACAATTGGGATTTGGTGGATCGCAGCGCGCCTTATGTCGTTGGCGGCTACTTGTTCGACAAGTCGCGCGCGATTTTGTACAAGCTGGCGCGCTCAAGAAATATGTGGGAACGCCGCACCGCGATTGTCAGCACGTTCTATTTTATTCGAAAGGGCGAGATCGACGACACTTTCAAAATTGCCGAAATGCTGCTCAACGACAAAGAAGATTTGATTCACAAAGCCGCCGGCGGATGGCTGCGCGAGGCGGGCAAAAAAGATCCCAAAAGATTGTTGAGCTTTTTAGATCAGCACGCCGCCACGATGCCGCGCACTTTCTTGCGCTATGCGATTGAGCATCTTGATAAAAAGCAGCGCGAGCATTACCTGAGTATGAGGAAGGCGGAGTAAATAAATTTGTGCATGAACGACTGGATTGTGCTTCCACAATTAGCATCACTACTCATCACAAGATCAAAGGCCCAACGCCATGAACCAAAACACGAAGCGTTCGATTTTTCGCTGGATTCATCTCATCTTTAGCATTCCGATACTCGGTTATATTTATAGCCCGTTTGAAGAAATTCCAAACTACGCCCCTGCGGTTCGATATGTCTTCCTTCCTGTGCTCGCCCTCGCGGGACTTTGGATGTGGAAAGGCTATGTCCTGCGACGACTTATTTCGAAAGAATCGGCCCGACAGGATGCTGTGAATAAACTGTAGCGCCTCGTGGCGGCCTGCCACAAAGAAAAGTGCCGCCGAACAAAGCGTCGCGCCTGGCCGGGCCGGCGCAACGGCTTTTCGAGATATCACCTTCCGCGTGGCGGGCCGATGGAGGCGCCTAACCCATCGACGACAAACTGATTTCTTGGAGAGGATGGCATGGAAAAATTTGTCGGCTGCTGCAAGGAGGAGGTGTGCGATAAAGAAAATGATATCATATTTCCCATGCTGGCTAGGTACCCAACGAACACGGCTTCAACACCCGTTGCATTCGGGGCATTTTCATTGGAGGTGGCGATGGACGCGCCGATTGCGGAGGGCCGCTTTCCGTTGGTGATGATTTCGCACGGCTCCGCCGGTTCCTGTTTGGCGCATCGCGCGCTCGGCATGTACCTGGCCCAAAATGGATTTGTCGCGGGCATGATCGGGCATCCCTTCAATAATCGCCACAACAATGAATTGCAATACACCCTGCAGAAGATGAGCTATCGCCCGCGGCATCTGCGCATGGCGATCGACGCGGTTTGTGCTCATGCACAATTCAAAAATCATGTTGCGCAAGAAAACGTTGCGATCACCGGCCACTCCGTCGGCGGATACACCGCGTTGGCGCTTGCCGGCGGCGCGCCGCATACGCATGCGCTTGCGGCGCTTTGTCAAAAAAGCACTCGCGGTTGAGCACTAAGTTTTAGCTGCGACCTTTTAGGATACATCATTGTGCTGCGACAGAGCATCGTATTCTTCAAGAAAATAAACGAAGCCTTTACGACCGGCGATACGGAATTCATGGCGGCCAATTCCACCGATGACGTTCAGGGGATCATTGTCGGTTCAAAAACAACTCAGGGCAGGAATGAATTGATCAAAGAGATGAAAGCAAGAAAGATGGAATATGTTGTCGCTCTGACGTATTCATATTTTATCACGCATGGCAACAAGGCGGCGATCAACGGCACCATGAGAATTGCAGGGAAGTCCAGACGCGGCAAGCTGTACGCGTTCTGTCATATTTATGAATTGAATAAATTCAAAAACGGGCAGGTGAAGGTCATCACTTCGTACATCATCGAAACAACACAAGTCAAGTATTGAAACAAAGGATGAACGTATGCCGGAAAACAACAACCCCAATGAAATCCAAATCCTGAAGGCACTGTCCGCGGCGTGGGATCAAACCCTGGCCTCCAACGACGCAGAGGCAATCGACCGTTTCATGGCGGATGACTGGGCCATCGTTTCGGAGCACGGCGCGATGACCAAGGAAAAATTTCTTGCCATGGTCGCCTCGGGTGATTTGACGCACGAAACATTCAAGGGAGAAATCATATCGGTTCGCCAATACGGCGAGGTGGCTGTTTTGTCCGGTCGCGTCAAGAATAACGGTCACTACAAAAGTCAGCCGTTCAGCTCGGACGAGTGGACGACCGACGTGTTTGTGAAACGCAACGGCACGTGGCTATGCGTGCATAGCCATATTACAGCGGTAAAACCAGCTTGAAAAGTGACCATCAATCTCGAAAGGAGAGTCTCATGAACAAACTACGTTTTTCAATCGTTATCAACGCGCCGAAAGCTAAGGTGTGGAACACGATGCTCGACGATAAGACGTATCGTGAGTGGACGGAAGCATTCACGCCTGGTTCACACTACGTCGGCGACTGGAGCACCGGGAGCAAAATACTTTTTCTTGGGCCAGACCCGAAGACGGGCCAATTGGGCGGTATGGTGAGCCGCATCAAAGAAAACCGCTTGCACGAGCATATCTCCATTGAACACCTCGGTGTCGTGCAAGACGGAAAAGAGGACACGACGAGCGACGCGGTGAAAGCGTGGGCTGGCGCGCATGAAAACTACGCCTTCAAAGAGAAAGCCGGCGCCACCGAAGTGTTGGTGGATATCGACATCAATGACGAATACAAGGACATGTTCCAGGATATGTGGCCGAAGGCCCTCCAAAAACTCAAAGAGCTGGCGGAGAAGTAGATCAAATTACCAAACAAGATCGTTCCACGTTGACAAGATTAAGGATGATGCATCATGAACAAAACAACCATCAAAAGCATTGGCGCAGTGCTCGCGGGATTGATTTTCATCGTCATTACGCACACGGCCACTGATGCGATTCTCGAAAACGCGGGCGTGCTGCCCAAAGGCCATTTCTTTGTCGGAACCGGGCTGATTCTGATCGTCATCGGTTATCGTGCCGTTTTTAGTCTCATCGGATGTTATCTCACGGCCAGGCTCGCGCCGCGCAGTCCCATGAAGCATGCGCTTGTACTTGGCCTTATTGGCCTGATCTTGGGATCGATCGGCGCCATCGCGGCGGCAGATTTGGGACCCGGTTGGTATGCCTGGACGCTGGCGGTGATTGCGTTGCCGATTGCCTGGCTTGGCGGAAAGCTGTTTGAGTTGCATCGAGCTGTCATGCAATCCTAAACAGAAATACAAGCAACGTTGGAGGTTATTATGAAAAATGACAAACATCCCACCTATGGCAACGGCAAGGTGTGCTACATTGAAATTCCGGCGGTCGACGTCAACCGCTCATCTTCGTTTTACCAGGCGGTCTTCGGCTGGAAAATCAGGCAGCGCAGCGGCGGCCACCTCGCTTTTGACGACGCAGTGAACGAAGTGAGCGGCACATGGGTGCGCGGCCGGAAAGCAGCGACGGAACCGGGCCTGCTCATTTATATCATGGTTGATAGCGTCGCTGCAACCCTCGATGCGATTGTTGCCAATGGCGGCAGAATCGTGCAGCCCCTCGGCATGGATGCGCCTGAGATCACCGCGCGATTCAGCGATCCGGATGGAAACGTTCTCGGACTCTATCAACACCCTGCGAAAGAAAATTCGAGGCGCGTTGCTCAACCACGCCCGTGAAAACGCGCGATAGAATATTGTGTCGGTGAGGATTTAGCTTGCACGCAACCGCGAGCGCAGCAATCATATGTTCATCTCCTTATCTGCACGCAAAAGGACTGCGACTATGAGTTCAAAAGGCTACAAAGGGATGGGGATGGAGGGATTTATCGCCCGCCAGTACGACAAATCCGCAAAACGTGATATGGCCGATCTTTACCGGGCGTGGGCAAGGAAATTGTCCGAAGGGCTGACGGAGGGCGACCAGGTCCTTGAAGTCGCTCCCGGGCCAGGTTATTTGTCGATCGAGCTGGCAAAACTTCGAAAGCTGCAAATCATCGGACTCGACATCAGCGAAACCTTTGTCACTATTGCGCGGAGGAATGCGCAAATCGCCGGCGTGAATGTCGATTTTCGACTTGGAAATGCTTCCGCCATGCCATTTGAAAATGAGGAATTCGATTTCCTCATGTGCACGTCGTCATTCAAGAATTTCAGCGAGCCAATCAAGGCGCTGGGCGAGATGCACCGCGTGTTGAAACCCGGTGGGAAGGCATGGATCAGCGATTTGCGGCGCGATGTTTCGGATGAAACCATTGATCGCTTCGTGAATGATACCATGAAGGTGAAAGGCTTTGGCGGAGCGTTCATGAAATACACCTTCAAGAATTCGCTCAGGCCGCGCGCCATGACCGCAACCCAGTTCAAAGAACTCGTGGCGCAGACGCCGTTCAACAATTTTGAAATCACCGAGAACGCAATTGACCTGGAAGTATTGCTTCACAAGTAAACAAGACATGACCCATGGACAAACGACTCGCCACCAGAACCGGGAAATGTTTTTGGGGAGTCTGAAGAGACGTTCGGAGAAGTCAAAAGGGCGAAGCCGGTGATTCACGTCCTCGCCGCGCGCACAATCATCTGACCTACACTTCGCTTTGTTGCTCTTTGCATCGTCATCCGCCCGCCTTGCAGTCCCGATCATACTTCAAAGCTCCGACTTCATTCGTGTCATCTGGCCTCGCCGCCTGCTCACCCTCCGATCCATGCAGTCAGAGTTGGGGCCCGTTAAAAAACAAAGTATACAATTCTGAAAGTGCTTAATTTCGGGGCTTGATTGTGTAATTCCATTCGCCGT
>JAKLJX010000038.1 GCA_023150945.1 bacterium | reverse complement strand
ACATCGCCAACACTCACGTTGGTCGCGGTGCTCGGGCCGTTGTTGGTCACGGCAATCGTGAAGGTCACCGTCGAGCCGACATTGGCTGTCGGGTTATTCACCGTCTTCACCAAACTCAGGTCTGATACAGCCGAAGGCGATACTGTGGCATCGTCCTCGTCATCTTCGTAAGGCGCACCGTTCTCGTTGTTCGGGGCCGAATCCGGATCCGGTTGATCCGAAGCTGTCACCTGCGCCACGTTGGTGTAATTGCCGGTGGCATTCACCACTGCTTGATAGGTGAGATTGGTGGTGACACCGTTCGCCAGACTGGCAATGGTCCACGTCAAGGTCGGCGCACCGGCCGCGCTACGGCTCGTGCCGCCGGCGATGCTGCCCGTGACATACGTGAAGCCGCTCGGGATCACGTCGCCAACACTCACGTTGGTCGCAGTGCTCGGGCCGTTGTTGGTCACGGCAATCGTGAACGTCACCGTCGAGCCGACATTGGCCGTCGCGTTGTTCACCGTCTTCACCAGGCTCAGGTCTGATACGGCCGAAGGCGATACCGTCGCATCGTCCTCGTCATCTTCGTAGGGCGCACCGTTCTCGTTGTTCGGTGCAGAATCCGGATCCGGTTGATCCGAAGCTGTCACCTGCGCCACGTTCTTGTAGTTGCCCGTGGCATTCACCACTGCCTGGAAGGTGAGATTGGTGGTGACACCGTTCGCCAGACTGGCAATCGTCCACGTCAAGGTCGGCGCTGATGCGTCGCTGCGACTGGTGCCGCCCGCGATGCTGCCCGTGACATACGTGAAACCGCTCGGGATCACATCGCCAACACTCACGTTGGTCGCGGTGCTCGGGCCGTTGTTGGTCACGGCAATCGTGAAGGTCACCGTCGAACCGACATTGGCCGTCGGATTATTCACCGTCTTCAACAGGCTCAAATCCGCCACTGCGGTCGGGACAACGGTCGCGTCGTCCTCGTCATCTTCGTAAGGCGTGCCATTCTCGTTGTTGGGCGTGGAATCCGGGTCGTTCTGATCCGAGGCGGTCACCTGGGCCACGTTGGTGTAGTTCCCGGTGGCATTCACCACGGCCTGGAACGTCAAGTTCGTGCTCGCGCCGTTCGCGAGACTGGCAATCGTCCACGTCAACGTCGGCGCACCGGCCGCGCTGCGGCTCGTGCCGCCCGCGATGCTGCCCGTGACATACGTGAAGCCGCTCGGGATCACATCGCCAACACTCACGTTGGTCGCGGTGCTCGGGCCGTTGTTGGTCACGGCAATCGTGAAGGTCACCGTCGAGCCGACATTGGCTGTCGGGTTATTCACCGTCTTCACCAAACTCAGGTCCGCCACTGCGGTCGGGACAACCGTCGCGTCGTCCTCGTCATCCTCGTAGGGCGCACCGTTCTCGTTGTTCGGCGTGGAATCCGGGTCGTACTGATCCGAAGCTGTTACCTGCGCCACGTTGGTGTAACTGCCGGTGGCATTCACCACAGCCTGGAACGTCAAGTTCGTGCTCGCGCCGTTCGCGAGACTGGCAATCGTCCACGTCAAAGTCGGCGCCGTGGCATCACTGCGGCTGGTGCCGCCTGCGATACTGCCCGTGACATACGTGAAACCACTCGGGATCACATCGCCAACACTCACGTTGGTCGCGGTGCTCGGGCCGTTGTTGGTCACGGCGATGGTAAACGTCACCGTCGAGCCAACATTGGCCGTCGGATTATCCACCGACTTCAACAGGCTCAAATCCGCCACTGGCGTAGGAGTAACGGTGGCATCGTCTTCATCATCTTCATAAGGCGCACCGTTCTCGTTGTTGGGCGTGGAATCCGGGTCTTCTTGATCCGAAGCCGTCACTTGTGCCACATTGAGGTAATTGCCCGTGGCATTGACTACTGCTTGAAAAGTAAGATTGGTCGTGGCGCCGTTCGCCAGGCTGGCAATCGTCCAGGTCAAGTTGGGCGCGGCCGCAGTGCGGCTGGTGCCGCCCGCGATGCTGCCCGCGACATAAGTATATCCGCTGGGAATCACATCAGCGACCGACACGTTGGTCGCCGCATCCGGCCCGCTATTGGTGACGGCAATCGTGAAGGTCACCGTGGAGCCAGCCAGGGGCGTTGGATTGCTCACCGACTTCACCAGGCTCAAATCAGCCAGTGGAGTCGGAGCAACCGCTGCAGCCTGCATCGAACGATCCTGATTTCCTCCCGATCCATCAAACTCCAGCAATCGCATGTGGAAGGGCGAGCCGCTGATTCCGCCGGCAGAATTGCCATCGCCCCACACCAAACGGCTGGCCAAGTGGCCGCCCCACGCGATCACCACCGTTGAGCTGGTGGCCGTGAAATCGATGGAAATGCTGCTGGCCGACTGCGCCGCAGTCAGACTGCCTTGATTCACATAGGAAAGGCTGGAAATCGAACCATTCCAAATCGTCATATTGCGCTCGCCGGCCGGCAGCGCATTGAAGTCCGCGGTCGGCTGCCCGGCCACGGGCGAACCCGCTGAGCTGGGTGCCGGGATGGCGAAAGTGCTCGGGCCGCCGAAGGGCCCGGTCAATCCGTTCAACGGATTGACCACTTCTTGCGCGTGCGGTGGGGAGAAATTATGTGGCTGCAGCCGGTCATAATGCGTAATGTAGTCGATGGCATGCGCGCCGCCGTTCTTGATGTCCCACTCGATAATCACATTGTGCGCACCGAGGGAAATATTCTCCAGCACCAAACGGTAGGGTGCCGACATCCCTTCCACATAGTGGGAATTGGAACTCCCCAAATTCCCGGTTTGAAAAACCACCGGGCTGGTGGGAGAACTCGCGGTGCCATTGCGGGCCTGCTCCAGAGTAGCTTTGGGCGCTTGCGCAAAGCCGGTAGTGCCCCAGAGCAAGACCACAAGGGCGAGCATAAATCGTCTCATAAGGCTCTGTTCCTCACAATTTGACATAGATTCATCGCCTGCCTCCTGCGAACCGAACGCTCCGTTTCCTGAAGCGGAGCAGGTAACTTTGGAGATATTTGTCCCCCTCCTCCCGAGTCGAAGTTCAAACACTGAGAGGAATTAGACTGAAATCAATCGCCGGGCCAAGCCCGCAGAGGTGAATGCCAAGCCCGGGAGGGTTTTCCATCTCAATACCTGTGCCACCCCGTGCAAGGATTCGCCCCCAGTCATCATCTGCCGATTCAATTGAATTTAGGCAGGGCGCAAATGCTGCTTTGATGCGCTATTGCTCTGTGGATGGTGATTTCACCCACCGCCCTGCCATTTGTGCGTGAAATGACCCGCCGCTCAGGCATCCAGCTTTCACAAAACATATTCTCGTGACTCAAAAAAACAGCGACACGCTCTCGTCCCGCTCATGGCTCGCGGCCGCAACCTTGCGCTGGCGAACGGTATCACAGATTTGCCTGAGGCTGGCAACTTCGATTGGCTTCAACATGCGGAAAATGATTCCCCGGTCAAGAATCTCCCGAATCTCATCCAGCTCCTCCCGTTCCTGCAGCAAGATGGTGGGAATGCGCGGGTGGTGAACCCTTTCCACCGCGAACGCCTCCACCGTGCTCAGCGGCGGCAAGCCGACGTCGAACACAATCAAATCCACTTGCCGGCGGCCCAATTCTTCAAAAAACGCCCTCACGCTCGGCGCCACGACGATGCGGCTCTGCCGGTCTGCCAGCACTTGGGCCACGCACTTCTGAATCGCTTCATCATGCGAGGCCACCAACACGGTCCACGTTGCGCCTCGTTCTGATGAGAGGTGTGGTTTCGGGTATACGGGCTGCATAAACGTCCATGCTCTGCCCCAAAGTGAAGCCTTCCGGTCAGGTCTTGCTGTGTGCATATCCTCTCCTGCTTTGGGTGCGGCCCACGATGCAATTGTTTCATGTATGCAAAACGGCAGCCATGCACGCGTGGCAACATTGCGGCTAGGGACAATTCACCCGCCGTGCCCGCAATTCTCTTAATTTCCAACTCTTATCACTCTACGAGTCCCGCTGCGAGGAATGGAAGACGGGAAGCGATCTGGCAACCTGGCCCGCGAGCGGTGACAGGCGTGTCAACGACGATTTGAACAAGTGACTGAAAACCAATGAATTTGCTGAGCAAGTGTCATTGACATGGCTGTCAGGCCCGCGACAGCACTGTCACTGCCCTGCGGGTGTGCTGGCTCTGGAAGGGAAGGAAGAAGTGGATCTGGAGGGGATAACAGCAACTGGAGGGCAGTGAGGGCGGCGCAGAGAGAAAACAGCAGAACCGGCTTCCGTCTGAAGTTGCAGCATTCTCAAAAAAGAGGTTCCTGCAACGGTTTGGCCGTTGCATTGAAAGTCTCAGAGCTTATCCGCAGCACGAGGCTTTAGCAACCTCGGCGCAGCCTAATCACTAAAGAGCAAACTCGTTGCAAAAAAAGCAAAGATTTGGTCGGTGACTGCTTTCTCGACCCGTATTGATGCGGGTTCTGTATCAATTCTGAAAATCTCCGACCTTTTCCATTTTGGGCGGGAGAATTCACGCAGAGCCGCAAAGGTTCGCAAAGATCTCCCAATCATTCGTTGTGCGCAATCATGAAGGACAAAACTCGGATCTTTTCTTTGCGCGACTTTGCGGCTTTGCAGTCGCTTTTGCCTTCTTTGGTTCCGGCTCGTTCGGGCTGGTGGGAACCTTTTCGGACGGACACCAACTGCGCAGCGGGCGGGATTGACGGCGCTCCGGCTCAAGCAACAGCTTCAGAAAGGCTTGCCATAGCGGCGCAGCATGCGATAGATGGTGCGCTCGCTCAGGCCGGAGAGTTTGGCGGCCGTCTCCACCACGCCTTCGCTCTGTTTCATCAATTCGGTGAAGTAGTCCCGCTCGAATTCACTCAGCTTCCGTTTCCGGGCCGCGGCATAGGGCACGCTCACGGTTCCCGGGTCGGTCGCATGCTTTACGCGCAGGACGAAGGAGGCGAGATCCGTCTCGTCGATTTCAGGTCCGGTGGAGAGAGACACCAGCCGCTCGACCACATTCTTCAACTGCCGCACATTGCCGGGCCAGCGCTGGCTTTTCAACAGCGCCAGGGCATCGGGCGTGAGGCACTTGGGGGGAGAATGCCGGCGTTGGTTCGCTTCGTGGAGAAAATGTTCCACCAGCAGCGGTATATCGTCGCGACGCCGGCGCAGCGGCGGCAGGTAAATGGGAATGACGTTGAGCCGGTAGTAGAGGTCGCGGCGCAGACGGCCATCAGCCATGGCTTTGCGCGGGCTGCGATTCATGGCGGCAATGACGCGCACGTCGAGGTCGATAAGGTCTTTGCCGCCCAACCGGCGGAATTTCCGTTCCTGCAAGACGCGCAGCAATTTTGCCTGCAAGCCGGGGTCCATCTCGGAAATCTCATCGAAAAAGAACGTGCCGCCTTGCGCGAATTCGAGCAAACCCAGTTTGCGGCCGGTGGCGCCGGTGAACGCGCCTTTTTCGTAGCCGAACAATTCGCTTTCCAACAAGTTGGCGGGCAACGCCGCGCAATCCACCGGCACAAAGCCGCACTCCCGCCGCGGGCTGAGGTGATGAATGGCGCGCGCGATCAGCTCTTTGCCGGTGCCGGTTTCGCCATAGATGAGCACGCCTTGATCGCCGGGCGCGGCTTTCTGCACCCGCTCGAAAACATGAAGCATCACTGCGCTGCCTCCCACGATGCCTTCGATGAGGTCCGCAGCTCCGGCCGGTGGGAGAGCCTTCGTCGCCACGGGCCGTGACGCAAGCGCAGGCGTATCCAGTCCCGCAGACAGCGGTACGGTCTGTGCGGCCGCCGCAGGCAGCAGTGGCCAGGAGTCGCCGGGCACGGTCGGGCTGGTTGCCGGCTCTCTGCCGGAGGAATGCGCGGACCCCGCACGAGGCGAGTTGAGCAACTCCTGCGTCAAGTGCAGGAGCGTGTCCATGTCGATTGGCTTGGCCAGGAAGCCGGCCACGGACAGCCGCGTTGCCGGGAGGGCGGCATCCAACCCGGGATAGCCGGTAACAACAACGACCGGTGTCTCACTTTTGGCTTCCTGCAATCTCTTGAACAAGGCCAGGTCTTCATTGCCGGGCATGCGAATGTCGGCGATGATCAAATCATACTCCTTCTGCTGCAGCAGCGCTGCCGCCGCATAGGCATCCACGGCGCCGTCGCAAGCATAGCCCTCTTCGCGCAACACCTCGACGGTTGCTTCGCGGAAGAGATCTTCATCATCCGCAATCAGGATGCGGCCGCTGTCATTCATGGGAATTCTCCGTTGCGCCCCGGACCGGCACCGGCAGTTCGACCGTAAACACGGCGCCCTGGCCCGGCGTGCTGTTGAAAGTGATGCTGCCCTGCAGCGAATCGACCAGGCTCTTGCAGATCGACAGGCCCAGTCCCATGCCGCTGCTGCTCGAGTCGCCCTTGGTGGTGAAGAACGGTTCGAACACTTGCTCCGCCACGGTGGCGGTAATGCCACTGCCGCGGTCGCTCACGGTGATCACGAGCCGGCCGGCGTGCAGTTTGGCCCGCACCTGCACCGTTTCCCCGGGCGGGGAGGCTTCCACGGCGTTTTGCAGAAGATTGTACATGATCTGGCGGATGTGGTTTTCCGGCAGCCGGAGGGTGCCGGCTTCGCATTGAGTTTCCAGCGCAATGTCCACGCGCCGCTGCTTGCTGAGCAAGCGCATCAGGGCCACCACTTCTTGCAGCGTGTGATTGCAATCGAATTCGGTTCTCGCCTCCTGGCCGGGACGGTAGAGCGCGAGCATCTGGCGAACGATGTCGGCGATGCGGTCGATTTCCTTGTCGGCTTTGGCGACGTAGTGAAAGTGGCGATGCTCCGGCGGCACGGCGCCGCCCACCAGACGCAGCGCCGTCTTGATGGCGGCGAGCGGATTATTGATCTCATGCGCAATGCGCGCCGCCATCCGGCCGGTGGCCAGGAACTTCTCGCTCTCACGCATGACGGTCTCGGCCTGCTTGTGCGCGGTTATGTCTTCGCACACGATCAACACCACCGGCTGACCGTCGGCATGCTGCACTGCGCGGCCAAGTTCCTTGACCCACAGCAGGGTTCCGCTCTTGCGAATTTTGCGCATTTCCCACTGGAAAACCTGGCCCGGCTGCGCCAGACAGGTCTGCAACTGCGCCTCGACCGCGGCCCGATCTTCCGGTCGGAAGACCAGGAAAACCGGCTGGCCGAGCAATTCCTCCACCGTGTAGCCCAGTTGTTCCGCGCCAAAGTGATTCACCGAGAGCACGCTGCCGGCGGCGTCCACGGTGAAGTACATGGAAGGATTGTCTTCGAACAGCGCGCGATAGCGTTCTTCACTCTGGCGCAAGCGTTCTTCCGCCTCTTTGAAGGGAGTAATGTCCTCGGCAATGCCGGCGATGCGAAAAATCCTGCCCTGGGGCTGGTGAATCGGAAAGCAGCGGTCGCGGATCCAGTGGATCGTCCCATCAGGCCGCACAATGCGGTAGATCTCGTCGTAGACGGCGCCCCCGGGCTGGGAGGCGATGAGCGCTTGCAAGCGGCGCTGGTCTTCGGGGAGCAGGGCGGCCAGCCACTGCTGCGGCGAATCGAGCAGGCTCGCCACCGTGCGTCCCCAGATCTTCTCAAAAGCCGGACTGAGGTAGATCATCTCGGCATGATCGAGACTGGTGAGATAGAACACCGCCTCGATATTCTCCGCCATTTGCCGAAACCGGTGCTCGCTTTCACTCAGTTCCGCGGCGGTCTGGCGGTGCAAATCGATCTCGGCTTGCAAGGCCGCGTTCACCCGGCTCAATTCGGCCGTGCGCTCCAAGACACGCTGTTCCAGGTCTTCGTGCGCCGTGCGCAGCGCCTGTTCCGCGCGGCGGCGCTCACTGACGTCCCGAAACAGCAACCGCAGCCGCACCGGAACTTTGCTCTCGCTCAAGACAAAGGAAGCCTGGACTTCCGCGTGAAACGGAGCGCCATCCCTCTTTCTCATTTCGAAATCAAGCAGGTCTTGCCGGCCGGTGCGCGTGTAGCCGCGATGAGGGTCCCAGCCCTGGGTTCGATAAGCGGCGATCAACGCCGCGGCGCGTTCGAATTCGCCCGGTGCAAAAACATCTTCCGGTCTGATTTCCGCCAAAGGCTCCGCTTCGTCATAGCCGAACAGGATGTAGGCCATGCGGTTGGCATAAGTGAGTTTTTGCGTGGAGAGATCGATTTCCACCAGGGCATCGGGCAGGAAATGGATGAACTCCTCCAATTTCTCCGGGAGGAGGCGCAAGGCGGCGGGCACGGCGAGATTGTGGTCCTGCGCATCAGGAATTGTCATGGCGACCATATCCCCATTTACGGCGGCGCTGCAGTGAGAATGAGTTTTGCCTGAATTAACCGGCTCTGGCAAAACTACCTACGCCCGGCCGAATTGGCGTAGCCAAAGGCAGATGCTGGCTTTGACGAACTTTGCACCTCCTGTGTTTGCCAAGAAAATGTCGCATCTGCTCCGGAATCCCAAAGAGCGCAAATTTCGTGCTCAATCTTTGACACACCGGCCCTGCTGCAGTTTTGCTTTGATACCTCAGTCCTGCTCTCTGGCGGGGCACTGTGACAACCTCGAGTTTATTGACTTTGACCGCGGCCCGCAAGGGCCGGAGACTAAAAGAATTGGGGGAGCAGAGAACTACCCGTCCGGCCGCAAGGTCTGGTGCAGGCCAGGCATGCACGCTAGTCACCTTCAAGTGAACTGTGCCGCCGTAACCTCCGGGAGCAGTCTTCATGCGGGCAGCTCAACGACTGTGCCGGCGGGCGAAATCGTGCAGGATCCCCCAGCAGGTTGGGGCAATTGACCCAACGCCACGAATTCGTGACTCGTTATGTGCTTCGCGCATGGGAATCGTGTCTGGCGGCGCGATTCGGGGACCCCGGACCTTGCTTATCAAGGCAGACTGCGGGCTGATTCATTCACATAAAAAAGGCTGGGATGAGGATTCATCCCAGCCACCATCAACAGGAGGGCGCTCATGCAGGAATTGACTTGCCTCTAGATTCGGCCGATAAGCCAATCGTGCTAGGTCCGCACGATGCGATTCAAGAGGACGACAACCTCGCCTGCACAAGCTGACAGAAGTAATCCTCGCTGGCCGACTCCCAGCGATGGAAGGTGACCCAACGCAAGCCAGCGCACAAGCTCATTTCCATCATTCATTGCGTCTGGCTTGGTCTGCGGGTTCCACTTCTCTGCGACTGGGTCTGTTTCGCATCAGGACCATCTACTTCACTCACACCAGCGCAGTCGTCACCTGCGCCTGCAAGGCCAGTGCCACATCTCCAAAAGCTGCCGGCATTGTAAACATGAGACTTCTGCCGCCGTGACAACGCCGTTGACGCGGCAGCATTTTCATGATTGCGAATTTTGCCGCGGAAATTCGCAATTCTGCAAATCATGGCTGCACAAAGGCCGCCCCCCAAAAAAACGGGCTCGCCAAAACGGCCGAGCCCGACTCCTCCTTCCCCATAAAACCAAAGCAAAAAAACTAATCCGGCGCACTCGGGACGACTGACCAGCACTCCGGCGGAAAAGAGGACGTGAAGCGTCGCAAGCAGCACGCCCGCAGCCAGGCCTGCCTCCGAATTGCTGGCTGGCGCAAAGTGCCGGCCGGCGTTCAGACTCCGAAAAACATCACCATGCCGCCGGTGAACGCAATGACCACGCCCGCAATGGCATGGCCGTAGTGCTCGAGATGCTTGATCCGCGCCAGGCCAAGGCCGTAATAGGCGAGCAGCGTCTGTCCGATCATCATCACCAGCGTGATCAAGCCGAACACGGCAGTGACCGTGATCACCGCGCCCCAGCCCAGCGCCGCGCCCGCAAACATGAGCGGAATCAGCGGCTCGCACGGGCCCAGGACAAAGATGGCGAACAGCGTCCAGAGCGTGAGCGATTTCTTGGGATCGACCTCATGATGATGGTGATGCCGGGCGTGCTTGAAGCCCCAGATCGCATAAGCCAGACCAAAACCGATGAGCAGCAGGCCCGCCACCTCCCCGCGCTGCGACTCGATGCCTTCAAGATGAACCAAACTGAAGCCCAAGAGCAGGCCAACCACGCCGATGAGGATCGAGGACCCCACGTGTCCCAGCCCGGCGAGAAAAGTGATCCAAATCAATTTCGCCGTGGACCATTTTTGCGCGCGGCCGATGCTCACAAACGGCACCCAATGATCCGGCGCCAGCGCATGCACAATCGCAATCGTCACGGTCGACGTCAACAAAACCCACAGCGACAAGGGGGCAGACATGCTGAACTCCTGTGTTTGAAATGGATCATCCCAAACCGCGACTTGCCGGCAGCCTGACCGCGCCGGCGGACCTGAGCCTGAGAATCAATTCTCGGGCTAAAGGCTGATGTCGCCTAAAGGCGACTGACCACCCATCAGACGAGGCGCCGGCCTGAGCCGGCTTGAGCGTATAGACTGCGATTTCAATCGCAGGCGAGGAGGGCAACAATTGCCCGGCAAAATTCAGGTACTCAACAAATCCTCGGCAATTGCTCGCCCACCAGCAGATCGACGATGCGCCACGCCCCCAGCCGCGTTTGCATCGTCACCAGGCCGGGACTGCCGGCCATCACCTCGCCGATGAGCGCCGCCTCCCGGCCGAGCGGGTGGGCCTGCAGCGCGTGCAGCACGGCTTCGGCCTTGGCCGCCGCGACCACTGCCACCAGCTTGCCTTCATTGGCAATATACAACGGATCCAACCCCAAAATCTCACACGCGCCCGCCACCGCGGGTTTGACGGGAATGCGATCTTCGCGAACCCGAATGCCGACGCGCGCGGTGGCGGCAAACTCGTTCAATGTCGCGGCCAATCCGCCGCGCGTGGGGTCACGCAGGGCATGCACTGCCTGGCCGCCGGCCTGCAACACCGCGGCCACCAACTCATGCAAGGGCGCAGTATCACTCGTAATCGGCGTTTCAAATGCCAGTCCCTCGCGCCGCGAGAGAATGGCAATGCCGTGATCACCCAGGCTGCCGCTCAACAGCACCGCATCACCGGGCTGGATTTGACCGGCAGATATTTGCCAGGGATGCTCGAGCACGCCGAGGCCGGTGGTGTTGATGAAGATCTTGTCGCCCTTGCCTTTGTTGACGACTTTGGTGTCCCCGGTCACGATCAGCACGCCGGCGCGGCGGGCCGCGGCCGCCATGGACTCCACCACCTGGCGCAGATCTGCCAGGGGAAAGCCCTCTTCCAAAATCACACTGGCCGCGAGAAACAGCGGCCGGCCGCCGCTCATGCACACGTCATTCACGGTGCCGTAAACCGCCAGCTCGCCGATATTTCCGCCGGGGAAGAAAATCGGATCCACGACAAAGGAATCCGTGCTGATCGCCAGCCGCACGCCGTTGATCTCGACCACGGCTTGATCATCGAGCTTGTTCAAGTAGGGATTGTCGAATGCCCACAAGAACAGCTTGCCGATCAGATCATTCATCATCTTGCCGCCGCTGCCGTGGCCGAGCTGAATCGTGTCGTGCTGCGTGATCGGCAACGGGCACTGCAGACTGAACTCACTCATCCCAGTTGGTCCTCGTCATGTGCCTCTTACTCTTACTCTTACTCCTACTCCTACTCCTACTCCTACTCCACCCTCCGCCTCTGATACGCAAAATACGCCGCACACGCACCCTCCGAAGACACCATCGTAGCGCCCAGCGGCGTTTGCGGCGTGCACTGCTTGCCGAAGGCGGCGCATTCGTTGGGCTTTTTCAAGCCCTGCAGCACCAGGCCGCTGATGCAAATGGCCGGCTCTTCGACGTGCAGCTCGCCGAGAGCGAAGATCGTTTCGGCGTCGTAGTCGCGAAACTCCGGCCGCAGCCGCAAGCCGCTGGCGGGAATCTCACCGATGCCGCGCCACTTGCGCGGGGCGATTTCGAAGACTTTGCGAATCAACTCCTGCGCCGGCCGGTTGCCCTCGCGGCGCACCACGCGCGCGTATTGGTTTTCCACGCGCGCCTCCCCGCGTTCCAATTGCCGTACCGTCAGCAGCACGCCTTCGAGAATATCCACCGGCTCGAAACCGGTGACGACGATGGGCACGCGATACTGCGCCGCGATCGGTTCGTATTCTTCCCACCCCATCACCGTGCAGACGTGCCCGGCGGCGAGATAACCCTGCACGCGATTATGCGGCGAGGCCAGCAGGGCGCGCATCGCCGGCGGCACCAGCACATGCGAAACCAGAATCGAAAAATTCCGCAGGCCTTCACGGTGCGCCTGCCAGACGGCCATGGCATTGTTGGGCGCCGTGGTCTCGAATCCCACCGCGAAAAAGACCACTTGCTTGTGGGGATTCTCGCGCGCGATCTTGACGGCATCGAGCGGCGAATAGACCACGCGCACGTCGCCGCCCGCGGATTTCACCATGAACAAATCCTGGCGCGAACCGGGCACGCGCAGCATGTCGCCGAAGGAAGTAAAAATCACCTCGGGCCGGCTGGCAATGGCCAGGGCCTTGTCGATCTGCTCCAGCGGGGTCACGCACACCGGGCAGCCCGGCCCGTGCACCAGCTCGATTTCTTTGGGCAGAATTTGATCGATGCCGTTCTTGATGATGGAGTGCGTCTGACCGCCGCACACTTCCATGATCACCCACGGCCGCGTGGTGAGGCCGCGAATCTCCTGCACCAAATGCCGCGCGATTTCAGGGTTGCGATATTCGTCGAGATATTTCATGCCGCGCCTCTTGCCTTTGAAAGCCTGGTGCGCTGTTACTTTGATTTGTGTAAGTGATTCCGAGTGTCATTCAGAAGGAATCCTGTGAGGTAATTGGCGCCGTGCTCAAATCTTCACAGGATCCTTGCAGGATGACATTGGTGGTGGCTGTACATTTCAGGGTAACAGACCACTGGCACCAAAAAAGGGGAACTCGCAACAGCGAAAACACAGCCCCGGTGCAGAGACCCGGGATGCGCGATCAAAGTATCCGACTATTCTGCACGAATGTCATGCACCGCGCTCAGCCGGGCGGCGATTTTTCGAACGGCATGCCGAAGATGTCGGTGCCCTCTTGCGCCGCGGCCTGCACCAGCTCGTCCCACACCGCGTAGGTTTTGCGCGCTTCTTCTTCATCCAGCACGCTGATGGCAAAGCCGGCGTGCACCAGCGCGTATTGTCCGAGCCGCACCTCCGGCACATATTCCAGGCAGGCGGTGTTGACCGTGCCGGCATAATCGAGGCGGCCCATTTTCAAGCCGTTCTGCTCGTAGATTTCGATGACTTTTCCAGGAATGGCCAAACACATGATTCGTTCTCCTGTTCAACTTTGATGGGCAACCGCGCCGGCAATCACAATCTGGCCGAGCGCCAGGCCGCCGTCATTCGTGGGCACTTGCTGATGGGTCAAAACTTCGAAACCCTCCGCTTGCAGTCGTTCCAGCATACGGTGAAAGAAAAACGCGTTTTGATACACGCCGCCGCTCAGTCCCACGCGGTTGATGGCGGTGGCCGCGCGCGCCGCGCCGGCGGCCGTGATGAAGATTTCGATCAGCGTGTGATGAAAGCGTGCTGCGATTTTTTCACGCGCCACGCCGTTTTGCAAATCCTCCACCACCGCGTGGATCAGCGGCGTGATGGGAATCGCACCGGCGCCGGCGGAGCGGACCGCTTCGGGATAAAACTCCGGCTCCGCTTCGTCGGCCAGCATTTCCAATGCCATCGCCGCTTGCGCTTCATAGCTCACTTCCTGGTGCAGCCCGAGCAGCGCGGCCACGCCGTCGAACAAGCGGCCGCAACTGGAGGTGAGCGGCGCGTTGATTTTCTTGTCGATCATCTGCAGCACCACTTCCACGGCTGCACTGCGGAGCTGCTGCAAAAAGGGCAACGACAACGGCCCGAGATTGCTGCCGAAAGTCGCCGCCAGATAGCTCAACGCCATGCGCCAGGGCTGATGAATCGCCGCGGCGCCGCCCGGCATGGCAACCGGCTGCAAATAGGCAAAGCGTTCGAATGAAGCCGCGGTGCCGAGCAGCACTTCCCCGCCCCAGATCGTGCCGTCGCTGCCGTAACCGGTGCCGTCCAGAATCAAGCCTATCGTCGGTTCCGCCACGCCGTTGTCGGCCATCACGGCCGCGAGATGCGCATGATGATGCTGCACCCCCACGCGCGGCAAGCCCTCCTGCTGCAACGCCCATTTGGTGGAAAGGTATTCCGGATGCAAATCATACGCGATCAGCTCCGGAACGATTTCGAGTATGTCCTGGAGATGCGCAATGCTGTTTTCGAAAAATGAAAACGCGGCGGGATTGTCCAAATCGCCGATGTGCTGGCTGAGAAAAACGGCATTGCCGCGCGAGAGCGCAATGGTGTTCTTCAATTCTCCGCCGCACGCCAGCACGCGCCGCGGCGTGGGGCGTGGAATGAACACCGGCTCGGGCACATAGCCGCGCGACCGGCGGATGAGCCGCGGCCGGCCGGCTGCCAGGCGCACGATGGAATCGTCGCAGCGCTGTAGAATCTCGCGATCGTGCAGCAGAAAGAAATCCGCCAGCGCCGCCAAACGCGCGAGCGCTTCTTGATTGCCGATGGCGATCGGCTCTTCGCTGAAATTGCCGCTGGTCATCACCAGCGCGTCAAAATGATCCTGCAGCAGCAGCTCGTGCAGCGGCGTGTAAGGCAGCATGAAGCCGAAGTATTTTTGATTGGGCGCCACGGCGGCCGCAAGTTGATCGGGAGCGCGGCGCGGCAGCAAGACAATCGGCCGGGCCGGCTGCTGCAGCAGCGCCTGTTCCGCCGGCGAGACGTGACAGAAGTTTTCGATGGCAGCGAGATTGCGCGCCATCATCGCAAACGGCTTTTCCGCGCGGCCCTTGCGTTGGCGCAGCGTGCGCACCGCGGCCTGGTTGCGGGCATCCACCGCGAGATGAAAGCCGCCCAATCCCCGGACGGCAACGATGGCGCCCTGCTGCAATTGGGCAATGGCTTGCTCGACGGCCTCAGCTTCAGCGAGCTGCGTGCCGTTGCGATCGCACAGCCACAAGCGCGGCCCGCACACCGGACAAGCATTGGGCTGGGCATGAAACCGGCGGTCGGCAGGATCATGGTATTCTGCCGCACAGGCCGCGCACAGCGGAAACACACTCATCGAAGTGTTGCGCCGGTCGTAGGGAATGCGGCGAACGATGGTGTAACGCGGACCGCAGTTCGTGCAATTGATGAAGGGATAGTGAAAACGCCGGTTGGCAGGATCGAACAATTCCGCGCGGCAGTCGGCGCACAGACAGAGGTCCGGTGAGATGAAAGCCTGCGCCGGCCGGTCGCGCTCGCTGGCCACGATGGCGAATTCCGATTCTCCGGCAGGCGGAATTTCCTCCAGCGTGAGCTGCACCAGGTGCGCGCGTGGCGGCGCTTCGGTCGCGAGGCGATGGCGAAATGCCTGCAACCCCGCGGCGTTGCCTTCCACCTCAATGAGCACGCCTTCGGTGTTGTTGCGGACAAATCCGGCCAAGCCGCACTGCTGCGCCAGGCGGTAGACGAAGGGGCGGAAGCCGACACCCTGCACGATGCCGGAAATGTGAATGCGTTCGCGGCGCAGCAAACTATGCTCCCGTGGTCAGCGGCAGGTCGCGCGCCGGCGCGTGCACCAGCCCGCGCAGCCAATCGAACCAGGCGGGCAAGCCGGCGCCGGTGCGGCAGGAGACTTCAAAGACCTTGAGATCGGCATTGATGCGGCGGGCATTTTCTTTGACGCGGGCGAGGTCGAAATCGGAAGTGCCGAGCAGGTCGATTTTGTTGATCACCATCACTTTGGCGCGGCGGAACATGCCGGGATACTTCAGCGGCTTGTCGTCGCCTTCGGTGGTGCTGAGCACCACCACTTTCATGTCTTCGCCGAGATCATAGCTGGACGGACACACGAGATTGCCGACATTCTCGATGAACAGCAAATCGAGTTGCGCGAGATCGAACTCCGGCAGCACGCGCGTGATCATTTTGGCATCGAGATGGCACAAGCCGCCGGTGACGATGGGCTGCACCAGTTTGCCGCCGGCGCGTTTCAGGCGGTCGGCATCGTTCTCGGTTTGCACGTCACCGGCAATCAAACCCAGGCGCAGCTCGTGATTCAATGCCGCCAGCGTTTTCTCCAGCAGGCTGGTCTTGCCGGAGCCGGGCGAGCTGACGAAGTTGAGCGCCACCACGCCGCGCTGCATCAACTGGCTGCGGATTTCAGCGGCAAGCTTGTCGTTTTCAGAAAGGACTTTTCTCTCAACAGCGATTTTTTCAGTCATGATCTTGTCCATTGAATTGAAACCGGTTCGTAGTCGTCCCTGCCGGGCCAAAGCGTTCATGATGCAAGAATGCCTGAAGGCGCAACTACGAACTCACTTCCAAATACGCAATCTCCAACTCCTCCCCTTTGGTGATTTCGATTTGCCCCGAGCGGCAATGGGGACAGGCGAAGATAAACTCCACAACTGAAAAATCCAAGCCGCAGTTACGGCATTTGCCCTGCAGCGGCACCTGCTCGATTGCAAGGCGGGTGCCGGCCAGCGGCGTGCCGTTGATGATGGCGCTGAAGCTGAATTCCAGCGCTTCCGGCACCACGCCGCTCAGCGCGCCCACGCGCACCGCGATGGTTTCCACGGCCGGCAGTTGCCGGCGTTGCATCTCTTGCAAAACGGTTTCAACGATGGAGGTGGCAATCGAAAGTTCGTGCATGAAGGTTCCTCGACCATGAAGGTTTTGCCCTGCGCGTGCCGGATCAGTGGCGCCATTTGGCGAGCAGGGCTTCGAGATATCGTGATTTCACCTGGCGGCTGGCCATCGCTTGTTTGATGGGCGGCAGCTTCAAAATGACCCCGAGCACCGCCGCCAGCGCGCGATGGTTCCACAGCACTTGATTGTCGAAAATCAAATGCTGCAGCTTGCCGCGCTCGATGGCCATCATCACCACGCGATGCGCGCCGTTCACCGGCGTGATCACTTTTTCCGGCCGGCTTTTCAACGTCACGCTGTCTTTGGGGCAGGCGCGCACACAAAGTCCGCAGCCCAGACATAGGTCTTCCGACAAGCGGGCCACTTTCATTTTGGGATGGCGCGGATCATTGGCCGAGACCAGGGTCATGGCCTCGACCGGACAAACATTGACGCATTTGCCGCAACCGTTGCAGGTTTCCCGCTTGACTTCCGGGAGGAAGTTCGTGGTGTGCACCGGATTCAAAATCGCGAAGCGCCGCGCTGCGATCATGGCTTCGCAGCAACAGCCGCAGCAATTGCAGATGAAATTCACGTGCCGCTGTACATTTTCGCCGAACTGCACGAGATTGCTGGCATAGGCCTGCTGCAAGAGATCCAGGCCTTCTTGTTTGTCGACCTGCCGGGCAATGCCATGCTTGATGAGAGAGGCCGCGGTGTTGTTGAACGTCATGCAGATGTCCAGCGGCGCGTTGCAAGCGCGGTCGAGATGGTGCATTTTATGGCGGCAGTAGCAGACCCCGACGGCCATGTGTGACGCGGTGTTGATGACTTCGGAAGCGCGTTCGTAATCCAAAACCTGCAGAGCGTTCTCGACCGACAGCGCCGGCTCGTGCACGAACGTGCGGCCGAGCTGAGTTTCGCCCTGGGTGAAGAGTTCGCGAATGAAGTCTTCTTCGACGTTGAGGTATTGGTAAAAAAGTTCGCTCAGGACTTTTTGATCAATGTCCGCGCGCACCCGCATGAGCGAAAACTCGAAGAAACCCGCCATCGGCGGCGGCAGGGTGTACTCGCTGGTGCCGTTGTGGTCGACGTCCACCAGAATGCCGCGTCCCGCCAACGTGTCCAGCACCTTTTGCGCGCCGGCCAAATCCATTTTCCAAATGCCGCTCGCCTTTTCTGCGGTGAAGGGCTTGATGGGTAAGTTCGCCACCAATTCCGCTTCTTTCTCGCTGAACAGCATTTTGAGAATTTTGAACAGCAATTCCGACGGCGGCGCGCCTTGGGGGAAACGATTCAGGCGATCGACTAATCGGGAATAGCCGGATTTTAGCGTGTGGTGGGCCATACGCAAGTTGATTTCCCAATTCAAGTTCTCATATATTGCGACCGAACCTACGCGGAAAAAATTGTCATGGCCGAGCCTTTGACCCTTGATGACATTATCGAGGATTTGCAGGCGATTGCGCCGCAGCTTTTGCAATTCGAGAAAAAATACAAATTGCTCAGCCCATACTTCTATCACCTCTACTAAACCGGAAAGCTCGAGTGCACCGAAGACTTTCAGGAGTGGGCGGCATTCTATGAGACCAAATTGCGCCGCGAAGATTTTTTTCGGAATCACTTGGCCGAGGCACTCGCCAATCTTCCGCTAAACGAGCCCGTGGCAGTCGGGGAATTCAAATGATCGCGTCTCTTGCAAACCATCAAAAGTACGGCCCTCTACCCCACCCCCATATTCCCGAAATGGCCAGCACCCATCCCCATCACAAGCACGTTCCGCCGGATATCAAACACCACCGCCTCCCGGCCCCGCATCTTTCCTTAGCGCAACCCAATTTGCCCTTCCTGATTCAGGAAGTCATCCACGCGCTCTTGTAGCGTTTTCCAAGTGCTTGCGAAGGAATCGTAGTCTTGCCCCCTTGTGAGGCACTGTGGCAACCGCGGATTCATTGGCTTTGACAGCCGCCCACCAGTGGCGGGGACGACAAACCTGCTCACCCAATTGAAAACCGCTGTAAGCTGACCGTGCGGGAGTAACCAGATTTGAGAGTGTCGTGAGCTATATACCGAATCCTTCCTGCACAATCGATACAACTGAGTTGCCGCGTCTCGAATCGTCTGTCAAGCGCTGCCGCCGCCCCTCGCTCCACCGGCACAATTGCAGCCCCGGTTTAGCGCGATCAGTGGAAACGCCGCGGGCGAGGCCGGATCGTCGCAGGCTGCACCGGCATTTCACCCGCGCCTCAGGTTGATTTGTCCTGCGTGCGCCTCAGCTCAAAACCTCGCACGACCACATACGCCACCAAGGCAAACAGAAAGAACACCAGCAGCATCCAGGCGACACTTTGCAGCGTGCCAATCACCGTCTTGTAGATCTCCAGGACCCAGCGATCCGAAGTGAGTAGCAATGGCGCTTCGTCCTTCGCACCCGGCGTGAGGTACTTTTCCAAATCCCACACGCGGACGCCGCCGGAAATGCCCACGACGTAGATGGCGAAGAGCAGGTAACGTTTCCACGTCGCCCCCAGCTCATCGGAGACCAGGCGGGTCAGAATCTTCTTGACCGGCTGGTTGAACAAGAAGGCCGCCAGTGTGGCAGTTGCCCCGGCAATCAGGAAAGTCACCACCAACAAGGTCAGGAACATTGTCGCCTCTCGCTTGTAACAGGTAAAGCACCGTTCGCACGCGACCGGGCATCACGCACCGCGGCCGCAGACCAAAATCATCGTTTGCGCAGGTTGACGCCCAGCAGAAACTGCCAGAGCTGAAACTTGAATTTAGCCCGCCCGCTTTCATAGAAACGGGTCAAATCAGGATGGTAGCGTATTTCGAAAAGGACGGGGAATGCCAATGCCTGCCGTAGTTCCACACCGACGCCGGCAACCAGGGCAGGCGTCAAGTTCTGCGTGTCTCCAAACAAGCCGTCGCGATCGGCGATGAGCCAATGCAGTGACGGCCCGGCCACGGCGTAGGGAGTGACCGCACCGAGCTTCAGCCGGGGCTGCGCCAACACGCTGAACGCCAGGAAATCGTATTGAAACAGATCGATGGTGAAACGCTCGCCCGTGCCCTCCGGATGGTCAATGGTGGAGATTGCGATCTCCTGTTCCGCTCCTTTTTCGAGGAAACTGACTTCCGCCTGGAGGCCGAGCGCGGGCATCGCGAAAAAATCAACGAACACACCGATCTGCGGCCCCATGCGCCGATGCAAATCCTCCCACACCGGGAAGTCCAAAAACAAGGGAGCAGCGTCCCGGTCTGCCTGCAGCTTGGAGGACACCATGCCGAACTTGAGGCCCTGGCCGGTGACGAGCTGTGCCTGCGCCACGGCAAGACAAAAGAGCAATGGCGCCAATGTGGACTTTGAACGCATTGTTCCGGACTCCGTGCTCACCTCAAACCGGCCCCGCTTTGCTCCTCCCGCGCAGGCTGTGTCAACGGCATTCCGCTCTGAGAATTCATTTCCTCGATCACTTTGCCAGCCACCTCCTCCACCACCGCTGCGATCTCCGGCGAAAGCTCGGTGCCCACTTCCTGCACCGCGGCTATCGAAATCGCATACAAAATGATTTCCGGCACATGGCCGAGCAGATAGAACGCATCCAGCAAATCCTTCAACCCGATGTCGTGGGCGGTGAGCGTGCGCGGATAATCTTTGGAGAAGCGCGGGGTGAGGCGGCGAATTGTGCCAGCGGGCGCGCCGTCGATCGTGGCGTCAATCAAAATCACTCTCTGCGCGCGCTGCATCGGCTCGAGCAAGTTGAAGCTGCCGGTGCCGCCATCCAAACATGCCACCCCCTCCGGCAGTGGCATGTTTTGAAGATGGCGTACCACGTGCACACCGATGCCCTCATCGCCCATCAGCACGTTGCCGATGCCGAGGATGAGAATGTTTGAGTCCGCGGCCATGTTGGTAAAAAAGATAAAATGAAAAAAAGATAAACAGAAAAAAGCAAAAGCCTTGAACACGGATGACGCTGATGACACGGATTTACGCGGATAAAGCTTGAAAAACTGATAAAAATGAAAAACGGCCAAAAAGATTTCACCAACGGATAGATTAAGACCAGCGGATAAAAACATCCGTTGGCGTTCATCTATCCGCTGGTCTTAAAAATCCGCGGCAATCCGCCAAATCCGCGTCATCCGCGTTCAAAAAAAGACGCTCACGACTTCAGCACATCCTCCCGCTCAAACTTCCATCCGCCCACCATCGACGAGGTGGTGCCGCGGCCTTCGATGTAGTCGTGGTAGAACACGAGGTACATGTGCACGATGGTGAAGACGACGAAGAACCACAAGAACAGGTGATGCCACTGCCTCACCGCGAAGTCGCCGCCCATCAACGGCACGATCCACGCGAACAGCCGCGGAAAGAAGGAGTCGCTCATGCTGGAATACAGCGCAAACCCGGTGAGCGATTGAAACAGAAACGCGAGAAACGACAGGAAGTAGGTGAAGCCGGCGAGCGCATTGTGGCCGATGGAGATCATGCCCTTGATCTTCGCCTGCAGCACATCCACCTTCAGCACTTCGAGGATCTCCCGCCATTGCGCCTTGCGGAACGGGATGAAATTCTCCCAGCGCGCGTAGGCGTTGCCGACGAAGCCCCAGTAGATGCGCACCATGAAATTGAAAAAGAAAATGAACGCCGCCACGAAATGCACGAAGCGCACCGTGCCGAACCAATACTGCTGGTAGGCTTCGGTGGAATAGGAAATGGCCAGCGGGTTGCCGATCAGGTAGCCGGTGACGATCAACACCGCGACGCACAGGGCATTGAGCCAGTGATAGAAACGCACCGGCAGTTGCCAGACGTAGACGCGGCGGTAGGCCACCCGGGGTGATGTCGTTGCCATGGCCGCCTCCTCAATAAAATTTCACTTGGTGAACCTGCCGGCCGGCGGGATCGTAGAGATGCACGGCGCACGCGATGCACGGATCGAAGGAGTGAATCGTGCGGAGAATCTCCACCGGCTGATCGACGTTCGCCACCGGCGTGCCGAGCAAGGCCTCTTCGTAGGCAGAGCGCATGCCGTTGTGATCCTTCGGCGAAGCGTTCCAGGTGCTGGGCACCACCAGTTGGTAATTGTCGATCTTTTTGTCCTTGATGCGAATCCAGTGCGCCAGGGCGCCGCGCGGCGCCTCGGTCAGGCCCACGCCTTCGCAGGTTTCCGGCCAGGTCGCCGGGTCCCATCTCTCCTCGGTGAACGTGCGGGTCTCGCCGGCCTTGACGTTGGCGAGCAGCTCATCATAGAATTCCTGCATCCAATGGGCGATGAGCTTGGTTTCCAACCCGCGCGCCGCGGTGCGGCCGAGCGTGGAAAACAGCGCGGTCACGGGAACGTTGAGCCGGCCCAACGTGTCGTTCACGATGTCCTTCACCTCGGTCACGCCCTTGGCATAGGCGACCAGCATGCGGGCGAGCGGCCCGACTTCCATCGCGTGCTCTCTCCAGCGCGGCGTTTTCAGCCAGGAATACTTGCCCTCGACGTTGAGCTGGTCGAAAGGCGGCTTGGGGCCGGTGAAGTTGAATTCCGTCTCGCCATCCCAGGGATGCAAGCCCGCGCCGTCGCCGTTTTTGTAACTGTACCACGAATGCGAAATGTACTCCTTGATTTCCTCTTTGTCGCGGCCATTCACCTCATGCACCTCGTTCAAATTGCGGTTGAGAATGGCGCCGCGCGGGAATTTGAAGGAATCCGGCTGGCCGTAGCTGCGCGTCGGAAACTCGCCATAGGCGAGATAGTTGGTCAAACCGCCGCCGATGCCCGCCCAGTCCTTGTAGAAGCCGGCAATCGCCAGCAGGTCGGGCAGATACACCAGCTCGACGAATGCGATGGCATCGGTGATGAGTTTGGCAACTTGGTTCAAGCGCTCGGTGTTGACGGCGTTGACTTCGTCGAGATTGATCGAACACGGCACGCCGCCCACGAGATAGTTGGGATGCGGGTTCTTGCCGCCGAAGATGGTGTGCACTTTGACGATTTCCTTTTGCCACTCCAGCGCTTCGAGATAGTGCGCCACCGCCATCAGGTTGGCCTCGGCCGGCAGCTTGTATTGGGGATGGCCCCAATAGCCGTTGGCGAAAATGCCGAGCTGGCCGCTGGCCACAAACGTTTGCAGGCGTTTTTGCAGATCAGCAAAATAGCCCGGCGAGCTTTTCGGCCAGCGCGAAATGCTCTGCGCCAGTTGCGAGGTTGCCGCGGGATCGGCGGAGAGCGCACTGACCACGTCCACCCAATCCAGGGCATGCAGATGATAGAAGTGCACGACGTGATCCTGCACGTATTGCGCGCAACACATCAAGTTGCGAATGAGCTCGGCGTTCTTGGGAACGGTAATGCCGAGCGCGTCCTCCACGGTGCGCACGCTGGCGAGCGCATGCACGGTGGTGCACACGCCGCAGGCGCGTTCGGTGAAGGCCCAGGCGTCGCGTGGATCGCGGCCTTTCAGAATCTTCTCAAAGCCGCGCACCATGGTGCCGGAGCTGTAGGCCTCGGTGATGCGGCCGTTTTCCACCACCGCTTCGATGCGCAGATGCCCTTCGATGCGGGTGATCGGGTCAACGACGATGCGTGCCATTAGCGCCCACCTCCCTTCGCCTGTTGGTCAGCCACTGATTCATCCATGTGCTCGCTGATGAGCTTGCGTTTGCGAATGTTGGTCACGATGGCATGCGCCGTGACGCCCACGGCAGCGCCCACGCCCACCACGGTGCCGATGGTGTCGGCGGTACTCTCGATGCCGAAGCCGGGGAAGCTGGCGAGATGCTGATAGAACGGGCCATTATCCCAGAAGCCGTTCTCGCTGCAGCCGATGCAGCCATGCCCGGATTGGATGGGATAGCTCACGCCGTTGTTCCAGCGGGTGACGGAGCAGGCATTGTAGGTAACCGGCCCGCGGCATCCCATTTTGTAGAGGCAATAGCCTTTGCGGGCCTTCTCATCGTCCCACGCTTCCACGAACAGGCCGGCGTCATAGTACGGCCGGCGATAGCAGGTGTCATGCACGCGGCGGCCGTAGAATTCCTTGGGCCGGCCCTGGCCGTCGAGCGCAGGCATGCGGCCGAAAACCAGAATATGCGTCACCACGCCGGTCATGACATCCGCGATCGGCGGGCAGCCGGGCACATTGATCACCGGCTTGTCGATGACCTTGTGAATCGGGGTGGCGTTGGTGGGATTGGGGCTGGCGCCCTGAATGCAGCCGTTGGAAGCGCAACTGCCCCAGGCGATGACCGCAGCCGCGTCTTTGGCGCATTTCAGCAGAATGTCTTCGGCGGAGCGGCCGGCAATCATGCAGTACACGCCGTCGTCCTTCATCGGCACGGAGCCTTCGACCAGCAGAATGTACTGGCCGGCATAATTGGTGATGGTATCATGCAGACACTTCTCGGCCTGGTGGCCGGCGGCCGCTTGCAGCGTTTCAGTGTAGTCCAGCGAGAGTTTGTCGAGCACGATGTCGGCGACAATCGGGTGGGAGGAGCGGATGAAGGATTCGCTGCAGCAGGTGCACTCCTGAAAGTGGAGCCAGACGACCGGAGGCCTCGGCTTGTTTTCGAAGGCGTGAACGACTCGTGCCAGGCCGGTGGCTTCGATTCCGGCCAGGCCGGCAGCGAAACTGCAAAACCTCAGGAAATCACGGCGCGTGTATCCCTTGGCCTGCATCGTCTGCCAAATCGTGGCATTGGGATCCGGCATAAGAACCTCCCTTGGTTCAGTGAAGGTGGAAAAGAGTGTAAAGGTGCGTATCCAAACTTTGCCGGTTCAGTCCAGCCCCCTTCCCCGCGCACTGGAAGGCAAGGCCGCAACCTCAGCCCTGCCCGGGAGGCTGCCGGCCACCTGCGTTTTTCCGTGTTCGTTTCTTCTGCGGCAATGGCAATCTGCGGCCACGTCTCCGCGGCCCAACCAGCAAGCGGCAGCGTCGCACAAGCGCACTTCATTCAAATGACCATCTGGCAATTTTCACATTCAAATCATGAGCCGAAGCCCGGTCACTTGTGCGACGTCTGCCCTTTCCCAGCACGACAACGCTCACGCTGCGCGGACGGCAGCGGAGCGCGGAGAAACGCGATTCACTCTTTCACCCGAGCCAAGGGACATCCAATCTGCATGGGATGAAATCAGTCGTCAGCAAAAAGCATGCTCCACTTTCTCTCGACCAGCCGGTTGCTCTTAATCTCTATAAAACAAAGACCAAAGCCAGTTTGCTTTGATGCTGCCTTTGTGAATTTTTTTTCATTATTGAGAATTTTAACAGCTTTTTTCCATTTCTCGCGAAAACCCGGCACCAGCAAACAAAAAGGCCCTGGCTGTGCCTCAGCACAACCAGGGCCGCTTTCGGTCTTGGTTTCTGGTGTTCAGACAGACTTGCCCGGCAGCGCCGCGCTACACAGTGTCCGTCCGAGAATGTTCAACCTCGGCCGAGCCGAGGTTTCGGAAACCTCGAATGTCTCGGAACCTCCAGGGAATCTGATGCAACGGCCAAGCCGTTACAGGAACATTCTGCAAAGATCAGCGCTTTCGGACGGACCCTACATACCCGCCGCAATGCCGTGGCATTCATGGCAACTGGTCTCCTTCCAGGCGTCACCGATGTCAACCGGATGGCGAAATTCCAATCCCTCCAGATTGCTTTCCTTCACAGTCTCGCCGTCGCCCTGGGCGATAATCAGGTGGCAGGCGTTGCAATCATGCGTGATGGCCTTGCCGTCCGCGCTCTGATGCAGGCCGTCATGGCAGCGATGACAACCAGGACTGAGGTAATGGCCGATGTGATCGGGATAATTGCGCCAGCTCGCCTTCATTTTGGGAAAATTATTCTTGGCATAGATGTCCTGCACGCTCGTCACCGCTGCCTTGATTTGCTCCGCCTTTGCCGCCGCCACCTCCGGATAGTTCTGTTCAAAGAAGGCATGCAACGAGGAGTCGATCGCCGCCAGCGCCGTTTCCTTGGTGAGATACTCCGGCAGCAGGGCTTCCACGGCTGCGGCTTTGATCATCGGCAGGGTCGCGTCGATCCGGCCGAAATTCATGGCCGCGTTCACCGCGACGTTGGGCGATTTGAAAATGTGGGTGGGACGGTTGTGACAGTCGATGCAGTCCATCACCCGCAGCTTGCTTTCATCGACGGCCGCACCGTCTTGCAGGCTGGGATCGGCGGAGTACACCGTCACCTCGCCCTTGGCGTTGGTCGAACGCACCCAGGGAATCACCTCGCGGGATTCATCGGCGGGCAGGTATTCGATCTTGTTGGCGATGTTCATGTGCCAGTGAATACCGGAGGTATGCCCCAGCTCCGGGCTGCCGCCGCCGATTTTGATGAGCACGTTATAGGTCCAGCGCGTGTTGGCTTCATCCTTTATGAAATGCACGCGCTCGCTTTGCTTGGAGCCGAAAAAGGCCTGCGGCCAATGGCATTGCTCGCAGGTTTCACGCGCCGGCCGCAGGTTGGTGATCGGCGTCGGAATCGGCCGCGGGTATTTGTTGAAGGCCACGGAATAGACTTGATACAGGCCGGAGAGCTTCGATTGCACATACCAGCCCGCGCCCGGGCCCACGTGGCAGCCGGCGCAGGTGACGCGCGCATGCGGCGAACCTTGATAGGCGGTGTACTCCGGCTCCATCACGGTGTGGCAGGTGGTGCCGCAAAACCGGGTGGATTCGGTGAATTCATAGGCCTGATAGCTGCCGACGCCGGTGAGCAGCAGGAACACGCTGAGCACCGCCACCGAAAGCGCAAACATGCGGCGATGATGGGGGATATTGAGGTCGACGCGCGGCAGCGACGGCAGCGCGTGAAACTTGGCGCGGCGGTGATGCTCGCGCCACATGCCGATCGGCACCAACAGCAGGCCCAAAATCAAGACCGCGGGGAAAACCAGGTAATTGATGATGCCCAGATAGGGCGTTGACTTTTGCATGAAAAAATCAACGACGAACAGGAAAATAATGGCGACAAAGCTGAAAGCCGCGAGCGCCGCGCCCACGATGCTGATGAGGTTGTAAAACGAACTGGGGAGCTTGCGCGAGTTGTCAGTCGCGTTTTCCATACCACCTTCCTCCGAACAAGGGTCAATTCAGGTCAAACTGATCGGCGTCAATTGCCGCCACCAAAATTCAAACTAAATTGGAGAATTGCAATCGCAAAATCACCCGGTGTGACTTTCCGGCAGGCGGGCGGGAAGGCGGAGCGCCGCACTTGCCGCGCAGGCGGCCGCGCCTCATTCATTTCCCGGCGGTGCGGCCGCGCCGGGCGTCCTCCTGCGCGAGCGGGCATAGAGCAGCGAGATCACCAGCAACACGATGCCGACTGCCAGCAATGAAAGAATGCGATAGCCCGCCTCCAGGCGGGCCAGATCGATCACAAAAACATAGAGCACCGCCAAAAACAGCGTCAGGATTGCCATCCAGCGGTACTTCTTGTTTTGGAGCAGCACGCTCAGCAGAAAATAAAACACCACCGCGCCCAGCCACGCCAGGCTGACGTAGTGGCGCGGGACGGCGTGATAGAGGCCGTAAGGAATGATGATGAATGCCGAGGCGAGATAGAGATTGCGCATCAATTCGGTTTTCAGCGCCAGGCGCTCGGTTTTCCAGTTGAGCAAGCGCGCGCTCAGCAACGCCACCAGGGCATAGCTGGCATTCACCGCAGCCGTGCTCGGCGCCGAGATCAAATACGCCAGGAAAATGCCGAGATAGATGATCGTGTTGGCGACCACCACGATTTGGGAGCGAAACCAAATCGCGGTCGAGATCACCAGCAGGCTCTGCCAGCCCAACCAAATGAAATAATGCGGCGCGGCGAAGCGGGAAAAAATGGCGGCACTGAGCGCGAGATAACCGAAGCAGGCGTACAGCGAAGTGGCCAACCGGCTCTGACTGCGCACCCAGCCGATGGTCGCGACCGCGAGAAAAAAGGCGGAAATGTAGAAGTTGATCAGAGCGCGCTGGTCGCCGAAAAAGGTGAGCATCACCAGAAACGACAGGCCATAGAAACCCAGGCCATTCAGCAACGGCAACACCACCCTGCTGAAATCAGAGAGCGCTGCTTCTTTGCGCCAGAGCGAAGGCAGCGCCAACAGCGCGGCATACAAGAAAAGATAGGCGAGATTGTTCTGGTGTTCGGCCACGGCTTGCAGCGGATGGCCGAGCAGGGGATTGCCCAGCAGCCAGAGCAAGTGCGTCAGGTAAGCCAAAACGACGCTGAGCAGAACGACGGTCTGAAAATGATATCTCATCAAAAAATAAACCGCCGCTGCTGAAGTGATGGCAACCATCGGCAAAATATAATGTGTGGCATCACCAAAGAGCGCAGTGGCATAACCGAGAAAAACGGCAATGCCCGTCAACAATTCACTCTTGCGCTGCGCGGCGAAATAAAAGTGCACGCCAACGACGGCGAGCAACAAGGCCAGCGCAATGAACTTGTTGGAAATGACGGGATGGCCGGTGAAAAAGTGCAGGCGCAACGTGGCATAATAGAGCAGAATCATCCCGCCGCCGAACAGAATGCGCGAGAGATACGAATAGGTCGAGCGCCACAGCCGAGCGAAGAAGAGCAATCCGACGACGGACGAGTAGCCGATCAAGCTGTGCAACAGCGGCGGCAGCACTGCCAGGGGATAGGCGATGAAGAACGCCGTGCCCAGCAGCAAGGCCACGATGCCTACGCGTGCGAGCCAAAATTCTCCGATTCTGAACTCCAGCGCAGTTTCTTTTTCCTCCTCGCTCGGCGGGTGCGCCACCTGGACGGTCTCCGCATTCCGTGTTGCGGCGTCCGCGCCGGCAACTTCCGGCAACGGGCCAAGTTGCAGATACGCCTCCAGGCGGGCCAGCCGCGCTTCGAGCCGGCGCAAGCGGGCGTCGAGGCCTGCAGCCTCAGACGGAGAAGTGGCAGCGGATTCATTCATCAGCCATTACTCCTTTTGCGACACCACAACGGAGATGAGCGCCGGCAGGGATCTGCTCAGGGGAATACCTCCCGGCACAAGTTCCCCCGGGCCGGTTTTGCCGCTCGGCTCCACCTGCGATCGCACTGCTTCGCCGGCGCCTCCTGCAACGATTCAGCCTCGCGCTCCACCCTCCTGCCACTCCCGGTCTTTGCGCCGGACTTTCAAATAGAGCGCGACCGCCACGGCAAAAATGATGACCATGGAAACGGCCAGCCCCTGGCGGCGAAACTGCAGTTCCTGCAGCGCGGCGCGGCCAAGCCCAACCGCCTGACTGGCCAGGTCGACTCCGGCCTGCGAGGTCTGCCGCAGCAGGTCGGATTGAAAGGTGTGTACCTGGGTGCGGGCTTTGATCAGCTCATCATCGGCTGAGGAAATGATGAATTTGGCCTCGCTCACTTCCATGCCGGCGCGCTCGGCGCCGCCCACCAGGCTGTCAGCCAGGTGAATTTTGGATTTCATCTCCGTGATAATGGCAAACATCTCCGCGCCGTTTTTCCAGCCGGCGCTTTCCGGCTCATGACATTGCGCGCAGGAGAATTCGCCGTTGGGATCCAGCATGGCGTCGGTGGGCTTGACGATGCTGTGGTTGCCGTGGCAGGTCTCACACTGTTTCAGACCCATCTCTTGAAACGGCCCGGCCAGCGGACTTTTTTCAAACAGCTCGGCATTGTTCATGTGGCACCGGCCGCAAACATGCGCGATGCTCTTGACCTCCGGCGGAATCGCGCCATGGTTGCCATGGCAGTCGTTGCACGCCGGCGCGGCCAGGTCGCGGTGACGCAGCAGCGCGATGCCGTGCACGCTGGAATCGTAGTCCGCCACCTGCTGCACGCCGATGCCATAACCGGCCATGTAGCCGGCATCGGCATGGCAGCGGCCGCAGGTGCCCGGCACGTTCAACGGATAGACCGAAGACCGCGAGTCGCTGGCCGCCAGAATGCCGTGCGTACCGTGGCAATCGCTGCACACCGCGACTTTCTCGTCACCCTTTTGAAACAGCAGCTCGCCATGGCGGCTGGTGCGGTAACTCGCCAACTGATCGGTGGGCAGCGCGGGGTTGTATTTCTTGATCACGGCGGGATCGCTGTGGCAGGCGGCGCACAGCTCGGGGATGCTCTTGCGGCCGGGCTTGCCGCGGTAGCCGGCAGCGCGGCTCATCGCTGCCTCCGGGTCTTCCGCCACCGCCGGACTCGGGTTGCCGCCGTGGCAACTCTCACAACCCAGGCCGTTGTGAGCATGAATGTCATTCTCCCAAGCCGTGACGGGCGCCAACAATTCGGCATCAAGCTGGCGATGGCAAATGAGGCAACTGCTTTCCGGCGGCGTTTGGGCACGGACCACGCCGGCCATGCCGAGCCCCAGGATCAACCAGAGGAATATTTTTTTCATGGCGACTTCGCCTCTCGAGTTCGTGTAAGTGAGATGCGGGCGGTCAAAACGTCTGGGGCACGACATAGGCAATCAGGGACATGACGGCGATGAACGCAATCGCCACCCAGCCGAATACCGTGAACCAGCGCGTGCGGCCTCCCGCCTCCGGCCGGCGATCCAGAAAGGGAACCAACAGCCAAAACACGCCGACCAGCCCGAACGCCAGAATGCCCAGCACTTCGCCATCCATGAAGAGGATTTTCGCAGGAATGTACTTCAAGGTCTGGAACATGAAGAGAAAATACCATTCCGGCTTGATCCCGGGCGGCGCCGACGCAAAGGGATCGGCCTTCTCGCCCAGCTCCCAGGGGAAGAGTGCGGCGAGCGCAGCAAGCACGCCGAGCGCCACCAGCCAGCCGACCAGATCACGCATCAGAAAATAGGGGAAAAACGGCATGGGCTTGCGTTGGGCGGCTTGCGCTTCTGCTTGCGGCGGCACGCTCATGCCCTGCACTTGCACCAGCAACAAGTGCAAGCCCAGCAGCGCGGTGGTGAGCATGGGCAGCACTGCCACGTGGAAGCCGAACAAGCGGGTCAGGGTCGCGCCGGTCACTTCCTCACCGCCGCGCAGGAAGAGCAGCAAATCGTGCCCGACGATCGGCACGACGGAAGCGATCTCCGTGCCGACCTTGGTGGCGAAGTAAGCCAGCGTATTCCACGGCAACAGGTAGCCGGTGAAGCCGAAGGCGAGTGCCAGAAAAAACAGCAAGACGCCCGAGACCCAGGTGATCTCGCGCGGCTTGCGATAGGATTTCATGAAAAACACGCTGAACATGTGAATCATGGCCGCCGCCACCATCAGATTCGCCGACCAACTGTGCAGCGAACGAATCAGCCAGCCGAACCGCACTTTGGTCATGATGAATTGCACACTCTCGAATGCGGCCTCAGCGGTGGGACGATAGTAGAGCAGCAGCAACACCCCGGTGCCGACTTGGATGAGAAAGAAGAACAGCGTCATGCCGCCGAGATAATACCAAATCGTATGGCGATGCATCGGCACCGTCTTCTTGGCAAAGAAATGCGCGACGGCGTCGATCGGAAAACGCTCGCGCCAGAAACTGCTTTTCGCAACGGTTGTGGACATGGGTGACACCCCGTGTTAGCGTCAGACGCTGCCTCGTGGTTTGATGGGCGGGAATCGCCAGCCAGCCGGGCGATGCCGGAGACAATCGGCCGGATCAGGTTTGCCGTATCGCGAAAATATCCTCGCCGCGGATTTCGACGCGATACTCCTCCAGCGGCCGGGGCGGCGGCCCCTCGAGGTTGCGGCCGGTCAGATCAAAATGACCGTTGTGACAGGCGCACCAAATGTGCTTGAAATCGTCGCGATATTGCACCGTGCATTGCAGATGCGTGCACACCGCCGAGAAGGCGCGATAGTCGCCCTCGGGCGTGCGCACCAAGATGCCGGGTTTGTTGCCGAACCGGAAGACCTTGCCGGAATTGGGCGCCAGTTCGCCGA
Organism: bacterium; assembly: GCA_023150945.1. Classification (NCBI taxonomy): domain Bacteria; species bacterium. The sequence continues at coordinate 9,119 of JAKLJX010000038.1, read as the reverse complement.
CTTTCCCCGCCACCACGTCATTCTGCACGGCTTGCGGAATCGCCGGCGGCATGATGTATTTCAACACGGGGAAAAGAACCGAGCCGGCCAGTGCCGCTGCGCCGCCGCCGAGAAAATAGTCGAGAAAGGAGCGCCGGCTGATTCGCGAAAAAAAATTTGCCATCATCGCCTCCTGTTGTCTGGATGTGGGCTGAGGGGAAACCGCGTTGACTGTCGAAGTTATTGGCTGTCTTCCGCACGGCTGCCGTTTGGGCGGGAAGGCAGGGCGCCGCGGCGCAGGGTCAGCCCGCCGGCAGGAAACGCGTTCTGTCGCGCCGCGGTTGCGGTGGCGTGCTGGGGCGCGGTGATCGGCGCTACCATTCCGGCATGCTCTCGGTGGCAATGGCCAAACCGATTTGCGAAAAGGAAGTCTGGCCATAGCCGCCGTAATCGTGCTCCCGGCAGACGCGCGAGGCTTCTTGCGCCGCCGCCGAGTCCAACCCCAGCCCTGTGCCCGTGCCTTCATACCAAAGGTAGCAAGTCTGATTCACGCGATGCACGGTCGCAAACCACAAGGCGCCTTCATCCCACGAGCCGGGCGCGCCGCGTCGCAGAATGGGATTGCCGGGATAGCGTTCCCACTGCCACAGATCGCGCGAACGCGCCAAGCCAATGGCCACGGGATAATCGAAAAAGCGATCGCAGCCGCCATAGGCCAGGTAGAACCAGCCCTCGGCTTCCCAAATGCGCACCGTCGAGAGGCTGAAGGCATCGAACGCGCCCGCTTGTTGCGAAGGCCGCAACACCACCTGCTCGCTGCCGGCGGCAAAGTGCACGCCGTCCGCGCTGGTGCAGCAATAGATCTCGAAGTTGCCGGCAGCCGTGCGGCGTTGAAAAAAGAGATGCACGCGGCCCTGGTGCAAGACTGCCTCCGGCGCCGTGCCAGCGATGATGGGATTGCCGGGATGCTTCTCGAAATGCAGGCCGTCATCTGAAACCGCCAGCCCGACATGAGAAGGGACGTTCCAGTTGTGCCAGTCTTTGCGATGCGCGGAATAGTACAGATACACCCGGCCGTCGAGCACAACCGCCGCCGGGTCGAGAATGTGGCCGGCATCAAACGCGGCCGGATCGGCGCTCACCGGCAGGATGGGATTGTGCGGCACCATTTCCCAGTGTACACCGTCGAACGCTTCGGGGCGTGCAATGGCAACGCCGATCTGATCGTGCCCCGCCTCCGCCTGCCCGCGAAAATACAAATGATACTTGCCGTGGAAGAACAGCAGGTCAGGATTCGCGGCGTATTTTGAATAAAAGCTGCCCGGTGTGCGCGGAATGACCGGGTTATGCGGATGGCGTTGGAAGCGCATGCGTTTGAGCCGGAGAAATGGATTCCAATCAAAAAGCCGGAGCCACGCTTTCCCGGCGGCATAAACCGGGACGGCACAACTCCGGCTTCCTCAGGGCGCTATTTGTACCCGAACAGCACGGAATAGATGATCAATCCCACCAGAATCAGACCCAGGCTGAGGAATAGAAAACCGAAGACCTGCAGGATTTTCTCCCGGCGCGGGGAGATGGTTTTGGTGACCAGCACTTTGCGCAATTCACCGCTGGCCTTGAGTTCTTCATATTCCCGCGGCCGCATGGCTTTGTACTCTTCCAGCGGCGTGACGCCGGTGAAGATCACTTTGTCCATCGGGAAGGCTTCCGGGCGCAAATGCGTGTTGAAGAAGTGCACGGTGAAGATGAAGCCGACCGCCAGCAGGGCCTCGTCGCTGTGAATGATGGTGGCGACATTGATCAGCCAGCCGGGCAGGAATTTGGTGAAGAACTCGGGGAACCACAGCATCAAGCCCGAAGTGCCGATGATGGCGACGCCCCAGAACACCGCCAGATAATCGAACTTCTCCCAGTACGTCCAGCGCCCGTAAGCCGGCCGTTCGCCCCGGCCCAGGAACCACTTCACGGTCGCGGCGAAGTCCTTCAAGTCCTGCCGGTTGAACCAAAGCGACTTGGCATCAAACACGAACGCGAGCAGGCTCTTGCGCTCACGGCGTTTTTTCTGAATCAGCGTATAGAGATGATAGGAGAAATACCCGAAGGTGACGATCGCAGCCAGGCGGTGAATCTTGCCGGCCACCGTCACGCCGCCGAGCAGATTCGCGATGAAGCCGGCCCAGGGCATGCTGGAAAACTTCAGCATCATGCCGGTCAGCGCCAGCGACAAGAAGCTGATGATCACGAACAAATGTGTAATGCGCTGCGCCGGCGTGAAGCGCTGAATGTAGTACCTGCCCTCCGTCTCCTTGTGCTGTTTTCTTTCCTTGTAGGCCCGGAAGGAGCGCGGCAGCCAAAGCAGGGTGTGCACGCCAAAAAAACCGAACACCGACACCAGCAGGGTGGTCATGCCCCAGTAGGTGTAAAATAGAATTGGATATTTGACTTTATCGTGGTGGGTGGCATGCGTGAGATAGCCGGTGAAGCGGCGGTTGGCGTCCGCGTGGCATTTCTGGCAGGTGCTGACCACGTTGGTGAGACCGACCGAGGAATTGGGATCGTTCACGCCCAGAATCGCGTGAGCACCGTGGCAATCCGAACAGCGCGCGGCCTTCAGATAGCCCAGGCGATAGGCCTTGCCGTGCATGGTGTCGAAATAGGTTTCGGCGAGCTCCTTGTGGCAGGAGCCGCATTGCTGCGTGACTTCGGTCATGAAAGCGTCCTGCTCGACGCGCGCAATGCCGTGTGCCGAATGGCAATCCATGCAGGTCGGCAGCTTCTCCTCGCTCTCACCCGTGGCGCTGAAATGCACGCTCTTGATGAAATCTTTGTAGATGCCGCGGTGACAGTTGGCACAGGTCGCCGGAATATTCTTGGGATTGACCATGGAACGCTCGTCCGTGTGTTTCAACACGTAGTGCGAGCTGTGGCAGTCGGTGCAGATGGCCACCGGCAACAAGCCTTTCTCGACCAGGCCCTTGCCGTGCACGCTGGAGGAATAGTCAAACAGCACGTTGACTTCCGCCAAGCCCGGCACCTGCTCCGCCTTGCCGCCTTGCTTGTGGCAATCGCCGCAGAGCGTGGGAATCGCGGAGCGATAGGTAGGCGAGGTTTCATCCAGCCGCGATTTGGTCACATGGCCGTTGCCGTGACAGGTGGTGCAATAGGGCGCATCGTACTTCTTTTCGAAATAGGCCTGGCCATGGCCGCTTTGAAAATACTCTTCGGCCATCTTGGCGTGGCAATTGGAACAATCCACTCGGCCGGCCGGCTCACACGGCCGCGCCAGTTGCGGATCGATGTCGGAGTGGCACTTGACGCAGGGAATGGTTTTGTGGGAGGAGTTCTCGATGTCGCGCTTGCTGACGAACATCGATTCCACTTTGCCGTCGGTCACGCGCTGCAGATTTTCCTGCTCATGGCACTTCAGACAGGCGCGGTCTTCGACATTGAGCACCAGTGAGCCACGGCGCAAGCGATGCGGCTGGTGGCAATCGGTGCAGGCCGGAATCGCGCCCGGCCGTTTTTCCCACAATTCGCCGCGGATCACCTGCTGATGCACCTGCTCGATGCGGCTGTGGCACTGCATGCAGGTTTTCGCCACATTGTGCAACGAGATGGTGGACTTGGGCACGGTATGCGGCAGGATCATGTGCCGGCCGTGGCAATCCGTGCACGTGGCGGAGACCATCAATCCCTTCTTGAACATCCCCTCGCCATGAATGCTCTCGCTGTAGTTTTCCAGAATGTTGTGTTCGGAGATGTTGTACACATTTGCCACCGGCGCGCCTTCGCGATGACACTTGCCGCACAAGTAGGGAATGTTCATCTTGAAGACGGGTGATTCCGGCAGGCTGGCCGCGAGAATGTTGTGGGTGCCGTGGCATTCCGTGCAGGTGGGCGCATAGGGCGCCTGGCGGTTGAGCGCCTGGCCATGAATGCTGGCGTCGAAATCGAGCTGCGCGTCGTCGTGACAAGTTGCGCAGTTGACCGGCTCGAGTTTTTCCGGATGCGGAAATTCTTCGACGGCGGCATCGGGGTGGCAGGAGATGCATTCCACCTCTTTGTGGGTGGATTTGTCCAGCGCCCTGACGTCCACAAAGAGTGAAACTTGGCGGCCGCCGCGCTCCGTGGTCAAGCCGGGGTCGGCATGGCATTCCAGGCAGGCTTCCCGCGTTTGTGCCGGCAGCCTGTGAAAACCGGCCAGCAGCAGCAGAATAAGAAGTCGATTGTGAATTTTCATCCCTCCGCCTCGTTGAGTCATTCTCGGATTCTGATCTCGGCCGGGTGGCAGGAGCCGCAATTCGCCTCCTGCAAGAACCCGGCAAGCGGCCGCTTGATGGGAATCTCGGTCATCAGGCTGTGTTTGAGCAATCTGCCGAGCAGGGCATCATCGATGTTCAGATCCAGCCACACCGCCTCGCTGGAATCGGGATAGCTCACCAGGATGACCGGCAGGGCGCCTTCCACGCCACCGCTGTCGCTGTGCACGATGGTCCAGAGATTCGTACCTGCCGCAACGGCCTGCTCGCGTTGGTACGGATACCAGCCGATTTCGAGCATAATCTTTTTGTGGAAGCGTGTCGCTTGTTGCACCTGGAGAGTGCGAAACTGGGGTGGCTGCGCCGCGCGCTGCGCCTTGGTAAAACAGCCGAGGCCATGCGCGCTCACGGCAATTCCCAACAGGACGGCGCACATTCGACGCATGTATGATTGCCCTTCCCTGGTTGCAGAAGAAGACGTTTCCAGTACCGGCTACGTGCCCATCGAACCGGCATGCCGGAGATCTTCCGCGGTGAGATTGAAGACTTTGCCGAAGCCGGCAACATAACGAGCGGTGCGCGGCACAATGCCGTAGAGGGAAAAATCGCCCAACTCAAAATGCAGGGCCGATTCCGGGAACTTTTGCAGGTAGATGGACTTGATCGCGGCATAATCCTCGGCTGTGGGCGGCACCGCGGCGGCTTCGCCGCGCAACGAAACGCGCGCCAGCGTTTGGGGGTCACGGCCGGGCGTGTCGGTTTCCGCGATCATCAGGCTGACGCGGGCATCGTGCAGGAGATCCTGGGTGTGTAAAGCCAGCCGGCTGGCATGAATGTAGAAGCAGGACAAGTCCGGCGAGACGGCATAGAGCACCAGCGAAACCAGCGGCGCACCATCCCGCAACGTGCCAAAAGCGGCGAGGCGGTGCGTCCGAAGCAAGCGGGTGAGAAGCTGTTGCGATTCAGGATCCATGGCATTCTCGCAATTCAGCAGCGGAGCAACCGGCGCCCACAGCGCCCTCCGGCGCCGCGGCGCAGACGTTACAAGACGACCTGAATCAGCAGCATCAAGCAAAAGCCCAGAATGAAAGCCCAGGCAATTCTGGCGGGCTTTTCATGGTGCAGGGCGTCGGGAATCATCTCGAGCAGAATGAGGAACATCATCGCGCCGGCCGCAAAGCCCATGAGCACCGGCATGAGGGGTTGGAAAAACCAGGAGGCCATGGCCGCCGGCACTGCTGCAATCGGCTGCGGCAGACTGGTGAGAAATGCCGCAAAAAAGCACTTCACGATGCTCGCCCCGGCCGAGCGCAGCGGAATGGCCACCGCCAGCCCTTCCGGAATGTTGTGGATCGCGATGGCGAGCGCGATGTAGGAGCCGAGCTGCGTCTGGTAGACTTTCTCGGAGGCATAGCCGACGCCCACCGCCACGCCCTCCGGAATGCTGTGCACGCTCATGGCCAGAAAGATCAGGATTTGGGCGCGATTGCCCCAGCGCTTCCAAGAGTCACGCGCCAGGCGTTCCTCGTTGAGGTAACGGTCCACGCTCCACAAGAACAACGCCCCCAGCACGATGCCGCTCAACACCGGCAGCACCTGCGCCATGTTCATCGTGTGCTCCGCCATGGTCAGGCCCGGCAGGATGAGATTGTACACCGAGGCCGCCAGCATCAACCCGCCGGCAAAGCCATAGCCCAAGCCGGTACGGTTTGCCAAATCCAGGCGCTTGAACAGCAACGGCAGAGCGCCCAAGCCGCATGCCAGACTGGCCAACAACCCGGCGATCACGCTCTGCAGTAAAATCTCAACTGGCATAAAAAGAGCCTTATCAGCGCCTGCGCGCAGCCAGCACAGGGAATGGGAAAATCCCGGTGCGGTTTGGTTTGCTCAATTCGCGCCTCAGGCAACGGAACCGCTGCCGGCCGCGGGTGTTGCCTCTTTTTCGTCTTCCTCCGCCTGCGCCTCCGCTTCCTGCAAGCGGGCCAGCGCGCGGCCGTGCTCGCGCCGCATCTCCTCCTCGGACATCATGCCGTCAACCATACTCTGGTTGAGCGGATAGACTTCCGGATTGAAGATCACGCCGTAGAAATGCCAGATCACGATCGCCAACGTCGCCAGCCAGGCCTCATACAAATGCACGACGGTGAGAACTTCCATCATCCACAGCGGCAGAAAACGCAAGGCAAAGCCTTCGAACCACAGAAGAAAGCCGGTAACCGCCATCACCACCGTCCCCCACACCAGCGCCCAATATTCGACTTTCTCCATGTAGGAGAAATGATCGAATTCGGGCGGAGAGCTGCGCCGGCCGAGCAGAAAACGCATGTTCTGAAAGAAGTCGCTGAGATCCTGCCGTGCCGGCATCAGCGCCTTCACCAGCGTGCGGCCGCGCGGCGTGAAAAACATGTAGCCGATGTGATAGGCGCCCAGGCCCACGAACACCAGCGCGGCGATGCGATGAATCCAGCCGCGCAGCGCGAATTTTTCTTCGAGCAGCAACAGGGGCTGGATCCAGACGGTTTCGGGGTAGCGCAGCGCGAAGCCGGTGATCGCCAGCACGGTGAAGCTCAGGGCCAGAATCCAATGCTGATAGCGCTCATTGCGCGTCCAGCGCAGGTAGTACTGCTGATTGTTGTTGGAAGTCGCGCTCATGGGAAAAATGTTCGTCAGGTTCGTAACGGCTTATTCCGCGGGATTGCGGCAGGGCGCGGCAAACGCTCGGATTTTAGCGGTGTCGTTGCCCGGCTGGGCGTTGCCGGGGTGCTGCCTTACCAGTTTCAGCCGCGCCGGAGCACATGCTTGCTCTTGCGAATGAAATCCAGTCCATTGTGCAGCAGCATGCCGCCGATTAGAACAATGATCAGGCTCAAATAAATGGTGCGCACAACCGCCACCACGCGGCCCTCGCGCTCATCCTCGGTGAAATGAACCGGACCGCGCGCAAAGTTCGCGCTGGCATTGGGATGGCATTGGCCGCAGGTCTGCACCAGATTGTCCGGATTGATCATCGAGCGCGGATCGCTGGAGGGCAAAATGTTGTGCACGCCGTGGCAACTGCCGCAATTGGCGGCGGACAGTTGGCCGGAGCGCAGCGCCAGGCCATGATAGCTGTCGGTAAAGGTGGAGACGCGCTCGGTGCGCAGTCCATATTTCTCGGTGAGGCGCGTCGAGGCATGGCAGCGGCCGCAGGTTTCGACCGCCACATTGCGCGCCGAGGTGGGCGCGCTCGCCACCGCCGGCGACTCGATGGCGTGTTCCGTATGGCAGTCCGTGCACACCGGCGAGGCCCGCATGCCGCGCGCCACCGCCGCGCCGTGCACGCTGGCGGTGTATTCCGCCGCGACGGTCTGATGGCACTGCGCGCAGGTCTTGGGAATGTTGAAGTGAAATACCAGCGAGGCCGGATTGTTGGCATCGAGGATCTTGTGGCTGCCGTGGCAACTGCTGCAGGTCGCCGCGCTGTCGACGCCCGCCAAAGTCAGGCGGCCGTGCACGCTGCGATTGTAGGCCGTGAGCGGATCTCTGATGGGAATGTGATACTTCTTGACAATGGCAGGATCGGCGTGGCAACGGCCGCAGGTGAAGGCCAGTTGCTTCGGGTTCACCCAGGAGAGCGTATCCGCGCGCAGGCGAATATCATGGCTGCCGTGACAATCACTGCACGTCGGCGCGTCCGCGATCTGCGGCAGGCCGTGCACGCTTTCGGCAAGGTCGGCGACTGCATCTTCATGGCAGGTCTGGCAGGCGGCCGGCGCCAGCTTTTCAGCGTGCGGAATCTCCGTCACGTCGGCATGGCACGTCACGCAGTCAAAACCGGCATGCACGGAATTTTCCAAATGCCCGGGAGTGACGAACAGCGAATGCTCCCGGCCGGTGCTGTCGGTGGTCGTGAGCGATTCGTCGCCGTGGCACATCAGACAGTCCATTTCCTCCTGTGCCGCGGCCGGTTTGGCAAGACTCAACATCAGCAGCACGAGCCCCGGCACGCCGGCGTGCAGGAGCAAGCCCGGCCGCCGAAAAATCACCGTCACGCCAACCGCAAGCTTCACCGCTTCATCAAGAAAACGGCGCATGGTCATCGTCAACAGCACTCCCGCTTCATGCCTGCGCATGTCATCACTCCAAGGCTCCCTCACTCCTTCAAACAAACCGCGGCGCAGCCGGCACCCCCTGCGCCGCCTGGCGTCAGGTACGCAGGATTGCCGGCCGCGCCGCAGGTAATTTCTCAGATCACCACAAACAGGTTACGGCTTCGGCGTCGGGTGAGCGATCTTCTTGCTGTACTCCGCGAAGTTGAAGCCCTTGTAGGTCGGGCTTTCGGAGTTGTGGCACTTCAAGCAGGTTTTCTCATCGCCCTTGATCATGCCGACGGTTTCGGGCTTGATCTTGCCGGCATCGAGGTCTTTCATCACCGACATGGTCTTGTACTCCGAACCCGGGCCGTGGCAGGCCTCGCAGCCCACGCCTTCGCCGGGCTTGAACGTGGTCGCGAGTTGTGCGGCCGCCACGCCGGCGGCGGTGTCATGGCACTTCAAGCAGCCGGCATCCTTTTGCGGATCGGCGATGCCCTTCTTCTTGGCGATTTCCAAGGACGCTGGCGTTGCCAACGTGGCAAAAGCCTTGGCATGCGGACTTTTCTGCCAAATCGTGAAAGCCGCACCGCTCTTGGGCGTGAGGTGGCAGGCCTTACAGGAGTTGGCGCCAACATACTTGGCTTTGCTTTGCGCCAACAGCACCACCGGAAGCAGTGCAATCAGCATCAACGCAAGACTCGTGCGTTTCAACATGTTCACCCTCTCTGTGTTATTGAGTTTTGCATAAATAATAGGAATATCAGATCTCCCATGGAAGATCTGACGCTTTGATGCACGCCCTAAG